>JAYVNL010000152.1:0-4742 GCA_043758495.1 Rhizobacter sp.
CGAGAAGGTGGCGCAGGTCAAAGGCATCGCCGACCTGACCACGTCGGTCAAGCCGGGGCTGCCGGCGTACGCGGTGCGCCTCAAACCCGACGCCGTGCGCGAGCTCGGCCTCACGCCGACACAGCTCGCGACGAGCCTGCGCAGCTACGTCAACGGCGACGTCGCGACCTGGTGGACGTCGCCCGATGGCGAGCAGGTCGACGTCGAGCTGCGTCTGCCGCAAAGCGAGCGTCAGAGCGTGAGCCAGCTCGATGGCTTGCCGATCGCCTACGCGAAGGACGGCACGCCGATCGCGCTGTCGCGGGTGGCCGATGTGGTGCCCGTCGTCAACCCGCTCGTGATCAAGCGCCAGGATCTGCAGCGGCGCCAGGCCATCTATGCCGGCTCGCAGGGCCGGCCGAGCGGCGACGTCGGCGCCGACGTGCAAAAGATCGTCAAGGCGACGCAGCTGCCACCCGGCTACCGCTTCGACGTCGGCGGCCAGACCAAGGACCAGGCCGAGGCCTTCACCGGCGTGCTGTTCGCGCTCGGCGCCGCGGTCATCTTCATCTACATCGTGCTGGCGTCGCAGTTCGGCAGCTTCCTGCAGCCGCTGGCGATCATGGCGTCGCTGCCGCTGGCGCTCATCGGCGTCATGTTGGCGCTGCTTTTCACCCACTCGACGCTGAACCTGTTCTCGATGATCGGGCTCGTGATGCTGATGGGCCTGGTGACGAAGAACGCCATCCTGCTCGTCGACTTCGCCAACCACGGTCGCCGCGCCGGCCTCAGCGTTCCCGAGGCGCTGCTGCAGGCCGGCTTGGTGCGGATGCGGCCGATCATCATGACCACCGGCGCCATGATCTTCGGCATGCTGCCGCTGGCGCTGGCGCTCAATGAAGGTGGCGAGATCCAGGCGCCGATGGGCCGCGCGATCATTGGTGGCGTGATCACCTCGACGCTGCTGACGCTGGTGGTGGTGCCGGTTCTCTACAGCTATCTGGTGCGTGACCGCAAGCCGGCGTCAATCGGAGTCACGGCATCTCAATCCGACGCGTAGTTCGCCATCGGCGGGCACGAGCACGACAGGTTGCGGTCGCCCCAGACGTTGTCGACGCGGCCGACCGGCGACCAGTACTTGCCGGCACGCAGGCTCGCCAGCGGGTATGCAGCCTCCTCGCGGGAGAAAGCATGCGGCCAGTCGTCCTTCAGCAGAACGGCCGCGGTGTGCGGCGCTGATTTCAACGGGTTGTCGTCGCGCGCCCACTTGCCCGATTCGACCTTGGCGATCTCGGCGCGGATCGCGATCATGGCGTCGCAGAAGCGGTCGAGCTCGGCGAGAGATTCGCTTTCGGTCGGCTCGACCATCAGTGTTCCGGCGACCGGAAAACTCAGCGTCGGGGCATGGAAGCCGTAGTCGATGAGACGCTTGGCGACGTCTTCGGCGCTGATGCCTTGCGCGCCGCCGGTGGACTCCTTCAGCGGCCGGAGATCGAGAATGCATTCGTGGGCGACGCCGCCCCCCTTGATGCCCTCGATCTCGCCGCTGAAGTGCAGCTCGTAGTGGTCGGCGAGGCGCGCCGCGATGTAGTTGGCCGAAAGGATCGCCGTCTCGGTGGCGTTCTTCAGGCCCTCGGGACCCATCATGCGCACGTACATCCAGCTGATCGGCAGCACCGCGGCATTGCCGAGCGGCGCCGCCGACACGGCGCCGACGCCGCCCGCTCTGGTGGGCGTTTCGCCGCCGGTCGCATGCCCGGGCAGGAACGGCACCAGGTCGGCGACGACGCAGACCGGCCCGACGCCCGGTCCGCCGCCGCCGTGCGGGATGCAGAAGGTCTTGTGCAGGTTGAGGTGGCTCACGTCGCCGCCGAACTCGCCGGGTGCGGCGATGCCGACCAGCGCATTCATGTTGGCGCCGTCGATGTAGACGCGGCCGCCGTGGCGGTGCACGACGCTGCACAGCTCGGTGACGCGGCGCTCGAAGACGCCGTACGTCGACGGGTAGGTGATCATTACCGCGGCCAGCTTGTCGGCATGCAGCACGCACTTGGCCTCGAGGTCGGCGAGGTCGACGCTGCCTTCGGCGTCGCACTTCGTCACCACCACCTGCAGGCCCACCATCTGTGCGCTCGCCGGGTTGGTGCCGTGGGCCGATTCAGGGATCAGGCAGATCGTGCGGTGGGTGTCGCCGCGCGAGTCGTGCCAGGCACGGATGGCGAGCAGGCCGGCGTATTCACCCTGCGAGCCGGCGTTCGGCTGCAGGCTGACCCCTGCATAGCCGGTCGCTTCGCAGAGCCAGCCTTCGAGCTGGCGGCGCAAGGCTTCGTAGCCGGCACGCTGGTCGGCCGGCGCGAACGGATGGATGTTCGCGAATTCCGGCCAGGTGATCGGGATCATCTCGCTGGTCGCGTTCAGCTTCATCGTGCACGAGCCGAGCGGGATCATCGAGCGGTCGAGGGCCAGGTCCTTGTCGGCGAGACCGCGCAGGTAGCGCAGCATGTCGGTCTCGCTGTGGTGTCGATTGAAGACCGGATGGGTCAGGAACGTCGATGTGCGGCGCAGGCCCTCGGGGATCAACGTCGAGATGCCGCGCTCGAACGGCATGAACGCGGGCAGCGCCTGGCCGTCTTTCGCGAACGCCTGCCAGAGCGCCGTGAGGTCGACGCGGGTGGTCGTCTCGTCGAGGGCGATGCCGAGCATGGTGTCGCCCCACTCGGGGAAACGGCGCAGGTTGAGGCCCGCGCCCGCGGCGCGCCTGAAGATCGCCGCGGTCGCGTCGCCGCTGTCGACGGTGATGGTGTCGAATGCCCCTTCGCCGCGGACCGTGAAACCGAGCTCGCGCAGGCCTTCCGCGAGCACCGCCGTGTACGTCGCGACGCGCTCGGCGATGCGCTTCAGCCCAGCCGGCCCGTGATAGACGGCATACATGCTGGCGACGACCGCCGGCAGCACCTGCGCCGTGCAGATGTTCGAGGTGGCGCGCTCGCGGCGGATGTGCTGCTCGCGCGTCTGCAATGCGAGGCGGTACGCCGTCGCGCCGTGCGCGTCGATGCTGACGCCGACGAGCCGGCCCGGCAGGCCGCGCTTGTATTCGTCGCGGCAGGCGAGGTAGGCCGCGTGCGGGCCGCCGCAGCCCATCGGCATGCCGAAGCGCTGCGTCGTGCCGCAGGCGATGTCGGCGCCGAGCTCGCCGGGCGGCACGACGAGCGTCATCGCCAGCAGATCGGCGGCGACGATGAACGCGGCGCCATGGGCGTGGATGCGCGGCGCGTCGGCCCGCATGTCGTGGATCTGGCCGCTGGTGGCCGGGTATTGCGCGAGCACGGCGAAGTAGTCGCCGCCGTCGATCAGCCGGTCCCATGCCTCGGCCGAGTCGGCGAGCACGATGGTCAGGCCGAGTGGTTTGGCGCGCGTGCGCAGCACCTCGATCGTCTGTGGGTGGGCATCGCCGGCGACGACGAGGGTGTCGCTCGCCGACTTGACGCTGCGCCTGGCCAGGGTCATCGCCTCGGCGGCGGCGGTCGCTTCGTCGAGCATCGACGCATTTGCGATGGCCATGCCGGTGAGGTCGCAGACCATCGTCTGGAAGTTGACGAGGGCCTCGAGCCGGCCCTGCGAGATCTCGGCCTGGTAGGGTGTGTAGGCCGTGTACCAGGCCGGGCTCTCGATCACGTTGCGCAGGATCACGCCCGGCGTGACGGTGCCGTGGTAGCCCTGGCCGATGAAGCTTTTCAAGACCCGGTTGCGCGACGCGAGCGCCTTCAGCTCGGCGAGCGCTGCCGCTTCGCCGAGCGGCGGCGGCAGTTTCATCGCCGCCCGCCTCGCGATCGACGCCGGCACGATCGCGTCGATCAAGGCGCGACGCGAGGCGGCGCCGATGACCGACAGCATGTTCTTCTCGGCAGCAGCGTCGATGCCGATGTGGCGGGCGACGAACTCGGCGTCGTTCTCGAGTTCGGCGAGCGGTTTCAGGGCAGACATCAGCATGGCGTCGGGTCTTTCGATTCGCTCGCGATCAGGCGTTCTTGACGATCTCGTCGTAGGCGGCGCGGTCCATCAGCGTCGAGGCTTCGGCCGCGTCGGCGAGCTTGATCCTGAAGAACCAGCCCGAGGCTTCCGGGTCGCTGTTGGCGAGCGACGGATCGGCACGCAGCGCCTCGTTCACTTCGACCACCTCGCCGGCGACGGGCATGTACAGATCGGCCGCGGCCTTCACCGACTCGACGACGCCGGCGACGTCGCCCTTCCCGAAGCTCTTGCCGACGGCCGGCAGATCGACGAAGACGACATCGCCGAGTGCGTCCTGCGCGTGATGGGTGATGCCGACGGTGGCGAGCGCTGCGTCGGAGGTGTCGATCCATTCATGGTCGGTCGTGTACAGCACGGGCATGGCAGGCTCCTGAAGGCTCGGATGGTCAACCGCGGAAGTAGCGGTGGGGGGAAAAGGGCAGGGCGACGACGCGCATCGGCTGCGCCTTGCCGCGCACGTCGGCCGCGAGCAGCGTGCCGACGGCGGCCTGCCCTGCGGGCACGTAAGCGAGCGCGATCGGCTGGCCGACGCTGGGTCCGATCGTGCCGCTGGTGACGCGGCCGATCGTCGCACCACGGTCGTCGACGATGGCCGCGCCTTCGCGCACCGGCGTGCGTTCCTGGCCAAGCATGCCGACGCGCTTGCGCGCGGCGCCGTCGCGAAGCTGGCGCTCGATCGTGGCGGCGCCGGGGTAGCCGCCGGCGCGGGCGCCGTCGGGCCGGCGTACCTT
>JAYVNL010000153.1:0-4705 GCA_043758495.1 Rhizobacter sp.
CCACGACAAGCTCCACATGGCGCTCGACCTGCGGTCCTAGACCACCGTCAGCGCGTCGCCAGCCGCCGCCAGGTCTCGACGACGGTATCGGGGTTGAGCGAGATCGAGACGATGCCTTCGTCGGCCAGCCAGTCGGCGAAGTCGGGGTGGTCGCTCGGGCCCTGACCGCAGATGCCGATGTACTTGCCGGTGGCACGGCACGCGGCGATGGCGCGCGAGATCAGCGCCTTCACCGCGGGGTCGCGCTCGTCGAAATCCTTGGCCAGCAGCTCCAGGCCGGAGTCGCGGTCGAGGCCGAGCGTGAGCTGGGTCAGGTCGTTGGAGCCGATCGACATGCCGTCGAAGTGCGCGAGGAACTGCTCGGCGAGGATGGCGTTGCTCGGCACCTCGCACATCATGATCACCTTGAGGCCATCGGTGCCGCCGGCAGCGGCGCGGCGCAGGCCCTGATCGGCCAGCATGGCGACGACGCGTTCGGCCTGGCCGAGTGTGCGCACGAAGGGCACCATGACCTCGACGTTCGAGTAGCCCATGTCCTTTCTCACCCGCACCAGTGCTTCGCACTCCATCGCGAAAGCCTCGCCGAAGGATTCGCTCACGTAGCGCGAGGCGCCGCGAAAGCCGAGCATCGGGTTCTCTTCCTCGGGCTCGTAGCGCGAGCCGCCGATCAGCTTCTTGTACTCGTTGCTCTTGAAGTCCGACAGGCGAACGATCACCGGCTTCGGCCAGAAGGCCGCCGCGATCGTGGCGATGCCTTCGACCAGCTTGTCGACGTAGAAGGCGCGCGGCGACGCATGGCCGCGGGCGACGCTCTCGACTGCCTTCTTCAGGTCGCTGTCGACGTTCGGATAGTCGAGGATCGCTTTCGGGTGGACGCCGATGTTGTTGTTGATGATGAACTCGAGCCGCGCCAGACCAACGCCCGAATTCGGCATCTGCGCGAAGTCGAACGCCATCTGCGGGTTGCCGACGTTCATCATGATCTTGACCGGCGAGTACGGCAGCTCGCCGCGCTCGACGTCGGTGATCTCGGTCTCGAGCAGGCCGTCGTACACGTAGCCGGTGTCGCCTTCCGAGCAGGCGACGGTGACGAGGGCGCCGTTCTTCAACACCGTGGTCGCGTCGCCGCAGCCGACCACCGCCGGGATGCCGAGCTCGCGGGCGATGATGGCGGCGTGGCAGGTCCGGCCGCCGCGGTTGGTGACGATCGCCGAGGCCCGCTTCATCACCGGCTCCCAGTTCGGATCGGTCATGTCGGTGACGAGCACGTCGCCGGCCTCGACCTGGTCCATGTCGGCGATGTCGGCGACGATGCGGACCGGTCCGGTGCCGATCTTCTGGCCGATGGCGCGGCCCTCGACGAGCACGGTGCCGGTGCCCTTGAGCGAGTAGCGCTGCTCGGCCTTGCCGGCGGCCTGGCTCTTCACCGTTTCCGGTCGGGCCTGCAGGATGTAGAGCTTGCCGTCGTGA
Source organism: Rhizobacter sp. (assembly GCA_043758495.1). Taxonomy (GTDB): domain Bacteria; phylum Pseudomonadota; class Gammaproteobacteria; order Burkholderiales; family Burkholderiaceae_C; genus Schlegelella_A. Next base: position 1,471 of record JAYVNL010000153.1, read on the forward strand.
CCGTCCTTGCCCCATTCGATGTCCATCGGCCGGCCGTAGTGCTGCTCGATCACGAGCGCGTAGCGAGCCAGCTCGGCGACATCGGCGTCGCTCAGCGAATAGCGGTTGCGCTGCTCGGTGGCGGTGTCGAGCGTGGTCACCAGCTTGCCGCCGGCGGCGCGCTCGGCCTCGGAGGCGAACGCCATCCGGATCAGCTTCGAGCCGAGGTTCCTGCGGATGATCGACTGCTTGCCATTCCTGAGCGCCGGCTTGTGGACGTAGAACTCGTCGGGATTGACGGCGCCCTGCACCACCGTCTCGCCGAGCCCGTAGGCCGAGGTGATGAAGACGACATCGGGAAAGCCGCTCTCGGTGTCGATCGTGAACATCACGCCGGCAGCGCCGAGGTCGCTCCTCACCATGCGCTGCACGCCTGCAGAGAGCGCCACGTCGCCGTGCGCATAGCCCTTGTGTACGCGGTAGCTGATGGCGCGGTCGTTGTAGAGGCTGGCGAAGACTTCGCGCATCCTGGCCAGCACGTCGTCGATGCCGACGACGTTGAGAAAGGTCTCCTGCTGGCCGGCGAACGACGCTTCGGGCAGGTCCTCGGCGGTGGCCGACGAGCGCACCGCGAAGGTGGCACCGGGGCTGCCTGCGGCGAGCCGCTCGTATTCGCTGCGTACAGCCGCCTCGAAGGCAGGCGGCAATGGCTGCGCCACGATCCAGCCGCGGATCTCAGCGCCAGCCTCGGCGAGCGCGCGAACGTCGTCGGCGTCGAGCCGGGCCAGTCGCTCGGCGATCCGCTTCACGAGGCCGCCCTCGGCGAGGAAGGTGCGGAACGCGTGCGCCGTGGTCGCAAAGCCGCCTGGCACGCGCACGCCGGTCTCGCTGAGCTGGCTGATCATCTCGCCGAGGGAGGCGTTCTTGCCGCCGACCGCCTCGACATCGGTCATTCTCAAGTCTTCGAATCGGGCGACGAAGGCGGTCGCCAGTGGGGTGGATGACATGGCTGGGCCTTGAGGTGAAAAACCGGGGCTTCCCGACCGGCGCTCTTCGACCCGGCAGCGGGGAGAGGGGCGGTGGCGTGCATGGGCGTGAGGCGCATCGAAGCTGAAACTCATTCTACGAGCCCCTCCGGTGCGGCTGCTGCCTATGATCCGGCCATGACCGAGCCCTCGCCACCCCCGCTCATGGCCCTGCGCCCCGCCCCGCCTACCGTGCCCGGCCCGCGCCACACTGTGTTCTTCGTGTCCGACGGCACCGGCATCACCGCCGAGACCTTCGGCAACTCGATCCTGTCGCAGTTCGCGATCAAGTCGAAGCACCTGCGCCGGCCCTTCATCGACACTCCCGACAAGGCCCACCAGGTGGTGCGCGAGATCAACCACATGGCCGAGGTCGACGGCCGAAAGCCGGTCGTCTTCGTCACTCTCGTCAACGCCGAGATCCTGGCAATCGTCAAGACCGCCGCCCAGGCCCTCGTGCTCGACATGTTCAACACCTTCATCGAGCCGCTCGAGGCCGAGTTCGGCGTCACCTCGAATCACCGCATCGGCCGTTTCTCGGATGTCTCGGAGAGCCAGGAGTACACCGACCGCATCGAAGCCATCAACTTCTCGCTCGCCCACGACGACGGCCAGTCGGCGAAGAACCTGGCCGAGGCCGACGTGATCCTCGTCGGCGTCAGCCGCAGCGGCAAGACACCCACCTCGCTCTACCTGGCCATGCAGCATGGCATCAAGGCCGCCAACTACCCGCTCATTCCCGAGGACTTCGAGCGCGCGAAGTTTCCGGCGACGCTGGCGCCCTTCAAGGCCAAGTGCTTCGGCCTCACGATCGACCCGGACCGGCTGGCGCGCATCCGCAACGAGCGCCGACCGAACAGCAAGTACGCGTCGATCGAGAACTGCCGCTACGAGGTTCGCGAAGGCGAAACGATGATGAGGAAGGAAGGCATCGCCTGGCTGTCGTCGACCCACAAGTCGATCGAGGAGATCGCCACCACGATCCTGCGCGATCTGCGGCCGGACCGGCTGGCCTACTGACTGCGCTTGAGCGCGGCCGCTACTGATTTCGCGAAGTCTCGGGTCAGCTGGCGCGGATGGCCATAGGCGGAGAAGTAGCCGGTCGGATTCCAGAGTCCCTTGCCGGCCCAGACGATGGCACCGACCTGCTCTCCGGGATCGCCGCCCACGAATTTAGCTTCGGCGCTCAGACCGCCGTTGTCGAGCGGCACCGGCAGGATGATGAACAACACGACGTTGAGCGCCGGGTTGGCGGCCTTCACGGCCGTGAGCGCGGCGCGCACGCGCAGCGTGTGCGCGCCGGTCGCATCGACGGCCAGGGGCCATTCGGCGCCGATCTCCTCGCGCAGCGCGACGGTCGCCAGGGCCGCCACCTCCTTCATCGCAGCTTCGTCCTCGGTCGTCGAGATGCGCACTTCGACGGGCTCGACGTAGACCGATTCAAAGCCGCGCAGGAGCTCCGTCGATGGCCGCTCTACGAGGTTCTTCGAGTCGGTCGATTCCGGCGTCAGTCGGTCGTATGTCGCGAGATAGCCGGACCGCGTCACGGCCTGGTCGGCGCAGCCCGCCAGAGCTGCGACGGCGAGCCAGGCCACGAGGTGTGCAGTGAACCGGCGTGCCCCGGAGCGAAGTTCGAAGCGTCGTGGAATGTGTGGCATGTCGGCATCATGCCTCTGAGACGGGCCAGCCCTGCAGGTTCGACGGTTCCGACCTCTCGGCCTACGGTCTTCACCGGCAAGACATCGACCGGCTGACAGGGGAGCGTCAAACGTCGCCTTCCGACCGTCAACTCCCAAGCAAGTGCGCATACGCCTTCAGATCGACGTTGCCACCGCTGACGATGACGCCGACGCGCCGGCCGTTGAGTTCGCTCTTCTTCATCGCCCTCGCCGCCGCGAAGCCAAGGCAGCCGGTCGGCTCGACCACCATCTTCATGCGCTCCGCGAAGAAGCGCATGGCCTCGACGAGCTCGGCGTCGCTCGCGGTCAGCACATCGTCGACATCGCGACGGATGATCTCGAAGGTGAGCTGGCCGAGGTGCCGGGTCTGGGCGCCGTCGGCAATCGTCTTCGGCGTGTCGATGTGGACGATGGCGCCTGAGCGGAATGATTGCTGGCCGTCGTTGCCCGCCTCCGGCTCGACACCGTAGATCCTGCAGCCCGGCGCCAATGCCCGGGCCACCAGCGCCGAACCCGACAGCAGCCCGCCACCGCCGAGGCAGACAAAGAGCG
>JAYVNL010000154.1:0-4699 GCA_043758495.1 Rhizobacter sp.
GGCCAGCGCGTGGCCGGTCTGCAGCAGCTTGATCATCTCGTCGAAGGTGCGCGACTGCGGCACGTTGTCGAGCAGCGCCGCCATTTCCTTGATCGGCGCCCGTGTCTTGGCCTCGATCTCGAAGCCGAGCTTGGCCGCGAAGCGCACGGCGCGGATGATGCGCACCGGATCCTCGCGGTAGCGCGCGACCGGGTCGCCGATCATCCGCAAGAGCTTTTTCTTCGCGTCCTTCAGGCCGCCGTGATAGTCGACGACGATCTCCCGGACCGGGTCGTAGTACATCGCGTTGACGGTGAAGTCGCGCCGCTCCGCATCCTCGACCTGCGGGCCCCAGACGTTGTCGCGAAGGACCCGGCCTTCGGCATCCACGACGTGGCTCTTGCCCGCGAGCTCGTTCTTCGAGGTCTTCTCGTTGCCGGTGACGAGCTCCGCGGCTCCGGCGTCGGGCCGGGCGCGAAAAGTCGAGACCTCGATGACTTCGGAGAGGCCGCGGTCCTGCCGGCCGCGGCCGAAGACGACGTGGACGATGCGAAAGCGCCGGCCGATGATGAAGGCGCGCCTGAACAGCGACTTCACCTGCTCCGGAGTGGCGTTGGTGGCGACGTCGAAGTCCTTGGGGCGCAGGCCCACGAGCAGGTCGCGCACGGCGCCGCCGACGACGTAGGCCTCGTAGCCAGCCTCGGCCAGCGTCGACACGACCTTGACGGCGCGCTCGTCGACGAGGGACGGGTCGATGCCGTGCTCGGCCTTGCCGACCTCGACACGCTTGCCGGCAACGACCTTGTTCTTGCTGTTGGCGGACTTGCCGAACAGTCTGTCTATGAATTTCTTGATCATTCGAAGAGCTTGAGGATGCGCCAGCCGCGCGCGACGGCGATGGCTTCGAGTTCGGGCGACGGGTTGGTGGCCACCGCGTCGGTCGCGCGTTCGAGAAGTGGCAGGTCGTTCGGCGAATCGCTGTAGACACTGATGCGGCCGAAATCGCCCCAGTCGTCACCCGTCGCCGCCAGCCATTGTCCGACACGGCGGGCCTTGCCCTCCCGAAACGACGGCACGCCGGCGATCCGGCCCGTGAAGGCGCCCGCGCCGTCGCGCTCGAGCCGGGTTGCGATCAGGTCGTCGATCGCAAAGGCGGCGGCGATCGGCGCGGTCACGAATTCGTGCGTCGCCGTCACGAGGGCGAGGCGGTCGCCGCGGGCCCGATGGGCCTCGACGAGCGCCGTCGCCTCCGGCCGCATCGCCGGCACGATCACCTCGTGCATGAAGCGGGCGCGCGCGTCGGCGAGCTCATCGGCGCTGCGTCGGCGAAGCGGCGCGACGGCGAAGGCGATGTAGGCGTCGATGTCGAGGCGGCCCTGCTGGTAGTCGCCATAGAAGGCGTCGTTGCCGCGCCGGAAATCGTCGCCGTCGACCCAGCCGATGCGGGCCATGAAGCCGCCCCAGGCGTGGTCGGAGTCGATCGGCAGCAAGGTCTGGTCGAGGTCGAAAAGCGCGAGGCCCACGCGCCGGCTCACGATGACGCTGCCTCGGCCAGCATCTGCTTCAGGAGCGGCACCGTGATCGGCCGCTGCGTCGACAGCGAAAACTCGTCGAGGCGATCGAGTTGCGCCATCAGGTTCTTGAGGTCGCGTGCGAACCGGGTCAAAAGGTAGCCCATCACCTCGTCGGACAGGAAGGTGCCGCGGTGGTCGGCCTCGCGGCGCAGCGCCGCCCGCACCTCGGCCTCGGCGAGGGGAGACAGCGCGAAGACGTGGCCCCAGCCGAGCCGCGTGCGCAGGTCTTCGCGGACGCCGAGGTCGACCGGCGGCACGCGGCCGGCAGCGAGCACGGCGGCGCCGCGGCTGGTGGCGTCGACGAAGAGCGCGAACGCGGCCTGCTGCTGCGCGGCGTCGAGGGCGTGGCAGTCGTCGATGACGAGCCAATCGCGCTCGTCCGCCGCCGACCACGGCGCCGGTTCGGCGGCCGAACACCACATCACCTGGGCGCCGCCATCGCGCAGGCGCTGCACAACGGCGTGCAGCAGGTGCGTCTTGCCGCTGCCTTGCGAGCCCCACAGGTATGCCGGCGGCGCGCCCGGCACCAGCGCCTGCAGGTGGGCGACGGCGCCGGCGTTGTCGCCGGTCAGGAAGTTCTCGAAGCTCTGTGCCGGCTCGGGGCCGATCGCCAACGGAATCTGCTTCATCCGGTGTACAGGCCGCTCTGGGTATAGCTCGCGCGTGCCCGCGCCACCAGCACGGCGATGAGCGCGCTGGCGGGTAGCGCGATCAGCACGCCGACGAAGCCGAACAGCCGGCCGAACGCGAGCAGCGCGAAGATCACGGTGAGCGCGCTCATGCCGATGCGGCGGCCGACCATCTTCGGCGTGAGGTACATGCCCTCGACAAGCTGACCGATGCCGTAGACGAGCAGCACCGAGGCCGGCCCGTACCAGCCGGTGAACTGCAGCGCACCGGCGAGCATCGCGAGCATGAGACCGATGCCGAAACCGACATACGGCACGAAGATGGCGAGACCCGTGAACACGCCGACCGGTACCGCAAGCTCGAAGCCGAAGAGCGTCAGGCCGATGCTGTAGTAGGCCGCCATCATCGCCATCACGAGCAGTTGGCCGCGCAGGTACTGGCCGAGCACGGCATCGCATTCGCCGGTGAAGGAGGCCACTTTCGCGCGCAGTCGCGGCGGCACCAAGGCAATGCCGCGCTGGATGTAGCGCGGCCAGTCCATGAGCAGGTAGAACAGCACCACCGGCACCAGGATCACGGAACCGATCAAGGTCACCAGGATGCTGCCGCCGATGCGTGCCGAAACGAGGGCGGCGGCCAGGCTGTCGCCCCAGTTGGCGTCGAGGTACTTGAGGAGGAAGGCGCGCAGGCTGGTCGGGTCGAGCGCAATGTCGATTCCCATCTGCTTCAGCCACGGCGACAGGCTGGCATTGATGCGCGCGGCGAGCAGCGGCAGCTGGTCGCGCAGCAGCGGCAGCTCCTTCGACAGGATCGGCACGATGAGCAGGACGAGCGCCGTCGCGGCGACGAGGGCACCGACCTCGACCAGCACCACCGCGAGCAGCCGCGGCACTCGCCGCGACGCCAGCTTTTCGACCGCCGGTTGCAGCGCATAGGCGAGCACGGCGCCGATCGCGAACGGCGTGAGCACCGGCGCCAGCAGCCAGACCAGGGCGCCGCCGCCGATCGCCAGCGCCGCCCAGTTGACGGCGCGACGTTGGCCGAGCGTCAGTCCCATTGCTGCGGCGGCGGACCGATGACGCTGCTGCCGCTCAATGCAGGCGCCACGGGTCGCCGCGACCGAGCTCGGCCAAACGCTCGACGATCGCCTGGCGGTCGTGGGCTCGCGGCGCCCGCTCGAGATAGAACGTGAGGTCGGCGGCGGCCGAATCGACGGCGCCGAGCTCGGCCGCAACGAGGCCGCGATCGCGCCGCTCCTCCCACGCCTCGGGCAGCAGGATCACGAGCCGGTCGCAGACTCGGCGCATGCGGACGAAGTCGTTGCCGTTACGGTGGATTTCCTTCAGGTTGCGCAGCGTGCGGGCGACGATGTCGCGCGCCGTCGCTAGCTGCAGGAAAAGACCGAGCGGCACGATGTCGGCAGCGTCTTTGGTCTGGCCGAGCGCCAGGGCCTGGCGGCGCCGGTAAGGCACCAGCAGGGCATCGAGCGCGTCGCGCGACATCGACTGGCCGGTGAACGGGTCGATGACCACATCGCCGCGCGGCATCCGCAGCCGGACGAGGAAGTGGCCTGGAAATGAGATGCCGCAGGCGACGAGGCCGATCTGCGCCGCAATCTCCATGTAGATCAATGCCAGCGTGATCGGGATGCCGCGGCGCGTCTGCAGGACGCAATGCACATAGCTGTTGGCGGCGTCGTAGTAGTCGTTGACGTTGCCTGAGAAGCCGAGTTCCTGGAAGAAGAAACGGTTGAGCAGGCGCAGCCGCTGCATCGGCGCGGCGTCGTCCGGGAGTCGCGTTTTCAGGCGCGCGGCCAGGGTGTCGACCCCGGCCAGCACGGCCTGGCAATCGAGCTCGGGAAAGTCGTCGTGGGCGATCGCGATGGCGGCTTCGAGCAGAGGCAGGCCGTCGTCTTCGGCCACCAGCGAGCCGAAGTATTCGAGCGCTGTCGGCGCGTGCAGCAGCAAGGGGCTGGACATGGCGACAAGTTTAGGCGCGACGCGAGAAGTCGCGCGGCCGCAGGCCGGCGATCCAGAGCACGCCGAAGTAGGCCAGGGCAGCGCCGCCGAGCGCGGCCGCCAGCCAGCCCGCGCGCACGACGTCGCGGCCGACCAGGCCGGTCCAGTCGACAACGATGGCGGCGGCGACCAGCCAGGCGCTCATCACCAGCGTCGCGGCCGCGACCTTGAGCGCGAAGCGCGACCAGCCCGGCGCCGGCCGATACCAGCCGCCGCGCCGGAGACCGATGAAGAGCCACACCGCATTGATGGTGGCGCCGAGGCTCACCGACAGCGCCAGCCCGGCGTGGCCGAACAGCGGCACGAAGAGGGCGTTCATCGCCTGCGTCAGCGCCAGCACGACGACCGCGATCGTCACCGGCGTGCGCATGTCCTGGCGCGCGTAGAAGCCGGGCGCGAGGATCTTGACGCCGATGATGCCGACCAAGCCGACGCCGTAGCCGCGCAATGCCGCCGCGGTCTTGATCACGTCGCCAGCGTCGAACTTGCCATGCTGGA
>JAYVNL010000155.1:0-4679 GCA_043758495.1 Rhizobacter sp.
GCGCCTTCGGGGTGATCGAGCGCCAGGCGCAAATCGGTCAGGCGCACCATGCCGGGCCTCCGCGCGCGCTCAATGAAAGGCGTCGATGCGCACAGCGCCCATCAGCGGCTCGAGCAGTCGCGCCAGCGGCCTGAGCTGCGAGTAGCGCGTCGCGACCTTGTGGGCGTAGACGAAGAAGCGCGGCAGGTCGGCGCTGTAGGCCGGCTTGCCGTCGCGGTGCTTGAGGCGGCAGAAGATGCCGAGCACCTTGAGGTGACGCTGCAGGCCGATCCACTCGACACCGCGCCAGAGTTCGCCGAAGTCGGCCGGCACGGCGAGGCCGGCCTCCCTCGCGGCCTGCCAATAGCGGATCGCCCAGTCGAGCTCCTGTTCTTCGTCCCACGAGATGAAGGCGTCGCGCAGCAACGAGGCGAGGTCGTAGGCGATCGGGCCGCAGGCGGCGTCCTGGAAGTCGAGGATGCCGGGGTTCGGTGACGCGATCATCAGGTTGCGCGGCATCCAGTCGCGATGGACCGCGACCTTCGGCTGCGCCAGCGCCGCGGCGACGAGGAGGTCGCAGGCGATGGTCCAGGTCGCAGTCTCGGCGGCCGTCCATGTCACGCCGCAATGGCGAGCGACGCACCACTCGGGGAACAAGGCCAGTTCGCGACGAAGCAGGGCGTCGTCGTAGGGCGGCAGCGCGTCGCAGGGCACGCCGCGCTGCCAGGCGACGAGGGCAACGATGGCGTCGCGCATGAGAGCGTCGGCGCGGGTCGCGTCGCCGCTGGCCTGGCACGCCTGCAAGGCTGGCAGATAAAGGTCGTTGCCGAGGTCGGCGAGCAGCAGGAAGCCGTGCTCGACGTCGGTCTCGAGGATCGCCGGCGCATGCAGGCCGGCGGCGGCGATGAGGGCGGCGACGCGCACGAAGGGCCGCACGTCTTCCTGCGGCGGCGGCGCGTCCATGACCACGAGGGCGCTGCCGCTTCGGGTGTCGGCGCGCAGGTAGCGGCGAAAGCTGGCGTCGGCCGAGGCCGGCCGCAGCGTTGTCGTCAGGAGGCCGTGGCGCGGTGCCACCTCGGCGAGCCAGGCGGCGAACGCGGTGGCGCGGGTGGGGTCGCTCCAGGCGACGGCGTCGGTGGCGGAAGCAGGCAGGTTCAAGGGCGGTAAAGGAGGCGGGTCGGACGTCGACGACGCTGGGGCCTCGTGGATAATCGATTCTACAAATCGATGCCGGCCGGCCGAGTCGGGGGCAGCGAATTCGCCCGGCAGCGCCCACGCGCGAAAGTCGGCTCCGCGCCGCTCGGCGCTTTAGCCTGCATTTCTCGTCGCCTTGTGCGCCAAGTCACCCGACAAGCCCACCGTTCACGCCCGCGCACGCCCGCGCACCGTTATCGCAGCGCCGCCCGGCGCACGGTGATCGCGGCGGTGGTGGCTTGCGCCGGCGCTGCGGCCAGCGCAGCGCGCGCTCAGGTTGTTCCGGCCGCGTCGGGCGCCGCGAGTGCAGCCGGCGGGACGACCCTGCGAACTGCCGAATCGCTGCAGCCGCCGGCGCGCGGCGACGCTGCCCGGCAGCTGCCCATCATCCTGCGCGCCCGCGAACTGCGGGGCCGCCCGGACATCGACGCCGAGGCCGAGGGCGACGTCGAGTTCCGGCGCGGCGGCGTCGTCATCCGCGCCGACAAGCTGACTTACGACGAAGCCGCCGACCTGGCGCGGGCCACCGGCCACGTCGTCGTCAGCCGCGACGGCAACGTCTTCAGCGGCCCCGAGCTGCAGCTCAAGGTCGAGCGCTTCGAAGGCTTCTTCCGCATGCCGACCTACCGCTTCGCGCGCACCGGGGCCGGCGGCAAGGCCAGCCGGATCAATTTCATCGACGACCAGCGCGCCGATGCCTTCGATTCGACCTACTCCAGCTGCGACCGCGACGACGACAACGGCGACCCGGTCTGGATCCTGAAGATGCGTGAGCTGCACATCGACAACGAGGCCAACGAAGGCATCGCCCGCGGTGCCGTGCTGCGCTTCTACGGCGTGCCCATCCTGGCTTCGCCGGTGCTCAGCTTTCCGCTCAACGAAGAGCGCAAGTCGGGCTTCCTGCCGCCGAGCATCGGCCTCGACAGCCGCAACGGCTTCCAGGCCGCGATCCCCTACTACTGGAACATCGCTCCGAACCGCGACGCCACCTTCACTTTCTCGGAGAGCCTGCGTCGCGGTCCCGCGGTCGAGACCGAGCTGCGTATTCTCGAGCCGCGCTTCTTCGGCGAGGTCGACTTCAAGCTGCTGCCCAACGATGCCAGCGCCGCCGGCCGCTCGCGCTATTCGCTGCGGGTCGAACACGAAGGCACGCTGCCGTACGACGCCTATGCGCAGCTTCGCGTCCTGCGCGTGTCCGACGACGACTACTGGAAAGACTTCCCGCGCGAGCTCAAGACTCCGACGCCGCGGCTGCTGCAGACCGATTTCCTGGTCTCGCGGCCGTTCGGCGACTGGTCGAGCTATGCCCGCCTCGAGCGCTTCCAGGTCCTCCAGACCGCCGACCCGACGACCCGCGTCGTCTCGCCGTACGAGCGCACGCCGCAGATCGGCGCCCGGTACGCAGCGCCCTGGCGCGGCGGCTTCGAGGTCGCCTTCGAGTCCGAGTTCAATCGCTTCTCGCTCGCCGACGACGCCTACGCCGCCGGTCGCCAGACCGGCCTGCGCGTGCACGCGCTCGGCAGCATCGGCCGGCCGTTCCTGTCGCCCGGCTGGACGCTGATGCCGAAGATCTCCTTCAATGCCGCCTCTTACAACGTCGACCAGCCGCTGGCCGACGGCCGCCGCAATGCGTCGCGCTTCGTGCCGACGCTCAGCGTCGACAGCGCCTGGACGTTCGAGCGCGAGACCACCTTCTTCGGCAAAAGCGTACGGCAGACACTCGAGCCACGCCTGCTCTACGTCAACACGCCTTACCGGCGCCAGGACCTGCTGCCGAACTTCGACGCCGCCGGCAAGGACTTCAATTTCGATTCGATCTTCACCGAGAACCTGTTCTCCGGCGTCGACCGCGTTTCCGATTCGCATCAGCTCACCGCGGGCGTGACGACGCGGGTGCTCGACCCGCAGACCGGCGCCGAGGCGCTGCGGCTCGGTGTCGTGCAGCGCTACCTGTTCCGCGACCAGCGCATCACGCCCGACGACCAGCCGCTGAAGACGCGTTTTTCCGACGTGCTTCTGCTCGGCTCGACGACGCTGGTGCCGGGCTGGACCTTCGACGCGTCGGCCCAGTACAACCCCGACAACCGGCGCATCGAGCGTTCACTGGCCGGCTTTCGTTTTTCGCCGGGACCGTTTCGCACCTTCGGCCTGACCTACCGGCTGGCGCGCGGGCTGTCCGAGCAGGTCGAGCTCGGCTGGCAATGGCCAGTCTACGGACAGACGCCGCCGGCCGAACGCAGCGAAGGCGCGGCGAAGGGCAGCCGCTGCGGAGGCACGCTCTACAGCGTCGGCCGCGTCAACTACAGCACCCGCGACAGCCGCCTCACCGATGCGATCGTCGGTTTCGAATACGACGCCGGCTGCTGGATCGGCCGCATCGTTGCCGAGCGGCTATCGACCGGCCGCAGCGAGGCGACGACGCGGCTGCTCGTTCAGCTGGAACTCGTCGGCCTGTCGCGGCTCGGATCGAATCCGCTCAAGGTCTTGAAGGACAATGTTACCGGCTACCAGTTGCTGCGCGACGAGCGCACCACGACCACACCGTTCAACCCGTATGACTGACTCGAACCTTGCAGACCGAACGGGCCGCCGCGTCGGCGCTGCCCTCGCCGCGCTGGCGATGACCGTCGCCTCCTTCGGCGCCTTGGCCCAGAGCGGCGACTACATCGTTGCCGTCGTCAACCAGGAACTCGTCACCGCGGCCGAGGTGCAGCAGCGGCTGGCACGCCTGCGCGACGACGCGGCGCGCACCAAGGCGCCGCTGCCGGCGATGTCGACACTGCGCCAGCAGGTCGTCGACAGCCTGATCGACGAACGGGTGCTGATCACCAACGCACGCGAGATCGGCGCCCGTGTCGATGAGGCCGAGCTCGACCGTGCCGTCGCCAACGTCGCCGTCCAGAACCAGTTGAGCACCGCGCAGCTTCGCGAGAGGCTGGTCAAGGAGGGCGTCGTCTACGCCAAGTTTCGCGACAACATCCGCGATCAGATGATGGTCGAGCGGGTGCGCGAGCGCGAGGTGGTCAGCCGCATCCGCATCAGCGACGGCGAGATCGATGCGGTCCTAGCGCAGCGTCGTGAAGCGGCCGGTGCCAACTCGCAGCTCAACGTCGCGCAGATCCTGGTCGCGGTGCCCGAAGGCGCCAGCATCGCCTCGGTCACGCAGCGTCGCGAGCGGGCGCTGGCGGCGCTGACGCGGGTGCGCGCCGGCGAGGACTTCGCCGCCGTCGCCCGCGACGTTTCCGACGACGGCAACAAGGCCCAGGGCGGCGAGATCGGGTTGCGCCCCGCCGACCGCCTGCCCGACCTGTTCGTGAAGGCGATCCAGGGCCTGAAGCCTGGCGAGATCACCCCCGAGCTGATTCGCAGCGGCGCCGGCTTCCATGTTCTCAAGCTCCTCGAGCGCAAGGACGCCGGCTCCTTCACCGTGCAGCAGACCCGTGTCCGCCACATCCTGCTGCGGCCGTCTGCCGAGTTGTCGGTCGACGCGGCGACCCGGCGCCTGA
>JAYVNL010000156.1:0-4623 GCA_043758495.1 Rhizobacter sp.
GCCATGAACCACGCCGTCATCGACCCGCACGTCTTCGACGAGCTGCAGGCCAGCGCCGGCGCCGACTTCGTCGCCGAGCTGGTCGACACCTTCGCCGAGGAGGCGCCCTCGATCGTTGCCGAGATGCGCGCCGCGCTCACCGAGGGCAGTGTCGAGCGATTCCGCCGCGCCGCGCACTCGCTGAAGAGCAACAGCAGCACCTTCGGCGCGACGCGGCTCGCCGACCTGTCGCGCGGCCTCGAGCTTGCAGGCTTGCCGGTCGATGATGCCGGCGTCGACGCTGCAGCGCACGAACTCGCGTCGACGATCCTCGCGCTGCGCGAGATCGCCCGGGCATGAGCGAGCGCCCGGCGGCCGCGGCCGAGCCCGAACCGGCCCGGTTCGGCCGCTTCGAGATCCGCCTCGCCGAGCGGCGCCTCGCGGTCGATGGCGCGCCGGTCGCGCTCGGCAGCCGCGCCTTCGACCTGCTCGCGGCGCTGATGACGCGCCGCGATCGCGTCGTTCCGAAAGAAGAGTTGATCGAGGTCGTGTGGCCGGGCCTGATGGTTGAGGACAACAACCTGCAGGTGCAGATCTCGGCGCTGCGCAAGGTGCTCGGCACGCACGCGATCGCCACCGTGCCGGGCCGCGGCTACCAGTTCACGGTCGCGGCGCAGGCGCAGGCCGCAGCCGCGCCGGCTGCGCCGCGGCCGGTGGGGTCGCACCAGCGCAGCGACCCCGCGCGAGCACGCTCCTCGCGCCTGCTCGTGGCCGACGTCAACAAGGTCAACCGGCTGCTGCTCTGCCGCTCGCTCGAGCTGATGGGCCACGACGTCAGCACCGTGGAGAACGGCCGCATCGCCCTCGAACGGCTGCGCGCTGAGCCCTTCGACCTGCTGCTGCTCGACCTCGAGATGCCCGAGCTCGACGGCTTCGGCCTGCTCGAGCAGCGCGCCGACGACATCGCCCTGCAGAACGTGCCGGTGATCGTGACAAGCTCGCTCGAAGGCGCGGCCGCGGTAGCGCGCTGCATCGAGCTCGGCGCCGACGACTATCTGCGCAAGCCTGTCAATTCGGTCTTGCTCAAGGCCCGCGTCGATGCCAGCCTCGAGCGCAAGCATCTTCGCGACCGCGACCGCGACCGCGACCGCGACCGCGAGCGCGCGCTGCTCGCCCGCCTCGGCGTCGACCGTGCCGACGGCGCGGGTTCCGCAGGCCTCGATGCGACGGGTGTCCTCGTCGAGGCGACGCTGCTGTCGGCGCGCCTGCACGGCATCGATGCGATCGCGGCGCAGCAACCGGCGCAAGAGACGCTCGAGCTGCTGGGCAGCTGGGCGACACTGATGCTCGACGCCGTCGAAGGGCAGGGCGGCTTCGCCCACCAGATGGCGGGCGACGCGGTCGCAGCGGCGTTCGGCGTTGCCGCCCCCGAGCTGCCTGGCAGCGGCGCGACGTGGGCCGCGGTACAGGCGGCGCTCGAGATGTGCGAGCTGGTCGCAGCCTTCAACGCCGAGCGCGCCGTGCTCGGCAAGCCGGCGATCGCGCTGGCGGTCGGCATCGCCCGCGGGCGCGTCGTCGCCGGCCGCGCTGGCAGGCCGCGGCGCGCGGCCGATGTCTGCGTCGGTGCTGCCGTGCAGCGGGCAGCGCAGCTCGAGGCGATGGCATGCAGGCACGGTGCCCGCACCGTGCTGCTCGATGCCGGCAGCTTGGCGGCGCTGGCCGGTCGCGCCGTCGCCGAAGCACTGGCGCCGGCCTTGCTGCCGGGCTCCGCGAGTGCGGGGCCGATCCACGCGTTGAAGAGCGCGGCCTGACGCACCTCACGGCGGGCCGCCGGCCGGCGCATCACTTGGCGGCGTTCGTCGCCAGGGCCGGGGCCAGGGCCGGGGCCAAGGCCATCGGCGCCGAGCGGGTGGCGGCCAGTTGCTCGGCCTGCTGGGTCTTGGCCATCGACACGCTGCGCGCGGCTCGGAGATCGAGATCACGGCGCTGAACAGCACGATCGTCGTGGTGGCGGCTGGCGGCGAGCACTCCCTTTGGAGTCCTTTGCACGGCTTGAACGGTGCTGAAGCGTTGTGAACCCCGCTCTGAAAGGGTGAAGGAATACCGCGGGTAGCACGATCCGGTACTTGACTGAAGTGAACCCCGAAGGCGGGTGCAGCAGCTACCGTGGCTGCCATGCCTTCCACTTCAAGCCGCCCTTCCTTCGTTGCCGCCAGGGCCGACCTGCCGACGCTCGAGCTTCGACTGCTGCTCGCCGTTGCCGCCCTCTGCCTCAGTGCCGTGCTGCTGCCGGCACTGACCCAGAACCCGGCCTACCACCACTTTGCCGACGCGCGCACCTTGCTCGGCGTGCCGAACGCGCTCGACGTGTTGTCGAACCTCGGCTTCCTCGTCGCCGGCCTTTACGGGCTGCACCAGGTGGCGAGCGGTCGCCTTTGCCTGTTCAGCGCCGCAATGAAGGCGGGCGTGGTCGTCACCTTTTTCGGCTTCGTTGCCACCGCGATCGGCAGCACCGCGTATCACCTGGCGCCGGCCGACGCTGGCCTCGTCGCCGATCGCCTCGGCATGGTTGTGGCGTTCGCCGGCGTGCTCGGCATGGCCGCGGCACAGCGCGTCTCGGCAAGGGCCGGCTTTGCCTTGCTCGGCACCGCGCTCTTGCTCGGACCATGCGCGGTGATCGCCTGGTCGATTCTGGGCACGCTGACGCCGTATGCCGTGATGCAGTTCGGCGGCATCGCACTGCTGCTCGGCCTGCTGTCCGCGCCCGCCCTTGGCCCCGGGCCGCGCTGGCGCTGGCTGGTCGCGGCCTACCTCGCAGCCAAGGTCTTCGAAGGCGCCGATGCGTTCGTCTGGAACCTGACGAGCCACGTCGTCTCGGGCCACACGCTCAAGCATCTCGTCGCGGCGCTGCCGGTGCTGGCCGTGACGATGGCGCTCGACCGCCTCAGGGATGGCTGACGGCCACCGACTCCACGAACATCAGCTCGCAGGCGCCGTTGCCGGTGTCGTCGCGCGTCAGCGAGGTCGACCAACGGCGGCCGTCGGCCCACACCGCGTCGACGAGGCGACCTTCGAGCACGACCTTGTAGCCGGGCTGGGCGCGGTCGAGCTGGGCGGCGATGCGTTTGTTGGCGGGGATGAGGTGCATGTTGGCCGAGTGGCGAACGATCTCCGCGAGAGGCAGCGGCGGCTCGCCCTGCCAGCGGTAGGAATAGAAGCGCGCCGACTGGTCGACGCCGAGGCGGGCGACGATGTCTTCGCGGCTCATCGGCCCCCAGCCGACGGCGAAGTCCCACGGCGCCAGCTTGCCCGCGTCGCCGGCGCTGTAAGCCTCCTTCGAAAGCAGCTTGGCCTCGATGCGGTAGTTCGCCCGCGGCACCAGCTGGAGGTCGCGAAAGGCGAACGGCGGGTCGCTCGTTTCGGTCTGGCGCGGGTCGGCGTCGACCGGGCCGGTCGTGAGGCGATGGCCCGACCGCCACTGCACTGCGGCATACGCGACCGAGGCCAGCATCGCGAGGGCGATGAGCCATGGGGTGAAACTTCGGCGCTCGTCCATCGTCTGCCCATCATCGGCTCCATTTGCGGTGGCATGAGGATTTTTGGATCCGCCGGCCGCCCGGCCGCCCGGCCAGCGTCTTGCCAGCATGCCGCTGCCGGCGGCCGCGATGCAGGCGCAAAAAAGGGATTGCCGTCGCTGACCCGACGCACCGCGGCGGCGTCGATCGTGCGGGCTCCGGCCAGTTCGATCACCCCCTCTGGCGACAGCCGGCCCAAGGCTCCCTGCCGTTCGAGGAGCACGGCCATGGCCGGACTGCGGGTCAGGTCGCCAGCGATGCGAGGTCGAGGTTGGCGCCGCAGATCACCAGCAGTACACGCTCGTCGGGTCGCGGCACAACGATGCCCGCTCTCAGCGCCGCCAGCGGAAGCGCCGCCGCCGGCTCGACCGCCAGCCGCAGCTCCATCCACAACGCCTGCTGCGCAGCGCGGATCGCTGCATCGCCGAGAAGGTGCGACGCGTCGACATGGCGCTGGGTGAGCTCCCAGGCGATGCTGCCGATCCGCTTCGCGCCGAGCGAATCGGCGGCGATGCCGGAGACGGCGACGTCGACCGGCCGACCGGCTTCACGGGCGCGATGGAGCGTCGGCGCCAGCTCGGGCTCGAGCGCGTCGATCCAGCAGCGGTCCTCGAACCAGGCGGCGATGCCGGCGATCAGGCCGCCGCCGCCGACGCTTACCAGCAACCGATCCGGAACGCCCGCGTCTTCTTCGACCTCGGCGGCGAGGGTTGCTGCGCCGATCACGACTTCGCGCTGGTCGTAGGCGTGCATGAGGAGCGCGCCGGTCTCGGCCTGGCGGGCGAGGCCGGCGGCCAGCGCCTCGGCATAGCCGTCGCCGCCAACGGTGACGACCGCGGCGAGCTCGGCGAGCCGGTCGCGCTTGGCCTGGCTCGAGGTCGTCGGCACGAACACTTCGCAGCGCACGCCGAGCACCTTGGCCGCTTCGGCGACGGCGATGCCGGCGTTGCCGCCCGAGGCGATGACGACGCCGGCCGCCGGCACCGCGTTGGCTCGCATCCGGTTGAACATGCCGCGTGCCTTGAAGCTGCCGCCGACCTGCAGGTGCTCGAGCTTGAGCCACAGCTCG
>JAYVNL010000157.1:0-4616 GCA_043758495.1 Rhizobacter sp.
TCCGCGGCAAGCTCTACGCATGGCCGGCACTGCACCGCTTCGCGCTCGTGATGGCGCCTTCCGGGCTCATCGCCGTGCTCGCCGGCTGGGTCACCACCGAGGTCGGCCGCCAGCCCTGGACCATCACCGGGCTGCTGCGCACGGCGGCGTCCGCCTCGCCGCTGCATGCACCGGCTGTGGCCGCATCGTTGCTCGCCTTCGTGGTCATCTCTTCGCGGTCTTCGGCACCGGGGTCGCCTACATCCTGAAGCTGATGGCCAAGCCGCCCGGGCCGCACGAGTCGCCGCCGCCGAACATCCCGGTGCGCACCGCCGGCACTACTCCCGCCGTGGCAATCGACCCCCGCGTCATCCCGGCCATCTAGGAAGGCGCACGACATGAGCTTCGATCTCACCGTGCTCTGGGCGCTGATCATCGTCTTTGCCGTCTTCGTCTACGTGGTCCTGGACGGTTTCGATCTGGGCATCGGCATCCTCTTCCCCAGCTTTGCGGTAGGGCACGACCGCGACACCGCGATGAACAGCATTGCACCGGTGTGGGACGGCAACGAGACCTGGCTGGTGTTGGGCGGCGGCGGTCTGCTCGCCGCCTTCCCGCTGGCCTACGGCGTCATCTTCTCGGCGCTCTATGCGCCGATCATCGCCATGCTGCTGGCGCTGGTGTTCCGTGGCGTCGCGTTCGAGTTCCGCTGGCGCGATCCAGCCCACCGCGCGTACTGGGACATCTCCTTCACCGGCGGCTCTTTCGTCGCGGCGCTGGCGCAGGGCGTCGTACTCGGTGCGCTGCTGCAAGGCATCGTAGTGAGCGACCGCGCCTACGCCGGGGGCTGGTGGGACTGGCTGACCCCCTTCTCGCTCGTCACCGGCTTCAGCGTCGTGATTGCCTATGCCCTGCTCGGGGCGACTTGGCTGATCCTCAAGACAGAAGGCAATCTGCAGCGGCACGCCACCCGCCTCGCGTGGTGGTTCGGGGGCGCCACGCTGATCGCTGTCGTCGCCGTCAGCCTCGCGACGCCCTTTCTCGAAGGCGCCTACTTCGATCGCTGGTTCGGCTTCCCCAACGTGTTGTGGGTCGCGCCGGTGCCCATCCTGGTCGCCGTCGCCAGTTTCGCTTTCGTGCGCAGCCTGCGCGCCGGCCGCGAGTTGGCGCCCTTCCTGCTCACCTTGTTCATCTTCTTGCTCTGCTTCATCGGACTAGGGATCAGCATCTATCCGTATGTGATTCCCGGCGCCGTCACCATCTGGGATGCCGCCACCGAGCGGAGCAGCCAGATCTTCATGCTGATCGGCACCGCCATCGTCATGCCGATGATCCTGGGCTACACCGGCTGGGCCTATTGGGTATTCCGCGGCAAGGTGAATGACGAGGGGTATCACACATGAGGTTCACACGCCCGAAGTGGCCGGACATCGCCACGCCGCTGCCGGGAGCGCCACAGGCGCCGCTACACGTCCGCCTGCTGTGGATGGTGGCCATCTGGGCCGTGAGCATCCTCGGCCTGCTCGTGGTGGCAGAGGTGCTGCGCCTGGTATTGCGGTGATATCCGGGCGCGCCGCAGCGCAGGCCATCGCGCCCGAGTCGAAGCCAGCCGACTGCCACCGGCACCGGTTCTTCATAACGCAAGCGAACTCGAAGGCTCGCCTGCACACGCGCAGCGCCTGAATAAGCAAGCTCACGCCGACAAAGCGAAGTCGGCCGCGTAACGTGTCACCGACCGCCGCCGGTTGCAACGACGAGCGGGGCATTACCGACCGGCGGGTTGCCAACCACCTTTGATCCGCATATCTCGGGAAACGTCCGACTCGAGGTCACGAATGGCGGCATGCAGTGCAAGGGATGGCCTCGCCCCGGGGGGGCGCCAAACACGCACGTCGTCTTCCTGGCCCTGCGAGCTCCCTTACGGTCGGGACATGCGTGTGACCAGCCCAGCACCGCGTCTTCGAATCGAGCTTCTCGGCCTGCCCACGCTCATCGCGATTGACGGCAAGAGGCGCTCTCTGGAGCGCAAGGCGGCGTCACTGCTCACGCTTCTCGCGTTCGAAGGCGTACGGTCGCGTGGTGCCATCGCCCCGCTGATTCGCTCTCGCCCGGGGATACGCGCATCGCCTGCTCGTCAAGGAGCCGCTGCTCGAGCAAGCGCTTCGACGCGTCATGCGCCAGCACTACCTGCTCGGCGATTGCGCGGTAGCGTTCGCGGCCGAATCGGCGACGCCCGCGTGCCCTTCGTGCTCCACCCCGGGGAGCTGGTCGGCGATTGAACCTTGGCGTCCCTAGACCCGAACGTCGAAGCGGTCGAGCATCATCACCTTGTTCCAGACCCTCACGAAGTCATTGGCGAACCGCGTTTTGCCGTCGCTGCCGGCGTACACCTCGGAGACCGCGCGAAGCTGGCTGTTGCTGCCGAAAATGAGATCGCTTCGCGTCGCCTTGAATCGCTTTTCGCCGGAGGTCCGGTCGTCGAGAGAAAAAGCCGTGCCCTTTTCGTCCGCCTTCTTCCATTCATAGTCCATGCTGGTCAGCACGGTGAAGAAGTCATTGGTGAGCACGCCGACCCGATCGGTGAAGACGCCGTCGGCCGAGCCATCGTGGTTCGCGCCCAGGACCCTCAGGCCGCCGACCAGCGCAACCCATTCGGGTGCGCTGAGCGCCAGCAGTTGCGCCTTGTCGAGAAACAGGTCCTCCGGTGCAACGCCTTGGGCGATTTGCTCGAACTGGTCGTCGACGTAATTGCGGAATCCGTCCACCACCGGCTTCAACCAACCGGTCATTTCAAGGTCCGTCAGTTCCTGAGTCGTGTCCCGCCGACCCGGCGTGAACGGAACCGAAACCTGCACACCCGCATCGGACGCCGCCTTGTCGACCGCCGTGCAACCGCCCAGCACGATCAGGTCGGCGAGCGACACCCTCGTTTTGCCGGCCTGCGTGCCGTTGAATTTCTCCATCACGTCGCGCAGCGCCGCGATCACCGGAACGGTTCGCCGGTTGACCGCCCAATCCTTCTGCGGCGCCAGCGCCAGGCGACCTCCGTTGGCGCCGCCGCGCTTGTCGCTGTTGCGGTAGGTGGCAGCCGCGGAAAAGGCGGTGAAGACCAGATCGGATACCGAGACGCCGGTCGCCATGATCGAGCGCTTGAGACCCGCGACGTCTTCTTCGCCGATCAGGTCGTAGTCGCGGAGCGGAATCGGGTCCTGCCACAGCAGGTCGTTCTCGTTCCGCGTTTCAGGGCCCAGGTAGCGTTCGCGTGGGCCCATGTCGCGGTGGGTGAGCTTGTACCAGGCCTTGGAAAAGGCCTGTGTGAACGCGTCGAAATCGTGCAGGAATTTCTCGCAGACGGCGCGATAGGCGGGGTCGACTTTCAGGGCGATGTCGCTGGTCATCATCATCAGCGGATTCATCTGCCCCGGAATATGCGCGTCCGGGGTCTTGGGCGCACTCCGGTCGACCGGAGTCCATTGCGTCGCGCCGGCGGGACTCTTGGTCTGCTCCCATTCGAACTTGAAGAGGCTCTCCAGGTAGCTGTTGTCCCATTGGGTCGGGTTGGCAGTCCAGCTGCCCTCGATGCCGTTGGTCATCGTGAATTCGCCGTACCCAGTGCCTTTCGGGTTGTGCCAGCCGAGACCCATCGCCTCGATCGGGGCGATCTCCGGCGGCGGTCCGATCTCCTTGGCGGGAACCATCCCGTGGCTCTTGCCGAAGGCATGGCCGCCTGCAATCAGCGCGACCGTTTCCTCGTCGTTCATGGCCATACGGCTGAAGGTGACGCGAATGTCGCGCGCCGATCCCATCGGGTCGCCGTTCGAGTAGGGACCCTCCGGATTCACGTAGATCAGGGACTGGTGCGACGCGGCCAGTGGATTCTCGAGGTCATAGTCGGGGTCGCCATTGCGGCCGCGCCAGCGCTTGTCACGCGTGACCATGCTGTCGTAGGAAGCAACATGTTTCGGGTCCCAGACCTCGGGGCCCCAGTAGGTACTGGTATCGGCTTCCCATGCATCGCGTCGACCGCCGCCAAAACCATAGGTCGGGAATCCCATGATCTCTAGCGCGCAATTGCTGGTCAGGATCATCAGGTCGCCCCAGGAAAGCGCGCTCCCGTATTTCTGCTTGATCGGCCAGAGCAAGCGGCGCGACTTGTCGGTGTTGCCGTTGTCCCACCAGCTGCTCACCGGCGCGAAACGTTGCAGCGCCTCACCCGCCCCGCCGCGGCCATCGGCGATGCGATACGTGCCGGCCGCATGCCATGCCATGCGAATCATTTGCGGGCCGTAGTTGCCGTAGTCGGACGGCCACCAAGCGACCGACGAGGTCAGGAAGGCCTCGATGTCCTTCTTGAGCGCCGCGAAGTCGATCTTGTTGAAAGCCTCGGCGTAGTTGAAGTCGTCGCCCAACGGGTTGGCCTGCGGTCCGTTGTGGTGCAGCTGTTCCACCTTCAGGCGATCCGGGTACCAGTCCGAGAGAGCGGGCGGCGTGCCCGATGCGCCGCCGATACGGTCGCCACCGAACGGGCATTTGCCGGTCATCTCATAGGACTCGGTATTGGTTTTATCGTTTTTGATGTCGAGCACGAAGATTCCTTTGAATTGAGTTCGATCAGGCACGTCGGCCGAGTCGAGAGG
>JAYVNL010000158.1:0-4608 GCA_043758495.1 Rhizobacter sp.
ACCTTGGACGACCCCCAGACCACGCTCCCCGCCGGCCTCGGAGGCCTCAGCTACGAAGCAGCCGGCGTCGACTATGAGCTCATCGATCCGCTCAAGGTCGCGGCGCAGCGGGCTGCCGCCAGCACGGCCCGGCATCTTGATACGCACGGCTTCAGCGAGGTCGCGTCGTCGCGCGGCGAATCGGCCTACGTGGTCGACGTCGGCCCGTTCTACCTGGCCAGCATCGTCGAGTGCCTGGGCTCGAAGGTGCTCGTCGCCGACGCGATGGAGAAGCTCACAGGCCGCAGCTACTACGCCGGCATCGCCCAGGACACCATCGCGATGGCCGTCAACGACCTCGTCACCGTCGGCGCGACGCCGCTGGTGGTGCAGGCCTACTGGGCCGCCGGCGGCTCCGACTGGTTCGCAGACCAGGCCCGGTCGAAGGCGCTGGTCGACGGCTGGAAGCGCACCTGCGACCACTGCGGCATCGCCTGGGGCGGCGGCGAGACGCCGGCGCTCGCCGGCATCGTCGAGAGCGGCCGCATCGACCTTGCCGCATCGTGCACCGGCATCGTCAGCCCGAAGCAGCGGCTCTCGCTCGGCGACCGCCTCGGCGCTGGCGACGTGATCGTCCTCATCGCGTCGAGCGGTATCCACGCCAACGGCCTCAGCCTCGCCCGTCAGCTCGCCGAACGCCTGCCGCGCGGCTACATGACACCCCTCTCGGGCAGCGCCGTGCCGATCTCCTATGGCGAGGCCCTGCTCGAGCCGACCCTTCTCTATTCGCCGATCACCGAGGCGCTGCACCGTGCCGGTGTGCGGCCGCACTACTGCGCCAACATCACCGGCCACGGCTGGCGCAAGCTCATGCGTCACCGCGCCGAGCTGACCTATCGCATCCACACCCTGCCCGACGTGCCGCCGGTGCTGCGCTTCATCCAGACCGAGGCAGCGATGTCGGACCGAGATGCCTACGGCACCTTCAACATGGGTGCCGGCTTCGCGCTCTACGTCGCTGCGGAAGACGCGGCGCAGACCGTCGAAGTGATCCGCAAGTCAGGCGTCGACGCCTGGGTGGCGGGAAGCGTCGAAGCGGGTGCGAAGCGGCTGGTGATCGAGCCGCTCGGCACCGAATACGAAGGCAGCGAGCTCGGCGTGAGGGCCTGATCGAGGCGCGGCGCTGCCTCTAGAATCAGTCGCGACGGGCCTCCCCGCATGGAAGCGCGGCCAAACGGGTCAGGTCGGGAACGAAGCAGCCCCAACCGTTGTGACCAGTGCCGGGGGTAAGGCTCGTCACCTTTCGGTGGTCCGCCCTCAGCTTTTCGCTGCGAGAGGCCCGATCTTCCCCGACTGTGCCAGCCGGCTGGCGGCGCGCAGCAGCAGCGGCAGGTCCATTTGCTCAGGGTCGCGCGGCACCGTGTCGTAGTGGCAGAGGGTGCCGAACAGCACGCCCTCCGAATCCATGATTGGAATGCCGCAATAGGCCGACGCGATGTAGCGCTTCGCGTGGCCTTCGGTGCGCGGGTCGAGCAGCGCATCGGCAGTCACGAATGCGCCGTTCGTGTCGCGCACGTAGCAGCAGTAGGTGGAGTCGGTCGGTGCGTCGTCGGTCTGCACGGCTGTCGGATCGTCGCGGTCGACGTGGGCGACGGAGACCGTGTTGCCGTTCTCGAATCGGAAGATGCTGCCGAAACGGTAGTCGGTCAGGCCGCGAAGATAGGCGAGTGCAGGTCGCACGCCTTGCGAGTCGAGCGTCTGCGCGAACACATTGAAAGCGGTGTCGGTCGTCACCTTCGGGCGGCGAGCCTTCATTTCCGCCAGGGCCAGACGCGATTGCTCGATGAAGGACCGTGCTTTCGCCGCCGCCTGCTCTGCGTTCGCAAGTCGAGCTTCGAATGCTGCTCGTTCAGCGGCCGTGCTCGTGGCCATGGCGGTGATCCTCGGGTCAGCCCGGGCCCGGACGGGCTCACGTGGCCCAGCGCATTGTACGAAGTGCCGGGCGCGATCAGACCGGCGGTGCCGCTGCCTGCCCCGTGAGCTCCTCGACCTCGGCTCGCGGCGCTTCGCCCCCCGGCCCGGATCGGCCACTCGCGACCTTGCCGCCCTTGCGAAGCACGTCACGCGCTTCCTGAAGTGCGCCGTGCAGTGCCTTCATGTCGATGCGGAGCGTGCGCGCGTAGCGCTGCACCACCTGCGACAACGCGACGGCGACGCGGCTCGCAGGCAACAGACCGAGCGCATCGACGGCCTCGTTGGCGGCACTGGCGACGATGCGAAGGACGTCGGCGTCGCCGTCGGGCTTGCGCACCGGCGCGTCGGTAGCCAGTCGCCGGATCATGTGGAACACATCGTCGCCGAGCCCCCAATGGCGGGCCACGGCGCTGCCGAACGCTTCCACGTCGACGCCGAGCACGGCGAATGCCGCCGCCTCTTCGCCGAGTCCCGGTTGCTCCGTCGACGCCGGCTCGCTGGCATCTGGCTGCATCAGCTGCTGCATCTGCTCGGCTTCGTCGGCGAAGTGGTAGCGCAGCATCAGGCGGCCGAGGTTCTGCAGGACGGCGATGAGGTAGACGACTTCGGCGTCGTAGCCGGCCGGGCGGAGGGCCTCGGCGACGTGGCCGGCGAGGCGGACGCGATCGATCGTCGCCTGCAATGCCGAGGCGCCGGCCTCGTCGAGCGGACCGGGCCAGGCACGCAGGCCATTGGCCGCGGCACGAACACCGTCGACGCCGACCAGGGCAACGACCCGACGCAAGGTCAGCACCGGGCCGTTGCCCGCGATCTGGGTGCCCTGCACCTGCGCCGAATTGAGCGTGCGCAGCAGCTCGAAGGAAAGCGCCATGTCGGGCAGCAGATGACGCGCGATCTCGTCGGTGCGCTGCGATTCGAGGGCCGTCACGCGCTGCACCCGCGCCGCCAGACCCGGCAGCGCCGGCAGGTGGCCGACGGTGCGCAGACGGTCGAGCAGGAGTGCGACCGGGCCGCCTTCGTCCTCGGTGATCGCTTCGCGCCAGCCGTCGAGAGCGCCGAGGAATGTGCGGGCATTGCGATAGCGCAGCCGCGGCTGCGCCGACGTGCTGCGGTTGACGATCGCGCGCAAGGCCTCGGGCACCTGAAGCGGCGTGGTCCACGGCAGGCGCACGATCTCGCGCCCGGTCGGTGCCATGCGGGCCATGGCCCGGCCGGTGTCGGCGCTGCCAAGTGCCGGCTCGCCTGCGAGCAGGCCGTACAGAATCAGGCCGCTGGCCAGGACGTCGCGTTCGGCAGCCGCTCGCTGCGCCCGCAGCGATGTTGATCCGATGGCCGCTCTCGGCTCGCTGAGCGCAGGCGGGACCAGCGCCGCAACGACCACTGCAGGCGGTGCCACGCCGAGCGCCATGATGCTGGCCTGGCCGCGATCGTTGATCAGGATGTGGCGGCGCTGGACGTCGTGGTGAGCGACACCGGCATCGTGTGCAAAGGCCAGTCCGCGCAGGATCCCGCCGAGCCAGACCGCGAAATCCTCGATCGACGGCTGGGGATGCTCGGCAAGCCACTCGTCGAGAGTCACGCCGGCGCGGCGGTCGACGACCACGTAGGGCCAGTGCTCGTGCACGCTGAATTCGGCGACCGCGGCGAGGTTCGGGTGATCGAGCCGCGACGCGCGACGCGCTGCCTGCAGCCACTCGGCGACGCCGGCCTGGGAGACCGGCGGCACGCGCGGCATCGTCAGCATCGTCTCCGTCTCGGTGCGCGAGTCGAGCGCCAGCCAGGTCATCGTCGCGTCGCTCTTGCCGATCAGGCGGCGCAAGGCGAAGCGACCGAAGGCGCGGGTCAGCGCAGGGGGCGGGTGGGTGCGGGCGGCTGCAGCAGACATCGTGAATGGACGAGGTTCTCCGATTGAAGCGCAGCCACACCGCCCACGGTGCACCGATCAGCGACGGAAAAGCACGTTTTCTCGGCGTTCGCGACGCGCTTCAGGTGATTTCGACGACGCGACCGCGGCCGGTGACGAAGGCGCAGCGCACGGTCACTCCGGGCTCGGCGGCGGCGACGGCGTCGCGGTAGCGAAGCAGTTGCCGGCGGTAGCTCTCGAGTTGCTCCGGCGCATGCCGCAGCTTGTAGTCGAGCACCCACCACGCGCGCGCTTCGCCCTCGTCGATGCGGACCAGGCGGTCGATGCGCAGCAGCTCGCCGCCATGGCTCACCGCCACCTCGTTGCCGCTCCAGCCGATCTGCGGCCCGCGAAAGAAGCGGGCCGCGTCTTCGTGACCGAGGATCGCCGAGGCGAGCTGTTCGACGTCGGCCGCGGTCGCACCGAACTCGGCCGCCGCAGCGACTGCCCATTTCGTCATGTCGGTGTCCGCTGCCAGTTGTGCGGCCCACTCCAGCACACGGTGAACGGCGCGGCCGAGCGCAGCCGCGGCAGGGTCGTCGAGAGCGGCCTCAGCGGGCACGGGTTCGGTCGGCGCCTGGCCCGGACCGTCGAATTCCAGCGCCAGTTGCGGTCCGGATTTCCCGGCAGGGACGGGGTGGGTTCGAGCCGGAGCCTGCAGCGAAGACAGCATCGTGATCGGCGGTTGGGCGCGTCGAGGCAGGACTCGCAGCGTCGCGACAACCGGCTTCGGATCGCCTGCCGAGACGATG
>JAYVNL010000159.1:0-4606 GCA_043758495.1 Rhizobacter sp.
CTCGGCCGCAAGTCGCTCAACGAGATCAAGGAAGTGCTGGCGTCGCGCGGGCTCACGCTCGGTGCGCGCCTCGAAAACTGGCCGCCCCAGGGACTCGACAAGCGATAGGACAAGAACAGGGTCGCTCGACGACCCGGTGCACACCCCAGTACCTGACACGGCTGGCGGTTTCATAACGAAAGGAAAGCACCATGCGTCACGGACACGGACTTCGAAAACTCAACCGCACCTCCGAGCATCGGCTCGCGATGCTGCGCAACATGTGCGTCTCGCTGCTTCGCCACGAAGCCATCAAGACGACGCTGCCCAAGGCCAAGGAGCTGCGTCGCGTCGTCGAGCCGCTCATCACGCTGGCCAAGGAGCCGACGCTGGCGCATCGCCGGCTCGCCTTCGATCGCACGCGCGACCGCGAGATCGTGACCAAACTGTTCGCCGAACTGGGGCCTCGCTACATGGCGCGCCCGGGCGGCTACACACGCATCCTGAAGATGGGCTTTCGCCAGGGCGACAACGCGCCGATGGCTTTCGTCGAGCTGGTCGACCGGCCGGCCCCCGTCGAAACCGAGGCGGCCGACAGCGACAGCTGAGCGCTGCCGCTTTCGAAGGAGCGCGAGCGTGCCCGAGCCACTGCTCCGCATCTCGCGGCTGACGAAGAAGTACGGCGACTCGGTCGTCGTCGACGATCTGTCGCTCGAGATCATGCCGGGCGAATGCCTGGGCGTGATCGGCCCGAACGGCGCCGGCAAGACGACGACGATCCGCGTCTGCCTCGGCCTGACCGGCCCCGACGGCGGCACGATCGAGGCCTTCGGCTTGCCGCTGCCCGAGCGAGTGCGCGAGGCCAAGAAGCGGATCGGCGTCGTCACCCAGTTCGACAGCCTCGACCCCGACTTCACCTGCGCCGAGAACCTGCGCGTCTACGGCGCGTACTTCGGCCTCCCGCGCTCCGTCATCGACGAGCGCGTGCCGAAGCTGCTCGAGTTCGCGGCGCTGCAGGCCAAGGCCAACGCCAAGCCGGGCGAGCTCTCGGGCGGCATGAAGCGGCGTTTGTCGCTCGGTCGGGCGCTCGTCAATGACCCCGACCTGCTGCTGCTCGACGAGCCGACCACCGGGCTCGACCCGCAGGCACGCCACCTCATGTGGGAGCGCCTCGGCACCTTGCTGCAGCAGGGCAAATCGATCCTGCTGACGACGCACTTCATGGACGAAGCCGAGCGCCTGTGCGACCGCCTGCTCGTGCTCGACCACGGCCGGAAGATCGCCGAAGGGACGCCGCGCGGCCTGATCGCCGAGCACCTGGAGAGCGATGTCGTCGAGGTCTACGGCGAAGGCGCCGCGCGCACGGCGAGCACGCACGGAGCGCTGGCACAACGCGTCGAGACCAGCGGCGACACGGTCTTCTTCTATCTGCGCGAGCCGAAGCCGCTGCTCGATGCGCTCGCCGCCGATCACGGCGTCCGCTACCTGCACCGCCCGGCGAATCTCGAGGATCTGTTCTTGAAGATGACCGGTCGCCAGATCCGCGACGACGCCTGAACCACGATGCTCGTCTCGCCCTACGCCGCCCCGCACATCACGCCCCGTTTCTGGCCGGTCGTGATGCGGAACCTGCTGGTCTGGAAGAAGCTCCTCGTGCCGAGCCTGCTCGGCAACATCGCCGAGCCGCTGATCACGCTGGTGGCGTTCGGCTACGGCGTCGGCTCGCTGATCGGCACGGTCGGTGGCATGCCCTACATCCAATACCTTGCATCGGGCAGCGTCGCCGTCAGCGCGGCGCTGGCGGCGACGTTCGAGGCGCTGTATTCGGCCTACTCGCGCATGGCGGTGCAGAAGACCTGGGACTCGATCCTCAACGCGCCGATCGCGCTCGACGACATCGTCTTCGCAGAGATGCTGTGGGCGGCGATGAAGGCGCTGTTCTCCTGCGCCGCGATCCTCGTCGTCATCTTCGTGCTCGGCATCAGCCGGGCGCCGACGATGCTGCTGGCGCTGCCCGTGCTCGCGCTCGCAGGCATCACATTCGCGTCGATCGCGCTCGTCTTCAACGCCGTCGCCAAGGGCTACGACTTTTTCACCTACTACTTCACGCTGGTGGTGACGCCGATGACCTTCCTCTCCGGCGTGTATTTCCCGATCGAGCAGATGCCGGCCTGGCTGCAGGCGGTGGCCCAGGTGCTGCCCCTGAAGGCTGCCGTCGACCTGGTTCGGCCGCTCGTCCTGGGGCAAATTCCCGCCGACCCGCTCGTGCCGCTCCTCATCCTCGCAGGGTATGCATGCAGCGGCTACTATCTGGCGCTGGTGCTCACGCGGCGCCGGTTCTTCAAGTAAGCGCCCACCCGTCAGTTTCCGGCGCCGGCGCCGACCCATGCAGATGCAGGCACCCCTTCACGCACTGGCCCGGACCGTACGGCGACTCGTCGCCGATCGAGCGGTTCGCTTCGTGGTTGTCGCTCTGGCGATCCTGTTCGGCGCCGCCGTCCAGGAAGCGCGCGCTGCCGACGACTTCCTCGAGCCGCAGATGGCCTTCCGGTTCTCGGCGCGGCCGCTGGATGCGAAGAGCGTCGAGGTCCGCTTCGAGGTCGCGCCCGGCTACTACCTGTACCGCGAGCAGTTCAAGTTCGCCGCGACCGGCGCCAACCTCGGCGCACCGGTACTGCCCGCCGGCAAGGTGAAGTTCGACGAGACCTTCCAGAAGAACGTCGAGACTTACCGAAGCGACGTGCGCATCGTGGTCCCGGTCGAAGAGGCCGGCGGCGATTTCAAACTGGTGACCACCAGCCAGGGCTGCGCCGACGCGGGCCTGTGCTATCCGCCGATGCAGAGCGCCGCCAGCATCAGCCTGGTCGGCTTCGGCGGCAGCGGCACGGCGCGAACGGTCGACGCAGGCGACGGCACCGGGCCGGGCGGCCGCTCGGCGTCGTCGGGCATCGCCACCGCCGCGATCGCAGTGACGGCTGGGCCTGCCGCTGCACCGTCGGCCATCGAAGCTGTGTTGCAGGGCGGCTCCTTCTGGCCGGTGGTCGGCGCCTTCTTCGTCGCCGGCCTGTTGCTGTCGCTGACGCCGTGCGTGCTGCCGATGCTGCCGATCGTGTCGTCGATCATCGTCGGCCAGGGCGGGTACGGGTCGGGCGGCGCGCTCGCCGCTGGCGCGTCTGTCGGGCGTGCTTCACCGAGTGCAGACGCGGTCGGCGTGTCGCGCCGCCGCGGCCTCGCGCTGGCAGCGTCTTACTCTTTCGGCATGGCGATGGTCTACACCGCGTTCGGTGTCGCCGCCGGGCTCGCCGGCGAGGGCCTGGCCGCGGCGCTGCAGAACCCTTGGGTGCTCGGCGCCTTCGCGCTCGGGCTCGCCGCTTTGTCGCTGTCGATGTTCGGCGTCTACGAGTTGCAACTGCCGCTGGCCCTGCGCTGCCGCGTCTCCGACGCCGCCCAGAAGCTGCCCGGTGGCCGGGTCGCCGGCGTCTGTGCGATGGGCGGCGTCTCGGCGCTCATCGTCAGCCCGTGCGTCGCTGCGCCGCTCGCCGGCGCACTGGTCTATCTCAGCCAGACGCGCGACGTCTGGCTCGGCGGCACCGCGCTGTTCTCGCTCGCTACCGGCATGAGCGTGCCGCTGTTGCTGGTGGGCGCCTCGGCCGGTGCCCTGCTGCCGCGCGTCGGCGCCTGGATGGTCGAGGTCAAGGCGGCCTTCGGCGTGCTGCTGCTCGGCGTCGCCCTTTGGACCGTGCAGCCTGTGATGCCGGCCTCCCTGGCCTTGTTCGGATGGGGTGCGCTGGCTCTGGTGGCGGCCGGCCTCGTCGTCTCGCGCTCGCGCGGCCGCCCGGGCGCGCACGTCGGGCGCAAGGCGGTGGCAGCGCTGTTCGTTCTCGTCGGTGCGATCGAGATCGTTGGCGCGGCATCGGGCGGCAGCGATCCTCTGCAACCGTTGGCGCGCCTCGCCGGTCGCAGTCAGGCCGTCGACGCCATC
Source organism: Rhizobacter sp. (assembly GCA_043758495.1). GTDB lineage: Bacteria > Pseudomonadota > Gammaproteobacteria > Burkholderiales > Burkholderiaceae_C > Schlegelella_A. The sequence goes on from JAYVNL010000159.1 coordinate 3,962, forward strand.
TCCGCCGGCATGCCGCGCTTCGTCGCCGTGCGCAGCATCGCCGAGCTCGACGCCGCGCTTCGGACCGCGGGCCGCCCGGTGATGTTGGATTTCTATGCCGACTGGTGCGTGTCGTGCAAGGAGATGGAGCGATTCACCTTCACCGATCCGGCCGTACAGAAGAAGCTCGCCGGTGCCTTGCTGCTGAAGGCCGACGTGACTGGCAACAACGCCGATGATCGCGAGTTGCTGAAGCGCTTTCGCCTGTTTGGCCCGCCGGGCACGATCTTCTTCGACGCCAGTGGCCAGGAGATCGCTGGCGCCCGGCTGGTCGGCTACCAAGGCAGCTCGCGCTTCCTTCAAACCCTGCAGAGCGCGGGGCTCTGACCGGGCGTCGCCCGCGAGTCGCGTGGTAGACTCTTTCTTCCAGTCGCGAGGTGGAGCAGTCTGGTAGCTCGTTGGGCTCATAACCCAAAGGTCGCAGGTTCAAATCCTGCCCTCGCAACCAAAAACAAGCAGTGCCACCCGGCACGTCGTAGCCCGCCACTCGGCGGGCTTCGTCGTTCCAGGGGCTCGATCAGAGACCGTGCGCAGCGACCGTCAGGTCATCGCTCGTACTGAAAGTCGAGCAGCCTTGCGCTCCACTCCACCGATTTTGCGATCGTG
>JAYVNL010000160.1:0-13851 GCA_043758495.1 Rhizobacter sp.
CACGGTCGTGGCCACCGTGGCCAGCGGCCAGTCTCCGCAGGGCATGGTCTACATCCCGAACGCTGTGCCCACCGGAGCCGGCGCCGACAACCTCATGCCGCTCGGCGGCGGCGAAACCGCCGTGCACCTGACGATGGGCGCAGCCGGCACGAGCGAGGTCGCCAGCACCGTGGTCGTCAATAGCCAGGGCCTCGTCGACCTGTTGCAAGCCGCTGTCACCGGGCTGGAGCCGAGGGAGCCCTACCTGCTCGCCTTATCGATGAACGCCGATGGGTCGGGTGCGCTCGAGCCGGTCGCCAAGTTCATGACCAACCCGGCCGGCGCCGCGATCGTCAATGCGATCGGACCGCTGCGCAAATCGGTGGAAGGCAACCCGAACACGCCGCGCCGCTACCTCGTCGTTGCCGCCATGACCGGTGACAAGCCCGGCGTGCCGGTGCAGGTGCAACGCTAGTGTCGTGAGTTGGAAGTTCATTGAACTAACCCATGTGGGGCCGATTAATCTTGTACCGTGAGTAGGCGACGAGGCGGCGATGCGTGGAAGAGTCAAGGCAGAACTGGTTTTGATCGAAGCCGAGCACGAGCGGCTCACGGCGCTGACGCTGCGCCGCAAGACCGCACAGGCATTGGCGCTTCCATCGAGGCCAACGTGCCAGCCATGCTGGACATCCTCCTCGTGATGGACAACTACGGCACGCACAAGACGCCCGCCATAAAGAACTGGCTCGTCCGGCATCCCCGCTTCCAGGTGCACTTCACGCCGACCTCCGCGTCGTGGCTGAACCCGGTCGAACGCTGGTTCGGCACACTGACACAGAAGTACATCCGCCGCGGAACCCATCGCTCTACTCGCGAACGCGAGCAGGCCATCAGGCACTACATCAAGATCAACAACGAAGATCCGAAGCCGTTCGTCCGGTCGAAGTCCGCCTGACGACATCCTCGCCAGCATCGAACGCTTTTGTCTGCGAACTTCTAACTCACGACACTAGCGGGCCAGCCATGCGCCGTCGATCGGCAACGATGCGCCGGTGATCGACGCCGCGGCAGGCGAGCAAAGGAATACGACCAGCTGGCCGATCTCGGTAACGCCGACGAACCGCTTGTTCGGCTGCGACGCGAGGACCACTTCGCGAACGACCTCGGCCTGGGACATGCCATGCGCCCTGGCCAGCTCTGCGAGCTGGCCCTCGATCATCGGGGTGCGCACGAAGCCGGGGCAGATTGCGTTGCAGGTGATGCCGGTCGTCGCGACCTCGAGCGCCACTGTCTTCGTCAGGCCGATGACCCCGTGCTTGGCAGCTACATAGGCGCCCTTGAACGGCGACGCGACGTGGCCGTGCACCGACGCGATGTTGACGATGCGGCCGGTGCCGCGCGCCTGCATCCCGGCCAGCACTGCCTTGATCGCATGGAAGCTCGCGCTCAGGTTGATGGCGATGATGCGATCCCACTGATCGTCGGGAAACTCGGCAATCGATGCGACGTGCTGTACGCCAGCGTTGTTGACGAGGATGTCGACCCGTCCGAATGCCGATTCCGCGTCGCGCACGAGCGCCGCGACCTCGACTGGCCTGGCCATGTCGGCGCCCGAGTGCAGGACACGCACATCGTGGCGCGCCGCGAGGTCGTCACGGATGCTGGCCACCAGGGCGGTGTCGCCGAAGCCGTTCAGCATCACGTCGGCGCCGGCGGCTGCGAGCGCATCGGCGATGCCGAGGCCGATGCCGCTGGTCGAGCCGGTGACGACCGCTGCCTGGCCGCCGAGCGGCTTCGCACCGGTGTTCATTTGCGGCTTTTGCCGGCAGCTGGCGAAAGCGTCGCCGCGATCGTCGCCGCCGCACGATGCAAGGCGCTTACGAAGCGCAGCAAGCTCTTGATGCTCTCGCGCGACGAGGGTGCGTGCACGGCCACCGCAGCGAAGATCGCGCCGCCCGGACCGAGCACCGGCACGGCAATCGCGACCGAGTCGTCGAAGAGCTCGCAATCGTGCGTGCCGACGCCTGATTTGCGGATCTTCTTCAGCTCCGCCTGCAAGGGCTCGAAACTGGTGATCGTCTTGCTGGTGAAGCGCTCGTAGGGCTCCTCGCCGAGGAGGCGTCGCGCATCAGCCGGCGTCATGTCGGCGAGGAAGAGCTTGCCGCTGGCGGTGCAGTGCAGCGGCACGCGCGTGCCGGCCTCTAGGTGCAGGCGCAGCAGCTGGCTCGTCTCGACGCGATCGAGATAGAAGACGCGGTTGCCTTCGAGCAGCGTCAGGTTGCAGCTCTCCCCCGTTGCGGCGACGGCGTCCTCGAGAGCGCGGCGCCACTGCGCCCGCAAGCTGTCGCTGCGCCAGAGATCGACCGCGAACGCGGTCAGGCGCGGACCGATCGTGTACCGCTTGGTCGTGGACTCGCGGCGCAGCAGGCCGGCATTTTTGAGCAGGGTGAGGATGCGATAGACGCTCGGCTTGGGCAGCCGCAACGACAAGGTGAACTCGTCGAGCGACAGCGGCCCCGGCGCGATCGCGATCAGCTCGAGCGCTGCGAAGGCGCGCAGCGCAATCGATTCGGTCACGCCCGCTTCAGCGGCTTCGGCCATCGGGGTTCGGGCGGGGCCGATCATGCGAACAGAACGACAAGAGAAACCAGGAACATGAAGACGACGGTGAGCTGCCTGAAGCGCTGGTCGGAGAAGCGCGAGAAGAGCCACGAGCCGGTGACGATACCGACCACGAACGGTATTGTCAGCGCGGCCGCCGTCTGCAAGGCGAAAGCGTTGAGCAGCCCGGCGACGCCGAGCATGATCAGGCCGGCCGCCGACACAACCACGATGTAGAGCGTGAGGTTGGCTCGGGTGACCGCCGCAGGGTCTGGGCCCGAGAGCAGGTAGAGGATCACGGGGGGCCCGCCGATGCTGGTGGCACCGAGCATCGTGCCGCTCAACGCGCCAAGGCCGATCGAGGTTCGAAACCGATGCTCGCCGCGAAAGCGCTTGCCGAACAGGAGCGCGATCGAAAAGACGACTACCGTCAGGGCGATGAGCCGGCGCAACGTCGCCGCCTCGACGCCTTTCAGCAGCAGTGCGCCGAGCGGCACGGTGCAGATCGCGGCCACGCCGATCGGCGCGATCACGCGCCAGCGGGCCAGCTTCGCCGCCGCCGGCAGCATCGTAGCCGCGGCGAAGGTCTCGAGCAGGAGCGCGACCGGCACCGCGACCCTCGGCTCCATGAGGAGCGCCAGCGACGGCGTCATGACCATCGCCGCGCCGAAGCCGGTGGTGCCGCGAACGAGGCCACCGACGAGCGCGATGGCGAGGGCAAAAGCGAGCGTGCGGTCCATTTTCGCGAGCCCGGTGGAGCGTCAGAGCACGGCCAAGCGCTGCGCCGCGATCTCCTCGTTGATGAGCTCGCGCAGCTCGTGCCGCAGGGTGATGAAGGCAGGATCGTCCTCGTCGCGGGGGCGCGGCAGGTCGACGCGAAGAATCGCCTTGACGCGACCCGGTCGGCTCGAGAGGACGACGATCCGGTCCGACAGCACGATCGCCTCCTCGATGCTGTGCGTCACCAGCACCATCGTTCGGCGCGCGTCCGAATCGGCGCTGGCGAGGAGCCGCCCCATCTCCTGCTGCATCAAGGCGCGGTTCTGGGCGTCGAGCGCCGCGAATGGCTCGTCCATCAGCAGCACCTGCGGTTCGACCGAAAGAGCGCGCGCGATCGAGACGCGCTGCTTCATGCCGCCCGAGAGCTGGTGCGGATAGCGCTTCTCGAAGCCGGCCAGGCCGACGAGCCGGATCTGCGCCGCGATCACCGCCTGCCGCTCCGCGAGCGGCACCTTCTTCATCTCTAGGCCGAAAGAGATGTTCTGCTCGACCGTTAGCCAGGGGAAGAGCGCGTAGTCCTGGAACACCATCGAACGCTTCCAAGTGGGCGCGCCGACGGGCGTGCCGTCGACGACGATCGTTCCCGCGGTCGGCCGCTCGAACCCGGCGAGCATGTTGAGCAGCGTCGTCTTGCCGCAGCCGCTGTGGCCGATGACCGAGCAGAACTCGCGGTCGTCGATGTCGAGGCTCACGTCATCAAGCGCGAGCACCGGCGCGTCGCGAGCGCTGTGGCCGGGGAAGATCTTCGTGACGTGCTCGATGCGGACTGCGCTCATGGGGACTTCAGTGCTGGACAGAGCGCGACCACGGCATGGCGCGGCGCATGAATTCGCGGATCAGGAGATCGAGCACAAGACCGACGAGGCCGATCGTGATCATGCCGACGATGACGATGTCGGTGCGCAGCAGCGTGCGTGCGTCGTTGATCAGGAAGCCGAGGCCCGAGTTGGCGCCGACGAGCTCGGCGGCGACCAACGCCATCCAGCCGAAGCCGAGGCCGACGCGCACGCCGGTGACGATCTGCGGCAGGGCGGCGCGCAAGACGACGCGGCGCAGCACCGCGCCTTCGCCGCCACCGAGGCAGCGGGCGGCACGGACGAGATTCGGCTCGACGCTGCGTACGCCCGCGATGGTGTTGAGCAGGATCGGAAAGAAGATGCCGAGGAAAATGATGAACTGGTTTTGCGTGTCGCCGACGCCGAACCACAGGATCGAGAGCGGGATCCAGGCCAGCGGTGGGATCGGCCTCAGCATCTCGACAAGCTGATCGAGCTGATCGTGGACGCGCTTCCACCAGCCCATCGCGACGCCAACCGGAATCGCGCTGAGCGCCCAGGCGAAGGCGATGAATTCGCGCCTCAGCGAATCGCGCAGGTGGCGCAGCAGTTCGCCCGAGACGATCAGCTCCCACGCTGCCCTGGCCACCGCTGTCGGCGGCGGCAACAAGGTGCGCGTCGTGTCGTCGAGGACGAACGTGCTGATCGCCTGCCAGATCAGGAGCAGCGCGACCGGCACGGTCAGTCGACCGAGTCGCGACCACGCCAGCGCGCTCGCGCCGGGCGCCGCCGGCAGGCTCACCACGGGCCGCAGTGCGGCCGGCGTGGGGCCGGCGTCAAGGCTTGTAGGAGCGTCCACCGAAGGTCCAAGGCTTGACCAGGTCGCCCGGCTCGGGGAAGACCTGCGCGGCCGTCGTATTGAGCGAATGCACGTAGGTCGGGTAGGGCGGCTGGTTCGGCTTGCCCTGCCAGCCGGCGGGCAGGAACGGCGGCGTCTTCGGCACCGTCCAGCCGAGCTTGGCGAAAGTGTTGCGCATGAAGCGCTCGTCGACCGCGGCGGCGAAGTCGGCGGCGGTCAGCGGCCGCGTGATGCGCTTGAATTCGTAGAGCCACTTGAAGATCGGCTCGTTAACCTGGCCCCAGAACTCGGCGTGTGGATAGATGTTGGTCGGCTTGTAGAGGTTGTTGTAGGCGCGCACCTGCTGCAGCAGGATGTCCTTCGAGTAGTTCTTGAGGTTCGGGTCCTCGGCCATGAAGGCGGCGGCCTTGTCGGGATTGAGGCGGGTCCAGAGGGTCGCTTCGGCGAAGGCGTCGGCGAACGCCTGGGCGACGTCGGGCACGTTCTCGACCAGTTCGCTGCGCAGGTAGAACTGGCCTTCGTAGATGTTGTACGGAAAGATGCTGTCGATGATCCGGCCGTTCTTGCGCTCCTCGACCATCATGGTCGGCGTCGGGTCCCAGGCGACGATGCCGTTGATGCCCTTGGGCATGCTCATCTGCTCGCCCGGTGGCATGTTCTTCAGGATCACGTCCTTGCCGATCTCTAGGCCGTTGATCTGCGCGCTCATCTGGAAATAGAACTCGGCCGACGACCCGGTGACCAGGCCGATCGTCGCCGGCGGGTTCGAGCCCTTCAGGTCCTTGATCGACTTCAGCGGCGAGTCGTTCGGCACGACCAGCGCGTGCAGCAGGTTCGGGCTCTCGATCGCGATCGCCTTGACCGGGATCTTGCGATCGACGAGCGTCGTGAACGGGAAGTTGCCGCCGCTGCCGGCCTGATAGCGGCCGGAGATCAGCACCTCGTTGATCGCTGGGCCGGAGGGAAATGCCGTCCACTTGGCATCGACCCCGCGCAGGCCCAGCAGGTTCATCCGGTCCATAACGATGTTGACCGTGTTCTGCCCCGACCACGGCGCCTGGAACGCGACCTGGATCGGCCACCAGCCCTTGTCCTTGAGCCACTTCACCGATTTGTCGGACACCTTCTCGTACGGTGTCGGCCAGCCCCATTCGGTTGCGCCCGATTGCGCTGCGGCGAGGCCGTGGCCGGCCAGTGTCGCGACGGCGGCTGCGGCGACGATGAGGGTCCGGCGGCCCGATGAGAAACGCTGAGTGCTGCGCATGCTTGTCTCCTGATGTGAGGTTCGGCCCGACGGGCTCTTGTCGAAGAAATCGTCGCGTACCCGCCCGCCGGCGTCGCGGCATCACGCCGAGAGCGTGATCTCCGTGCCGGCGTAGCGGATGCGGGCCTGGCGGATGTCGCGCCGCGATTCGACATAGCGAACGAGCTCCATCATCGGCGTGGTCTCGAAGCGGCAGGGCGGCATCGGCGCCCGCAGGGGCTCGAGCATTGCGGGCTCGTAGAAGGCCGCGAGCAACAGGTCTTCGTCGGTCGCGCCGGGCCCGAGTCGCTTCCTCAACGCGGGCAGTGCTGGTCCGATCGCATCGCCGGGGCGCGCCGTCGTGATGTCGCGCGGATCGACCTTCGCCTTCGTCAGGAACTCGGCCGACGGCGGCGCGGCGAGCCGGCCGTAGAAGCCCATCGCGTACTTGCGCACCTCGTCGGGGATCGTCTTGTAGCGCTCGCCCTGGACGACGTTGAGCACCGACTGGGTGACGATGTACTGCGCGAACGGGCTGACCAGGATCGGGTAGCCGAGATCCTTGCGCACGTGTGCGGTCTCCTCGAGGATCTCCGACATGCGGTCTTCCATGCCCATCGCCGCGAGTTGCGAGCGCAGGTTCGAGATCATCCCGCCCGGCACCTGATGCTCGTAGAGCGCCGGGTCGTAGGTCGCGATCTCGCCGCGCGGCTTGTCCTCGCGCTCGGCGAGCACGGCGAAGTAGCCGTTGACGTCGGCGAGCGCGGCGCGATCGATGCCGGTCGCGAAGCCGAGGGCGTGGGCGCGGTCGTCGATCTCCTCGGCGGCCGGCAGCGAGGCGCCGTTGGCAAGCGGCTCGACGGCGGTGTGGCCGTAGCGGAAGCCGCTCTTCATCGCGACCTCGTGGACGCGCGGCGCGAGCGCCGACTGGCTGTGCGTGTGCAGCTGCAGCGGGATGCCGTTCGCAGCCGCGACGACGGCCGGGAAGAGCGTCTCGGCGCGCTCCGGTGTGAGCAGGCCGGTCGGGTCCTTGATCGAGATGAAGTCGGCACGCAGCGCGACCAGCTCGCGCGTGCGGGCGACGAAGTAGGCGTCGTCGTGCACCGGCGAGAGCGCGTAGACGATCATCGTGTTGACCCGCATGCCTTCGGCGTGGCCCGAGCGCAGCGACGACTCGATGTTGCGCATGTCGTTGAGCGCGTCGTAGACCGTGAGAACGCTCAGGCCGCGCCGGGCCAGCACCTTCGAGTTGAGCGCGACGACGTCGTCGGCGAAAAGCTCGAAGGTGTAGAGGCTCTGGCCGCGCGTCAGGCCGTCGCACGGCGTCTTCAGGTGCTCGCACAGAATGCCGACGCGTTGCCACGGGTTCTCGTGCAGGAAGCGCACCTGAACGTCGAACACGGCGCCACCCAGGATGTTGACGAACGAGTAGCCGACCGCGTCGAGACGCGAGAGGATCGGCGTCATCATCGGCGTCGTCATGCGCGTCGACCAGAGGCACTGGTGCGCATCGCGCAGGGTGACGTCGATCAGGCCGTAGTCGCGGCCGCTCGATGTCGTTGGTGAGGCTGCAGAGGTCATGATGTCGATTCCCGGATGAATTGCTCGACAAAACGGGTGTGCACCGCGCCGCGCCGGAAGGTGTCGCTCTCGATCAGGCGCGCGATGAAGGGCGCGGTCGTCGCCACGCCGTCGATGCGCAGCTCAGCGAGCGCGCGCCGCATCCGCGCGAGCGCCTCGTCGCGGTCGCGGCCCCAGGCGATCAGCTTGGCGATGAGCGAGTCGTAGTACGGCGGCACGACCGTGCCGCTGTGCACGTGCGAGTCGACGCGGATGCCCGGGCCGCCAGGGAAGCGTACCTCGCCGAGCGTGCCGGGGCAGGGCGCGAAACCGCGCTCGGGGTCCTCGGCGTTGATCCGGCATTCGATCGCGTGGCCCGAAAGGCGGACGTCGCTCTGCCGGATCGACAGCTTCTCTCCGCGCGCGATGCGGATCTGCTCTTTGACGATGTCGATGCCGGTGACGCACTCGGTGACCGGATGCTCGACCTGCACGCGGGTGTTCATCTCCATGAAATAGAAGACTTCGCGTGCCGGATCGACGATGCACTCGATCGTGCCGGCACTTCGGTAGCCGACGTGCCGGCAGAGGCGCACCGCTGCGGCGCCCATCGCCTCGCGCATGGCGGGCGGCAAGCCTGGCGACGGGCTCTCCTCGATCAGCTTCTGGTTGCGACGCTGCGACGAACAGTCGCGTTCGCCGAGGTGGAGCACGGTCTCGTCATCGGCCAGGATCTGGATCTCGACGTGGCGGATGTCGGTGAGGTATTTCTCGACGTACATCGCACCGTTGCCGAACGCGGCCTTGGCCTCGCGCACGGCGGCGTCGAAGTGGCCGGCGAGGTCGGCCTCGGCACCGACGATGCGCATGCCGCGGCCGCCGCCGCCGGCGACTGCTTTCAGGATGACCGGATAGCCGAGGCCGGCTGCGATCTCGCACGCGGCCGCCGCCGAGGCGACCGTGCCGCTCGAGCCGGGCGTGACCGGCACGCCGGCTGACAACGCGGTCGCGCGAGCGGAGGCCTTGTCGCCCATCGTCGCGATGACGTCGCTGCTCGGGCCGATAAACGCGATGCCCTCTTTCTCGCAGAGGCGCGCGAAGGCGGCGTTTTCCGACAGGAAGCCGTAGCCGGGATGGACCGCGTCGGCGCGCAGGGCCTTGGCTGCGGCAACGACCGCGTCGGCGCGCAGGTAGCTGTCGCTCGATCGCGCGGGGCCGATGCAGACGGCCATGTCGGCGTCGCGCACGGCCACCGAGTCGCGGTCGGCTTCGGAATAGACCTGCGCCGTCTCGATGCCGAGCTCGCGGCAGGCGCGCTGGATGCGCACCGCGATCTCTCCGCGGTTGGCGATCAGGACGCGCCGGATCGGTCGATGGGACGTGGACATGCGCGTGTCCTCAGCGCGGCGCGATGACGTAGAGGTCCTGGCCGAACTTGACCGCTTCGCCGTCACCCACGAGGATCTCGCGCACCGTGCCGCGCGTCTCCGCGGTGACGGCGTTCATCAGCTTCATCACCTCGATGATGCAGAGCTGATCGCCGGCCGCGACCTGCTGGCCGACCTTCACGAACGGAGCCGCTCCGGGTTCAGCGGCCTGATAGATCGTGCCGACCATCGGCGCCTTGACGACGCTCATGCCGTCGCGCGATTCGGTCGATGCGGCCGGGCGCGCAGCCACCAGCGATGCCGTCGCGACCGATGCGGCCGAGACGTCAGGTGCGGGTCGAGCATCGACGGAAAGGGACGGCGCGGCCGCCGCTGGCGCAGGCTTTTCGGCGCGAACGAGCGATTCGCCAGCGCCGCGCCGTACCTCGATCTCGAGGTCGCCCGAACGAACGCGCAGCTCGCTGAAGTTGGCCGAGCTCTTGACGAGCTCGACCAGCTGAAGTACGTCCTGAAAACTGATCTGCTGCGTGAGGCTCACGTCGTCGTCTCCGCGTCGTGGGGCCGATTTGTGCCGGCTCTGCAATTTCGATTATCGAAATCAAATTAACGTTCTGCGAAATTCTTGCACGGCGCCGAAGCCGACGCAATAATGAAACTACGTGGTCCAAAAGCAGAGACGCCAAGCGCTTCAAGAGCACCGATCGCAGCACGAGAACTGGAGACAACAGTGAGCAAACCCGTCGTCATCACCGTGGCCATCACCGGCGCCTTGCCGCGCAAAAAGGACACGCCGGCGGTGCCGGTCACCCCCGCCGAGCAGGTCGAGTCGACGCACGAGGCCTTCGAGGCCGGAGCATCCCTCGTCCATGTCCATGTGCGCAACAGCGACGAGAGCCCAAGCTCAGATCCCGAACTGTTCGCGCGGGTTCAGGAGGGCGTGCGCAAGCACTGCCCGGGGATGATCATCCAGTTCTCCACCGGCGGGCGCGGCCGCGATCAGGCGGCACGCGCGTCGATGCTGCACCTCAAGCCCGACATGGCGTCGCTGGCGACGGGTTCGGTCAACTTCCCGACCAACATTTACGAGAACCCGCCCGATTTCGTCGAGGGCCTCGCCCGCTCGATGCTCGAGTTCGGCATCAAGCCCGAGATCGAGGTCTTCGATCTGGCGATGCTCTACAACGCTGCCAGCCTCGTGAAGAAAGGCTTGCTGAAGGGCGCGCCGCACGTCCAGTTCGTGCTCGGCATCGTCAATGCCATGCCGGCGCGTCGCACGGTGTTCGACTTCCTCCGCTCGGAGCTCGCCGCCGTGATGCCCGACGCGACCTGGGTCGCCGCCGGCACCGGCCGCTTCCAGTGGGAAGTCAACCAGTGGTGCCTCGAAGCCGGCGGTCACGTGCGCACCGGCCTGGAAGACAACATCAAGTTCGATCCGACCCGGCTCGCGGCCAACAACGCCGAGCTGGTCAAGAAGGTCGTCGACGCGTGCGAAGGCTACGGCCGGCGCGCGGCGACTCCCGCCGAGGCGCGCGAGCTGCTCGGCCTGCCGATGGCGGCGTGATGAGCGCGCCGGTCGCGCTGGTGACGGGCGCGGGACGCGGCATCGGCCGCTGCATCGCAATCCATTTCGCGCGCGCCTGCCACGCCGTCGTCGTCACCGACATCGACGAGGCGAGCGCGCAGCGAAGCGCCGACGAGATCGGCGGCTCGGCCGTCGCGATGCGCATGGACGTGCGCGACGCGGTCGAGGTCGGCGCGGTCGTGCACCGTGTCCTCGACCGACTCGGCGTCATCGACGTCCTCGTCAATAACGCCGGCGTCATGACGCAGGGACCGTTCGCCGACACGACGCGCGCGGCCTGGGACGATCTCGTCGGCGTCAACGTCACCGGCATCTTCAACTGCGTGCAGGCCGTAGCGCCGCTGATGACGGCGCGCCGTCGTGGCGCGATCGTCAATATCGCCTCGGTATCGTCGGTGCGCGGCGGCGGCGCGGTCGGCAACGTCTGGTACGGCACGACCAAGGCCGCGGTCGTGGCCATGACCGCCGGACTCGGCCGCGAGTTGGGCCCGTACGGCGTGCGTGTCAACGCGATCTCGCCCGGCGTCGTCGAGACCGACATGGTGAGCGAGTTCCTCACGCCCGCGATCAAGGAGCGCGTGCTGACGCGCTTCCCGATGGGTCGCCTCGCCAGCGCCGACGATGTCGCCCGACTCGCGCTCTTCCTGGCCTCGGATGCGGCGTCGTTCGTCACCGGCCAGACGGTTGCCGTCGATGGCGGCTTCCTGACCAGTTGAGGGTGCTGTCGATGACGACGCGCAGAAAGTTCAACGCACTCGCCGGCGCTGCCGTCGGCGCGGCAGCGCTGCCACGGAGCGCGCTAGCGCAGGCCGCGTCGACGAAGACGATGCGCTTCGTCGTACCGTATCCGCCCGGCGGCCCGACCGACCTGATGGCGCGCATCCTGCAGCCGGCCCTGCAGGCGCGACTCGGCGTGACAGTGGTGGTCGACAACCGCGCCGGCGCAGGCGGCAACACGGGCACCGACATGGTCGCCAGGTCGGCGCCCGACGGCTCGACGATCGTACTCGCCTCGCCGGGGCCGATGTCGGTCAACCCGAGCCTCTACAAGAGCATGCCGTACGACCCGCAGCGCGATCTTGCGGCGGTGATCCAGATCTCGAAGTTCCCGCTCGTGCTCGAGGTGAACCCGAAGTTCCCGGCGAAGACCATCGCCGAGTTCATGGCCTACGTGAAGGCCCACCCGACGGAGCTCAACTTCGGCTCGGCTGGCAACGGCACGCCGCAGCATCTCGTCGGCATGATGTTCAACGGCATGGCCGGCGTTTCCATGCAGCACGTGCCGTACAAGGGAGCCGGTCCGGCGCTCGCCGATCTGCTCGGCAACCAGATCTCGCTGATGTTCGACATTCTCGGAAGCTCGGTGCAGTACATCAAGGCCGGTCAGCTGCGACCGCTCGCGGTGACCACGCTGACGCGCAGCTACGTGCTGCCCGACGTGCCAACGCTCGACGAATCGGGTCTGCGCGGCTTCGACTTCTACGGCTGGCACGGCATCGCCGTCGCCGGCAAGACGCCGCCAGCGATCGTCGCCAGCCTGAATCGGGTCTTCAACGAGATCTTCGCCGACCCGGCGATCAGGAAGCAGTGGGAAGAGCTCGGCACTCCGGTGATCGGCGGAACCGCGCAGGGCTTCGCCGATCTTGTCCGCAGCGAGGGCGAGCGGCTCGGCAAGCTGGTGCGCGACGCGCACGTGACGCTCGAGTGAGCGCCGCGTGCGTGCGTGTCAGGCCGGGACCGGCACGGTCCGTCTGGCCGATGCGCCGATGGCCGCAGCGCTGGCTGCCGACACGACGCCCGCGAACAGTACGTACATGCAGATCTGCCAGGGCTCGCCACCGCCCGATTTGAGCAGCGCCGTGGCGATGATCGGCGTGATGCCCGACGCGAAGATGCCCGAGAACTGGTACACGAACGAGATCCCCGAGTAGCGCACGTTGGCATCGAACAGGTCGCAGAACAGCGCTGCCTCGGGCGCGTAGACGGCGGCGTACAGGATGCCGAACGGAATGATGATCGCCAGCCAGATGAGCAGCATGTTGCCGCTGCTGTGCGTGATCAACCAGAAGGCCGGGAACGACGACAGGGCGACGACGAGCGAGCCCCAGAAGTAGACCTTGGTGCGGCCGATCCGGTCGGACAGGGCGCCGAAGTACGGGATCGTGAAGCACATGACGAACGCCGCCGCCATCACGCCGATCAGCGCGTCGGTGCGGCTGATCTTGATCGTCGAGGTCAGGTAGCTGATCGAAAACACCGCGAAAACGTTGAAGAACACGCCGTCGATGTAGCGCGCGCCCATGCCTTTCAAGATGTTGCCGGGATAGCGCTTGATCAGGTCGAGGAAGGGAATCTGCAGCGCTGCGTTGCGCTCCTTGATGGCCGTGAACTCGGGCGTCTCCTGGATGCTCAACCGGATGTAGAGGCCGACTGCGACCAGCACCCCCGAGATCAGGAACGCGACGCGCCAGCCCCAGGCGAGAAACTGCGCGTCGGTGAGCAACGACGACAACAGGGCAACCACGCCGGAGGCGAGGCAGACGCCGAGCGCCAGTCCGATCTGCGGCAGCGAGGCGTAGTAGCCGCGCTTTTCCTTCGGCGCGTACTCGTAGGCCATCAGTACCGCGCCGCCCCACTCGCCACCGAGGCCGATGCCCTGGAAGACGCGCAGAAGCAGGAGCAGCAGCGGCGCGCCGACTCCGATCTGCGCATAGGTCGGCACCAGGCCGATCAGGAAGGTCGAGACGCCCATGATCATCAGGGTGATGATCAGCATGCTCTTGCGCCCGATCTTGTCGCCGAAGTGGCCGAAGATCAGGCCGCCGAGCGGCCGCGTAACGAAGCCCGCAGCGAACGTCGAGTAGGCGAGCAGTGTGGCCACGACCGGATCGCCGGCTGGAAAGTACAGCTTGTTGAACACGATTCCGGCGACGACTCCGTAGAGCAGGAAGTCGTACCACTCAATCGTCGCACCGACGACCGCCGCCAGCACGACCTTGCGGATCGTCTTTTCGTCTCTTTCGCTCATGTGAACCTCCGTTGAAGCGATGTGACTCCGACCTGGAACTCGTTGTTGCGGCCCG
>JAYVNL010000161.1:0-4576 GCA_043758495.1 Rhizobacter sp.
CCGGCGATCGGCCGCGCCGCGGGCAGCGCCGGCGCGTTCGCTTCGAGCTTCGGATAGACGAGCAGGCGTGCTGCCGGCCGCCACACCGTCCAGGCGCGAAAGAGGCCGAGCGGAAAGCGCGTCTCGGCGCTCAGCGTCGGCACGATGTGAACGCCGCGGGCCGCCGGCACGAAGCTCACGTGCGCCGTCGCCTGGCCGCCGGCAGGCACGTCGGTCCAGGTCAGCGTCGAGTCGTGCGCGTCGAGCAGGCGCAAGCCGATGCCGAAGCGCTGCGACGACGGGCTCGTCATCACCAGCTCGAGGACGGCGCTGCCGCCGGCGAAAGCCGGTTGCGCCGGCCGCAGATGCAGCGTCAGGCCGCGCAGCGTGCCGTGGGTGAGGTGCATCGAGACGACGCCGCTGCCAGCGAGGAGGAAGGTCAGCACGAAGCCGAGGTTGAGCTGGTAGTTCACCGAGGCCAGCAGCAGCACGAGGAGCGTGAGCCCGAACATCCAGCCGGCGCGCGTCGGCAGGATGTAGATGTTGCCTTGCGTGAGCACTTGCGTGTCGGTGCGCGGCAGCCGCGACTGCCACCAGGTGCGAAAACGCGCACGCGCGAACGCGGCCGGGTTGAGGCCGATCGCCGCGCTCACGGCAATGGCACCGCCTCGACCATCGCCCGCACCTGCTCGACGCGACCTCGGCCGGCGCCGGCGGCTGGCAGCAGGCGATGCGCGATCGTCTGCGGCAGGATGTACTGGATGTCGTCGGGCGCCACGTAGTCGCGACCGCCGAGCAGCGCCCGCGCCCGCGCCGCCCGCAGCACGGCGACGCCGGCGCGCGGCGACAGACCTTCGACGAACCAGGCGCCGGAGCGCGTCGCCGCGATCAGCGCCTGCAGGTAGTCCAGCAACGCATCGGACGCGTGGACGGCCTGGACCTGCTTCTGCGCCGCCAGCAACTCCGCCGGCGACATCACCGCCTTCAGCCGGCCGATCGCCTCGCGACGATCGGCGCCGGCGAGCAGCTCGCGCTCGCTCTTGCGGTCGGGGTAGCCGAGCGTGATGCACATCAGGAATCGATCCAGCTGCGATTCCGGCAGCGGATAAGTGCCGAGCTGGTCGGTCGGGTTCTGGGTCGCGATCACGAAGAACGGCGCCGGCAGCGCCCGCGTCTCGCCCTCGACCGTGACCTGGTGCTCTTCCATCGCCTCGAGAAGCGCGCTCTGCGTCTTCGGGCCGGCGCGATTGATCTCGTCGGCCAGCAACACCTGCGCGAACACCGGGCCGGGATGGAACACGAAGGCCTCCTTGCTGCGCTCGTACACGCTCACGCCGATCAGGTCCGACGGCATCAGGTCGGCGGTGAACTGGGTGCGCGAGAAGCGCAGGCCGAGCGAGACCGAGATGGCGTGCGCAAGGGTCGTCTTGCCGACGCCGGGCACGTCTTCGATGAGGAGATGGCCGCCGGCCAGCATGCAGGCGACGCAGTCTTCGATCTGGGCCTGCTTGCCTACAATGATCGAGCCGATCTGGCCCACGAGTTCGGACACTTGGGCTGCGAGAGGTCGGGTCATCGGTTCGACGTTACTAGAAATCCCCCTGCTACAAGCACCGATGACTACGGCGTTTCACACACATCCATGCCGATGATCCGACGGCTGCTCCTTCGCCTCGCCGTGCGCTGGCCGGCATGGCGCCCTGCTTACCTTCGCTTCGGCAAGCCGCTGGCCGGCGAATATGCCGACTTCCTCCGGCGCATACGTTTCCTGCACCACATTGGCAGACGGGTCTCGATCAACCTCGGCGTCGTCTTCACGGACCCGGGATACGTGAGCCTCGGCAACAACATCGTTCTAGCCGACTGCACGTTCGTCGGTCACGACGGTTCGGTCGACGTGCTCTATCACGCCTACGGAACCAGCGTCGACGCGGTCGGCAAGATCGTGGTCCTCGACAACGTCTTCATCGGTCACGGCGCCATCATCCTGCGCGGCGTCACCATCGGCCCGAATGCAATCGTGGCCGCCGGCGCGGTCGTGGCTCGCGACGTGCCACCCGGCAGCGTCGTTGGCGGCGTGCCGGCGCGCCCGATTGGTCGCGTTACCGACTACCTGGCCAAACTTGAGGCCGAGACGGCGCAGCTGCCTTGGGGGCCGTTGATCGCTTCCCGTCCAGGCGGGTTCGATGCCGCGCTGGAACCGGAGCTCCTTCGCCAACGGCTAGCGTTCTTTTACCCCGACGCAGAACCCAGCCATGACAGCGCGCATTGAGCGCAGTTGCTGCCGCGCGTACAACTCCGACCAGCCAGACCATTCGATATGACAACCGCGTTCTATTCGCATCCGGATTGCCGAAGCCACGACATGGGCGCCGGCCACCCCGAATGCCCCGAGCGGCTCGACGCCATCGATGACTACCTGCTCGCCTCGGGTCTGGATGCCGCGCTCGAACACCGCGAGGCGCCAGTCGTCGACTGCGCAGATTTGGCGCTCGCCCACAGCAGCGGCTTCGTCGACGAATTGCGCGACATGCTGGAGCGCCTCGCCGCGGCGGGCGAGCGCCGCGCGATCGATGCCGACACCGTTGCCGCGCCCGGCACCTGGGCCGCGGCCGTGCGCGCCGCCGGCGCGGCGGTGGCCGCCACCGACGCAGTCATCGACGGCGCCGTCCGCAATGCCTTCTGCTCGGTGCGGCCACCCGGCCACCACGCCACGCGCGACCGCGCCATGGGCTTTTGCTTCTTCAACAATGTGGCCGTCGCGGCGCGCCATGCGCTCGACGTTCGCGGCCTCGAACGCGTGGTGATCATCGACTTCGACGTCCACCACGGCAACGGCACCGAAGACATCATCGCCGGCGACGAACGCGTGCTGATGGCGAGCATCTTCCAGCACCCGCTCTATCCGTACACGGGCGCGGTGCCGATGGGCACCAACATGATCAATGTGCCGGTGCCGCCATATGCGCGCGGGCCGCAGATCCGCGCGTTGATCGAAGAAAACTGGATGGCGCGGCTCGATGAATTCGCGCCGCAGATGATCTTCGTCTCGGCCGGCTTCGATGCCCACCGCGAAGACGAGCTCGGCCAGCTCGGCCTCGTCGAGGCCGACTACACCTGGATCACCGAACAGATCGTGGCGCTGGCCGACAAGCACGCCGGCGGCCGGATCGTCTCGTGCCTGGAGGGCGGCTACAACCTCGGCGCCCTGGCTCGCAGCGTCGCTGCGCATCTCCGAGTCTTGGCGAGATGACTACGCCCACGCTCTCTTCGTTCGCTGTCCCCCCGGGCGGCGCCTTGCCCACGTGATCCGCCCATTCGACGCCAAGGAGCTCGACGAGCTCGCCGTCGCCCTGACGCAGCCCGGTGCCATCGCCGAGATCGCGATCCTCGCCGGTTGCCTGCTGCTGGCCTGGTTCGTCGTGCGGCTGGTTCGCGGCCGCTCGAAGCCGGTGGCCTCGGTGTGGTTCGGCGAACGCATCTTCGACGGTGTGCTCTTCCCCGTGCTCGCGCTCGCGCTCGCCTTCGCCGCCCGGGTGGCGCTCGCCGGCACGATCAAACCGGCGGTGTTCAAGGTCGCGATCCCGATCCTGGTCTCGCTCGTCGTCATCCGCCTCAGCGTGCGTGTGCTCGGCCGCACGTTCCCGTCGGTGCCGTGGGTGCGCACGGTCGAGCGCAGCATTTCGTGGCTGGCATGGATCGCGGTCGCGTTGTGGGTGACCGGCGTCTCGCCGATGGTGCTCGACGCTGCCGACGACGTGCGCTGGAAGGTCGGCGTCACGTACATCACGCTGCGCAACGTCATCGAAGGCGGCGTTTCAGCCGGCATCGTGCTGGTGCTCGCCTTGTGGGTCTCGGCCGCCGTCGAGCGCAAGCTGCTGTCGAGCGGCACCGGCCACGATCTGTCGCTTCGCAAGATCGCCGCCAACATCGTGCGCGCCGTGCTGCTGTTCGTGGGCCTGCTGCTCGCGCTCTCGGCGGTGGGCATCGACCTGACGGCGCTTTCGGTCGTCGGCGGCGCCATCGGCGTCGGCCTCGGCTTCGGCCTGCAGAAGATCGCGGCCAACTACGTCAGCGGCTTCGTCATCCTCGCCGAGCGCAGCCTGCGCATCGGCGACATGGTCAAGGTCGACAACTTCGAGGGCCGCATCACCGATATCCGCACCCGCTACACCGTGATCCGCTCGCTCGGCGGCAAGGAGGCCATCGTGCCGAACGAGACGCTGATCACGACGCGCGTCGAGAACTCCTCGCTCGCCGACCCGCGCGTGCTGGTGACGACCGCCGTGCAGGTCGCCTACGGCAGCAACGTGCGGTCGCTGCAGCCGCTGCTCGAGGCCGCCATCGCCGCCGTGCCACGGGTCATCGCCGATCCGGCGCCGAACGTGCAGCTCGCCGCCTTCGCCGCCGACGGCATGGACCTCGCTCTCCACTTCTGGATCCGCGATTCGGAGAACGGCAGCGGCAACGTCAAGTCTGACGTCCACCTCGCGGTGCTCGACGTGCTCGGGCGTGAGGGCGTCGAGATTCCGTTCCCGCAGCGGGTCGTCCGCGCGGTCGTTGTCACGGAGCCGAAAGCGGTGTCCTAGGGCGCGAC
>JAYVNL010000162.1:0-13776 GCA_043758495.1 Rhizobacter sp.
CGCGCCGTGGCCACCAGCGCGCGGACCTGCGGGTTGTCGCGGAACTGGGCTGCGCTCGGGCCGACGGGCTCGCGACCGACCACGACGCTCGCCGGCACGACCGTCACGGCGCCCGGGAAGCGGCGATTCACGAAGTCGCGGCGATCGCCTTCGCCATTGCGGTTGTTGACGATGGTCGTGATCTGGGTGATGTTGGTCACGTGTGTGATGTTGACGTTTTGCACGTAGGTGGGACTCGAGCGGTAGCTCGGCACGTAGACCTCGCGCGGCGCCAGCGGGAACCAGCCGACCGGCGGCCCGCCGCGTCCGACCGACAACGACACGCTCACGCTCCCGCCGCCGACCCAGGCCACGAGAGCCGGTGCGTAGACCGGGCGGGCGACGTAGGTGCCCGGAGCCCAGCACCAGCGCTCGCGGTAGTTGACCCAGCGGCCGTAGTGGAAGGGTGCGAAGCCCCACGGCGCATCGTCGACCCAGGTCCAGCCCCAGGGGCGCACGAAAGCCCAGCGGCCGGCGCCGTAGGGAGCCCAGCCGACCGGCACGATGCTCGGCGTCCAGATGGGGCCGTAGTCGGGCGTCTGTTCCCACTGGCCGTAGCGATCGAGGTCCTCGGCGCCGGTCATCTCCGGCGAGACGTAGCGCACCGGCGCGACGGCACGGTCTTCAGCGCGGTCGCGATCGTCGATCCACCTCGCGAAGCCGTCGCGCACCGGTTGCACCATCGTGTATTGCGGTGCGCCGGCGGCGTCGAGCCAGAACTGGGCGTGCTGGCCGGCGGTCACCGGCAGGGCGCTGTTCCTGCCTTCGAAGACGGCCTGGCCGCCCCACACGGTGACGTCGCTGGCCTGCTCGAGGCGATCGAATCGGTAGCGGCCGGCCGTACGTGCGCGAAAGCGGCCTTCGTCGGTGTCGAGTTCAAATTCGGCGGCGGCACCGGCGCTGCGCAGGCGGGCAGCGGCGCTGCCTTGATGGAGGCGAACGACGAAGCGCGCGTCATCGAGCCGCACGACTTCGAGCTCGCTGGCGGCATCGAGCCGCAATGTGGTCGTGCCGAGCGTGATCTCGGCGCGGGCGCCGTTGTCGGTGGCGATGCGGTCGCCGGTGGTCAGTGGCCGGTTGCGGGCGACGCCGATCCACTCGTCGGTATCGCTGCCGTAGAGCCAGACCTGACCGCTGACGTCGCTCAGGCGGGCGACGCGGCCGGGCGGGTCGACATCCGCGGGCTGCGCGTGCGCGATCGTGCCGCCGAACAGCAGCAGACTCAATGCGGCCACGGCGAATCGAAAGATCTCGGGAATGCGTGCGATGGCGGCCGCGCTGCGATGCGTTGTCGTGTTCATGCTTCGATCTCCAGGACGCGCGCCACGGCGGTCGGCCGTGTGCCGCGCTGCATTCCTCAACGCCCCAGCCGCTGGCAAAGCCGACCGCCCGGCCATCGCCGACACTTTCCTTTACAAACCGAAAAGGTCGCTCGAGCTCGACCTCAGTCGTCGCTGTCCGGGTCGAGCTCCGGAAAGATCACGCTCGTGAAGCCGAAGCGGCTGAAGTCGCGGATCCGCATCGGATAGAGCGTGCCCACCAGGTGATCGCATTCGTGCTGGACGACGCGGGCATGAAAGCCATCGGCCTCGCGCTCGATCGGTCGGCCTTCGAGGTCGACGCCGCGGTAGCGGATACGCGCCAGCCGCGGCACGACGCCGCGCATGCCGGGCACGGACAGGCAGCCTTCCCAGCCGTCTTCCTCCGCGCCGTCGATCGCTTCGATGACGGGATTGAGCAGCACGGTCTCCGGCACCGGCGACGCTTCGGGATAGCGGTCGTTGCGGCTGAACCCGAAGATCACGAGCTGCAGGTCGACGCCGATCTGCGGCGCAGCCAGGCCGGCGCCCCGAGCGGCGTGCATCGTCTCGAACATGTCGGCGACGAGTGCGCGCAACTCCGGTGTCCCGAAGCGCTCCACCGGCTGCGCGATACGGAGCAGGCGCGGGTCGCCCATCTTCAGGATGGTGTGAACGGTCATGTCGATCCTTTGGTAGCCGCGACGCCATTCGCACGCGCCGCCGCGATCACGTCGGCCGGCGCCTGCACCAGCTCGATCAGCACGCCCTCGCCGGCGATCGGAAACTGCTCGCTGGCGCGCGGATGGATGAAGCAGATGTCGTGGCCGGCTGCGCCGGGGCGGATGCCGCCCGGCGCCATGCGCACGCCGTTGGCTTCGAGCCAAGTCACCGCGGCGCGCAGGTCGTCGATCCAGAGGCCGACGTGATTGAGCGGCGTCGCGTGCACTGCCGGCTTGCCATCGGGATCGATCGGCTCCATGAGGTCGACCTCGACCTTGCCGGTGCCCTGGCCGATCGTGCAGATGTCCTCGTCGACGTTCTCGCGCTCGGAGCGGTAGCTGCCGGTCAGCGCCAGGCCGAGCTGGTCGACCCAGAGCGAGCGCAGCTTCGTCTTGCTCGCGCCGCCGATGGCGACCTGCTGGATGCCGAGCACCGTGAACGGCCGGCTCGCCGGCGCGCTCATGGCGATACGGCCACGACCGCGGCCTTGGCTTCGAACTCAAGGATCACCTCGTCGACGGCGACGCTCTCGCCCGCCGTGGCAACGACGTTCGCGACCACGCCGTCGTCGGCAGCAACGACGATGTTCTCCATCTTCATCGCCTCGATCACCGCCAGCCGCTCGCCGGCGCGCACCGCCTGCCCCGGCACGACCGTGATGGCGACGAGCAGCCCGGGCATCGGCGAGAGCAGGAAGCGCGACAGATCGGGCGGCGGCTTGAAGGGCATCAGCGTGCGCAGCTCGGCGGCGCGCGGCGTCAGCACGCACACCTCGATGCGGGTGCCGTTGCGGGCCAAACGCAAGGCGAGGCCGACGCGCTCGACCTGCGCCGCGAACGGCACGCCGTCGATGCGGCCGCGCACGGCGATGTCGCGAAACGGGCTCGCGAGCGCGACCTTGCGGGCGCGGCCGGCGATCGTCACGACGGTGTCGGCACCGTCGAGGACAACCTCGACCGGCGTCTCGGTGGTGCTGCCATCGGCCGCGCTCTCGACGGCGACGAAGCGCTCGCCGATCCGCACTTCGTGGCCGGCGAGCTGGCCCGAGATGCCGGCCGATCGCACGAGACCGCGGCGATGCACAGCGGCGGCGAGCGCGATCAATGCGTCGCGCTCGTCGCCGCTGGCCGCTGCCGCACCGAAGCCCTGCGGCCAGGTCTCGGCGATGAAGCCGGTGTCGAAGTCGCCGGCCGCGAAGCGCGGCTCGGCGAGCAGCGCCGACTGGAACGGCAGGTTGCTCGAGACACCGCGGATCACGAATGCGTCGAGCGCGGCGCGCAGGCTGGCGATGGCGGCGGCGCGATCGGCGCCGCAGGCGATCAGCTTGCAGATCATCGAGTCGTAGTGGACCGGGATCTCGCCGCCTTCGTAGACGCCGGTGTCGACGCGTACGCCGGCCGTGCCCGCGGCTTGCGGCTGGCCCGCGAACAGAGTCTCTTCGGGCGGCCGGAACACGATCAGGCGGCCGGTGCTCGGCAGGAAGCCGCGCACGGCATCTTCGGCGTTGACGCGGCATTCGATCGCCCAGCCGCGGCGCGCGATGTCGGCCTGCGCAAATGCCAGCGGCTCGCCGGCAGCGACGCGGATCATCTGCTCGACGAGATCGAGTCCGGTGATGCACTCGGTCACCGGATGCTCGACCTGCAGCCGCGTGTTCATCTCAAGGAAGTAGAAGCTCTTGTCCTTGCCGACGACGAACTCGACCGTGCCGGCCGACTCGTAGTTCACCGCCTTCGCCAGCGCCACCGCCTGCTCGCCCATTGCCTGGCGCGTAGCGTCGTCGAGGAACGGGCTCGGTGCTTCCTCGATCACCTTCTGGTGGCGGCGCTGGATCGAGCACTCGCGTTCCCACAGATAGACGCAGTGGCCGTGCGCGTCTCCGAGCACCTGGATCTCGATGTGGCGCGGCTGCTCGACGAACTTCTCGATGAAAACACGGTCGTCGCCGAAGCTCAGCCCTGCTTCGTTGCGGCAGGAGGCGAAGCCCTCGGCGGCTTGGGCGTCGTCGTGGGCGACGCGCAGGCCCTTGCCGCCGCCGCCAGCCGACGCCTTGATCATCACCGGATAGCCAACCTTCCTCGCGATCTCGACCGCCAGCTCGGCGCTGCCGATCGCCTCGTTGTGACCGGGAATGGTGTTGACCTTGGCTGCGAGCGCGAGCTTCTTGGAGGCGATCTTGTCGCCCATTGCCGCGATCGAGGCGTGCTTCGGGCCGATGAAGACGATGCCGGCAGCTTCGACGTCGCGCGCGAAGCCAGCGTTCTCGGAGAGGAAGCCGTAGCCGGGATGAACGGCCTCGGCGCCGGTCGACCGGCAGGCCGCAATGATCTTCGCCGCCTGCAGGTACGACTCCCGGCTGGCCGCGGCGCCGATGTGGACGGCTTCGTCGGCGAGCTCGACGTGAAGGGCGTCGCGATCAGCGTCGGAATACACCGCGACGGTCGCGATGCCCATCCGCCGTGCCGTCTTGATGACGCGACAGGCGATCTCGCCGCGGTTGGCGATCAGGATCTTCTTGAACATGCGGAACGGATCCTGTCAGGCAACCGATGCGGCAACATGCCGCATCGGCTGTCCGCGTGCGATGCGGTACGGCGCCCGGAACAAGCGGCCGAAGCCGTGTGCGAACGGATCGGCACCGACGAGCTGCACGACATCCCAGAATCCTGCCGGCGAACTCGCGATGGCCGGCAGACCGAGCATCGCTTCCAGAGGCTCGATGACGCCGTGCGTCAGCAGGCCGCCGCAAGACACGAAGACCGCCTCGGCGCTCGGGTCGCGCCGCACGACCGACTCGCCGAGTCGGATGAGCGTTTCCGCGGGCACCTCTGCCACCTCGCGAACCGCGACGACGGACAGACCTTCGATGGCCGTCACGATGAAGCCCTCGTCCGAAAGGTAGGCGACGAGCCGCTGGTTCAGTTCGTCGATGTACGAAGTGGCCACGGCGACCCGACGCACGCCAAGCGCTCGCAGCGCGGCCACGACGGCATGGCTCATCGTCGTGCACGGCAGGCCGGTGGCAGCGGTCATCTCTGCGCGCAGCTGCTCGGTCAGCGCGGCGCCGCGGTAGAAGCTGATCGATGTGCCCATGAGCGAGATGGCTTCCACGCCTTCGTCGCGCAGCTCCACGGCGAGGGAGACGATGCGGTCCACCACCGGCGCGAAGCCGGCCGGCGAAACGACGCCGACGCCGAGGCCGCGCGCCACGAAGTCGATGCGGTCGCCATAGAGGATCTGCGCGTCGTCGGGCACACGACCCTCCGCAGGCGGCACGATCAGGCCGATGCGCGGCCGTCTTGTCTTGCTCATCTCAGCTCCATGACTCATGGTGACAATTTTCCGCGACGCCGGCGTCTGGCCCCGGCGTGCCGTCTCGCGTGTCATTTCGGCCCAGCCGCGCCGGCGCAGCGATCTGCTCGACGATCGTCGCCACGACCTCTTTCCTCATGTCGAAATGTATGCCCGCGGCCTGGTGCAGCTCACCGCCACGGCCTCACAGCGGCACGTTCGAGTGCTTGCGCCACGGGTCCTCGACCTTCTTGTCGCGCAGCATCGCCAGCGACCGGCAGATTCGCTTCCGGGTCTCGTGCGGCTGGATCACGTCGTCGACGTAGCCGCGGGCGCTGGCGATGAAGGGGTTGGCGAACTTGGCCTTGTATTCGGCCTCTCGGGCAGCGAGCTTGGCCGGATCGCCCTTCTCGTCGCGAAAGATGATCTCGACCGCACCCTTCGCGCCCATCACCGCGATCTCGGCACTCGGCCAGGCGAAGTTGACATCGCCGCGCAGGTGTTTCGAGCTCATCACGTCATAGGCGCCACCATAGGCCTTGCGGGTGATCACGGTCACCTTCGGCACCGTGCATTCGGCATAGGCGAACAGCAGCTTGGCGCCGTGCTTGATGATGCCGCCGTACTCCTGCTGGGTGCCCGGCATGAAGCCCGGCACGTCGACGAAGGTGATCACCGGGATGCTGAAGGCGTCGCAAAAGCGCACGAAGCGCGCTGCCTTGACCGAGCTCTTGATGTCGAGGCAGCCGGCCAGCACCAGCGGCTGGTTGGCGACGATGCCGACGGCGGCGCCGTCCATGCGGCCGAAGCCGATGACGATGTTCTTGGCGTGCTCGGGCTGCAGCTCGAAGAAGTCGCCGTCGTCGACGGTTTTTGTGATCAGCTCCTTGATGTCGTAGGGCTTGTTCGGGTGGTCGGGCACCAGGGTGTCGAGCGAGAGGTCGATGCGCTCGGCCGGATCGTCGGACGGCAGATGCGGCGCCTTCGTCTTGTTGCTCTGCGGCAGGTAGTCGACGAAGCGGCGCAGCATCGCCAGCGCATCGACGTCGTTCTCGAAGGCGAGGTCGGCAACGCCGCTCACCGTGGTGTGCGTGAGCGCACCGCCGAGGTCCTGGGCGCTGACCTCCTCGTGCGTCACCGTCTTCACGACCTCGGGGCCGGTGACGAACATGTACGAGCTGTCCCTGACCATGAAGATGAAGTCGGTCATCGCCGGCGAGTACACGGCGCCGCCGGCGCACGGGCCCATGATCATGCTGATCTGCGGCACCACGCCCGACGCGATCACGTTGCGCTGAAACACCTCGGCGTAGCCGCCGAGCGAGGCGACGCCTTCCTGGATGCGGGCGCCGCCCGAGTCGTTGAGGCCGATGATCGGCGCGCCGACCTTCATCGCCTGGTCCATCACCTTGCAGATCTTCTCGGCGTGCGCTTCGGAGAGGGCGCCGCCGAAGACGGTGAAGTCCTGGCTGAAGACGAAGACGAGGCGGCCGTTGATCATCCCGTAGCCGGTGACGACGCCGTCGCCGGGCGGCCGGTTGGCCTCCATGCCGAAGTCGTGGCTGCGATGCTCGACGAACATGTCCCACTCTTCGAAGCTGTCGTCGTCGAGGAGCAGGTCGATGCGCTCGCGCGCTGTCAGCTTGCCCTTGGCGTGCTGGGCGTCGATGCGCTTCTGGCCGCCGCCGAGGCGGGCGCGGGCGCGTTTGGCTTCGAGTTGCTGGATGATGTCGTGCATTGGAATGGGCGCAGTCAGAAGGCTGCGTCGATGGTGGTCGCGGCGACCGCGGGCAGGGGAAACAGGGCACCGAGGGCGCGCGCTCCGGCGACCTCGCGGCCCCAGGAGCGGCGCGAGCCGGGCAGGTAGCGCAGCGGCGAAAGCCGGCGGCCGGCACCTTCGACGAGTGCGCGCACGGCGGCCGGCTCGTCGGCGAGACGGATGGCGACGGCGGCCTGCAATTCGACTGCCGGCCGCTCGAGCAGCCACAGTGTCGAGTGCAGGTAGGTCAGCCAGTCGCGGGCCTGGGCCGCGTCGAGCGACATAACCTCAAGCGGGTCGTCTTCGAAGTCGATGGCGCCGAGGCCGGTATCGGTAGCGATGAAGTTGCGCGCGGCCGCGTGGCTGAGACAGCCGCCGCGCGCATGGACCTCGATGAGCAGGGCCAGGCCACGGCGCCAGGCTTCGAAGGCGCCGGCACCGCCACGCTCGATGAGCGCAACCAGGTCGGGGCCCGCGAATTGGGCGATGACGAAGAAGTCGCGGTCGACATAGAGCACCTCGGGGACGGCGACGCCAGCGGCACGAAGCGACTGCAGCCGTTCGACCTCGATCTCCTGGCCGCGCAAGCCGCCGTGCGCAGGCACCGCGCGCAGGACGGCGAGGCCGAGCGCGGCGGCGAGCGCATCGACGGCGCGGCCACGCCAGCGGCTGCGCGGCGGCCGCTGCTTCTTGGCGATGACGCAGCCGGCGCTTGTCGCCACGGCGGCGACGCGAAAGCGGCTCGGCATGACGGCGGCGCGGATGGTTTCGATGTCGGCGTCGGTCATACGCGCTCCGAGGTCGGGCCTGCGGGCCGCGGCTCGGCCCCGAACGCAGCGAGCAGGCGCCGCGCCGCCACTGTGACGGGCAGGCGGCCGGCGTCGACGTCGGCGAGCGTTTCGTCGAGGCTGGCACGAACGCGCGGATCGCTGCGGAAGGCCTGCCGCAGGCCGGCGTCGATGCGCTCCCAGAACCAGGCCGCCGATTGCCCACGCCGGCGCTCGACAGCGGCGCCGGCAACATCTTGCACGCTTCGGAATTCCTCGATCACCCGCCAGATCGACGCCACCTGCCCCGCTTCGAGCGCGCTCATCGCCAGCGCCCGCGGCGACCACGCGGTGACGGCGCGTCGGCTCGCCAAATGCAGCGCCGATTCGATCTGCCCGACCGCGCGCGCCGCCGCCATTGCATCGAGATCGGCCTTGTTGACGACGACCAGATCGGCGAGCTCCATGACGCCCTTCTTGATCGCCTGCAGGTCGTCGCCGGCATTGGGCAGCTGCAGCAGGCAGAACATGTCGGTCATGCCGGCGACCGCAGCCTCGCTCTGGCCGACGCCCACCGTCTCGACGATGACGACGCCGTAACCCGCCGCCTCGACGACCCGGATCGCCTCGCGCGTCGCCGCGGCGACGCCGCCGAGCGTGCCGCCGCTCGGGCTCGGTCGCACGAAGGCCTGCGGCTCCACCGAGAGCCGCTCCATGCGTGTCTTGTCGCCGAGGATCGAGCCGCCCGACAGGCTCGAGCTGGGGTCGACCGCGAGCACTGCGACGCGCTGGCCGCTGGCGACGAGGTGCAGGCCGAGCGCTTCGATGAAGGTCGATTTGCCGACGCCGGGCACGCCCGAGATGCCGAGTCGGAACGCAGGTTGCGACGGCAGCGGCAGTGCCGTCAGGAACACGTCGGCACGGTCGCGGTGATCGACCCGCGTCGACTCGAGCAGGGTGATGGCGCGGGCCACGGCGCGGCGCTGCGAGGTGGCGTCGCCTCCTTCGATGTCGCGCAGCAGGGCGGCGTCGCCAGCGTCCATCACAGCAACTCGAAGGCGCGGCCGTCGGGCAGGCGGTAGCGGGAGAACTCGCGGACATCCATCGTCATGACGCGGGTGGTGCCGGTGTCGGCGGCGAGCCAGACGAGCGATGCGTCGGCAAAATCCATCTCCGTGCGCGGCGGTGCGCTGTACCGGCGCATCAGCGCGACCATGTCCTCGAGATCGTCCTGCCCGAAAGAAAACACGGCGATACCCGAGGCCGCGATCCAGCGCAGCAGGGTGAAGCGCTCGGGCACGCCCAGCAGGTGGCTGGCCTCGGTCACGCAAGGCCATGTCGTGGCGAGCGACCACAGCTCGTCGCCGGCATGTCGGAGGAGCTCACGATAGTGCGGCCCCCGTGGCTGGTTGGCGCCGAACAGCGCCACCAGCGGACCGGCATCAACGAGCGCTGCGGGCACCGTGCTTGGTCTTGAGCCTGGTGCGCAGGGCCTTCTTCGCGGCGGTCGCGTCGTAGGCCACGTCGATGGCGGCGCCGTAGCCGGTGCGCGGCTCCTCGGCCTTCAGCGCGACCATCAGCTCGTAGGGATTCTTGCGGCCGAGCGCACGCTCGACGGCGGCGATGATGAACTGGGACTTCGACACGCCCTGTCGCTCGGCCGCGTGCGCGAGCTCGGCTTCGAGCAAGGGGTCCATGCGTACCGATACAGCCACGATGCCCTCCTTTCGTAGGTTTGTATTACCGTATCACGCCCGAGGCCGAAACGTCAAGCCTGGCCCGGCGGATCTGCTCGAGCACGTCCTTGGCGCTGACCGGGATCGGCGTGCCGGGACCGTAGATGCCCTTGACGCCAGCGCCATACAGGAACTCGTAGTCGCCGCGCGGAATCACGCCGCCGACGAAGACGACGATGTCGCCGCCGCCCTGCGCCTTCAGCGATTCGATGATCGCCGGCACGAGCGTCCTGTGGCCTGCAGCGAGCGTCGAGACGCCGACGGCATGGACGTCGTTCTCGATCGCCTGGCGCGCGCATTCCTCGGCGGTCTGGAACAGCGGCCCGATGTCGACGTCAAAGCCGAGGTCGGCGAACGCCGAGGCGACGACCTTGGCGCCGCGGTCGTGGCCGTCCTGCCCGAGCTTGGCGATCATCACCCGCGGCCGCCGGCCTTCCGCCTCGGCGAAGGCGGCGATCTCCTGCTTGAGTCGGTCCCAGCCTTCGGCGCTGTCGTAGGCAGCGGCATACACGCCCGACACCTTCTGGGTGTCGGCGCGGTGGCGGCCCCAGGCGGCTTCGAGCGCATCGCTGACCTCGCCGACGGTAGTGCGCAGGCGCATCGCCTGCACCGACAGGTCGAGCAGGTTGCCGGCGCCGCCGTTCGCGCAGGCGGTGAGCGCGGCGAGCGCAGCACGCACGGCGGCGTCGTCACGACCGGCACGGACCGAGCGGAGGCGCTCGATCTGGCTGTCGCGCACAGCGTGGTTGTCGATCTCAAGGGTGTCGATCAGGGCTTCCTGAGCGAGCTTGTACTTGTTGACGCCGACGATCACATCCTGCCCCGAATCGATGCGGGCCTGCTTCTCTGCCGCGCTCGCTTCGATCTTCAACTTGGCCCAGCCGCTCTGCACGGCCTTCGTCATGCCGCCCATCGTCTCGATCTCTTCGATGATCTTCCAGGCGGCGTCGGCCATCTCCTGGGTCAACGACTCCATCGCGTAGCTGCCGGCCCAGGGGTCGACGATGGCCGTGATGTGGCTCTCTTCCTGGATCACCAGCTGGGTGTTGCGGGCGATGCGGGCACTGAACTCGGTGGGCAGCGCGATGGCTTCGTCGAGCGCGTTGGTGTGCAGGCTCTGCGTTCCGCCGAACACCGCCGCCAGCGCCTCGATGGTGGTGCGCACGATGTTGTTGTAGGGGTCTTGTGCCGTCAGCGTCCAGCCCGAGGTTTGGCAGTGGGTGCGCAGCATCGAACTCTTGGCCTGCTTCGGCTCGAACTCTTCCATGATCCTGAACCACATGCCGCGAGCCGCGCGCATCTTCGCGCCCTCGAGGTAGAAGTTCATGCCGATGGCCCAGAAGAAGCTGAGCCGGCCGGCGAAGGCATCGACGTTGAGGCCCTTGGCGATCGCGGTGCGAACGTATTCGCGACCGTCGGCCAGAGTCAGCGCCAGCTCGAGGGCCTGGTTGGCACCGGCCTCCTGGATGTGATAGCCGGAGATCGAGATCGAGTTGAACTTCGGCATCCGCGCCGCCGTGTATTCGATGATGTCACCCACGATCCGCATGCTCGGCGCCGGCGGATAGATGTAGGTGTTGCGGACCATGAACTCCTTGAGGATGTCGTTCTGGATCGTGCCGGCGAGCCTGTCCTCCGCGATGCCCTGCTCTTCGGCGGCCACGATGTAGCCGGCGAGCACCGGCAGCACCGCGCCATTCATCGTCATCGAGACGCTGACCTTGTCGAGCGGAATGCAGTCGAACAGGATCTTCATGTCCTCGACCGAATCGATCGCCACACCGGCCTTGCCGACATCGCCGGTAACGCGCGGATGGTCGCTGTCGTAGCCACGATGCGTGGCCAGGTCGAAGGCGACGCTGATGCCCTGCGCGCCTGCTGCGAGGGCCTTGCGATAGAAGTCGTTCGATGCTTCGGCGGTGGAAAAGCCGGCGTACTGGCGGATCGTCCACGGCCGCACCGCGTACATCGTGGCCTGCGGGCCGCGGATGTAGGGCGGCAGGCCGGGCAGCGTGTCGGTGCTCGGCAGGCCGGCCAGGTCGGCGGCGGTGTAGAGCGGCTTGACGACGATGCCTTCGGGCGTCGTCCAGTCGAGGCGCGCGAGGTCGCCTTCGGGGGCCGATCGGGCTGCGGAACTGCGCCACGCGGCGAGCCTCGCATCTTCGGCTTTCGGGTCCGCTTCGGAAGTTTCGGCGGGCACAACGGCAACAGGCGGTTTCATCGGCATGACACGTTCGAATCAGTCGCGATTATCGCGGCCGCCGCCACAATCGCCGCCATGGTCCGCCCTGCCCTCAGCCTCGTCGCCTCGGTCGCCCGCGACGGCGGCATCGGCCGTGCCGGCGAGCTGCTGGTGCGCTTGCCCGGCGACCTGCCGCGCTTCAAGCAGCTCACGCTCGGCTCGCCGATCGTGATGGGCAGGAAGACCTGGGACTCGATCGGCCGGCCGCTACCCGGTCGACGCAACATCGTCGTCAGCCGCGATCCGGCTTGGCGCGCCGATGGCGCCGAGGCGGCTCCGTCGCTCGACTCCGCGCTCGCCATGGCGACCGACACACCGCGCGTGTTCGTGATTGGCGGCGCCGAGATCTACGCTTTGGCGCTGCCGATGGCCGACACCCTCGAACTCACGGAGGTCGACGCCACCTTCCCGGCAGACGCCTTCTTCCCGGCCTGGCCACGGGCCGACTTCAGGCAGACTCGCTGCGACGAACGCGAGACCGCCGAGGGCCTGCGCTACGCTTTCGTCACCTACACAAGAATCGATCGGGGAGCCTGAGATGTCCAACCACGGTTTTCACGCCCACGGACCGCACGATCACGAGCTCGAGCACCAGTCGCACGCCGAGCCGCACGGCATGGCCGGCCGGCTCGCAGTGGCCACGGCGCTCATCGCCACCATCGGCGCGATCTTCGCGTACATGGGCGGCCTTGCCCAGCTCAACGCCGGCCTCTACAAGAACGAGTCTGCGATCAAGAAGACCGAGGCCGCCAACCAGTGGGCGTTCTACCAGGCCAAGAGCAACCGCCAGTACCTCTCCGAGCTCGCGGTCGAGCTCGTTCCCGATGCGCGCAAGGAGTTCTATCGCAGCGAGGCGGAACGCCGCAAGTCGGAAAAGGTCGAGATCCAGAAGAAAGCCGAGGAGCTCGAAAAGCAGTCGGTCGAGTGGGGCGAGAAGACGGAACGGCAGATCCACGAGGAGCATCGCTGGCAGCAGGCGACAACAGCCTTGCAGATCGCGATCGCGCTGGCCGCGATCGCCTTGCTCACGAAGAGCCGGCGCCTCCAGTTCGGTGTCTACGGCGTCACCGTGATCGGGCTCGTGCTCGGCGTCCTGGCCTGGATCCACATATAGGCGGCGCTGGCCTTGAGGGTGGCTCAATCCTCGAGGCCGAGTTCCTGGATCTTGCGGGTGATGGTGTTGCGGCCGATGCCGAGCTTGTGCGCGGCCTCGATGCGCCGGCCACGTGTGGCTTCGAGTGCGGTGCGGATGAGCTGCCCTTCGAACTTTCGCGTCAACGTATCCCACACCATCGGCTGACCGGACCGCAGCAGTTCGCGGGCATCGCGCTCGAGGCCGACCAGCCAGTCGCCTTCGGCGCTCGGCGGCGGTGCGGCAGCGATCGCGGTCGCCGGTGACGGGGCCGCCGTGGCGCCGGCAAGAGTCGCAACGACCGCCGGCGGCATGGCCGAAACCGGAGCCAGCACGGCGGCACGCGCCGTCGGCCGCGGCTGCAGCTCGGGCGGCAGATCCTTGGCTTCGACCTGCTGGGCCGGCGCCATCACCGTCAGCCAGTGGCAGATGTTCTCGAGCTGGCGGACGTTGCCGGGGTAGTCGAACTGCGTCAGGCGGGCGATTGCCGCCTCGGTCAGGCGCTTGCCTTCGACGCCAAGCTCGCGGGCGCTCTTTTGCAGGAAGAAGCTGGCCAGCGGCGCGATGTCTTCGGTGCGCTCGCGCAGCGCCGGCAGGCGCAGGCGGATGACGTTGAGGCGGTGGAACAGGTCTTCGCGAAACGAGCCGGCCTTGACGCGCTCTTCGAGGTCCTGGTGCGTCGCGGCGATGACGCGCACGTTGCTCTTCATCGGGTTGTGGCCGCCGACGCGATAGAACTGGCCGTCGGCAAGCACGCGCAACAGGCGCGTCTGCAGGTCGAACGGCATG
>JAYVNL010000163.1:0-13712 GCA_043758495.1 Rhizobacter sp.
GACTGCGTGCTCGCTTCGAACACCTCGTCGATCTCGGTGACGGCGCTCGCCTGCGGCCTGGCCCGACCGGGCCGCTTCGTCGGCATGCACTTCTTCAACCCGGTGCCGCTGATGAAGCTGGTGGAGGTCGTGTCCGGCCTGTCGACCGAGCCGGCGGTGGCCGCGGCAGTGTTCGAGTTGAGCAAGCGCTGGGGCAAGACGCCGGTGCATGCGCGCTCGACGCCGGGCTTCATCGTCAACCGCATCGCCCGCCCGTACTACGCCGAGGCGCTGGCGCTGCTGCTCGAGCGCGCCGCCGAACCGGCGGTGATCGATGCCTGCCTGCGCGGCGCCGGCTTTCGCATGGGCCCGTGCGAGCTGATGGACCTGATCGGCCACGACACCAACTTCGCGGTGACGGAATCGGTGTTCGATGCCAACTTCGGCGATAAGCGCTATCAACCGTCACTGCTGCAACGCGAGATGGTCGACGGCGGCCTGCTCGGTCGCAAGTCGGGGCGCGGCTTCTTCGCTTATCCGGCCACCGCGGCTGCTGCGCCGCCGGCCGCGCCGGATGTGGCGCCGGCAGTGCCGAGCGGCGTCATCGCGGCTTTGCACGGCCGAGGCGTCGCCGTCGCCCGCTGGGCCGCTGCGCTCGGCGCTGCCGATGTGCGCTTCGAGGCCGACACCGCCAGCCGCTGGACCGGCCTGCAGACCGCCAACGGCGAGCTTCGCCTCACCGACGGCCGCGCCGCCGCGCAGGTCGCTGCAGAGGAGGGCGTGCGCGACCTCGCCCTCTTCGACCTCGCCGTTGCGGCCAACGGCGGCGCCCCGGGCACGGCGCTCGCGTTCACGGTCTCGGCCAGCGCTTCGCCTGCCTGGCGCGACGAGGCCGCGCTCTGGCTGCGCATCGCCGGCTGGGCGCCGCAAGAGGTCGCCGATGCGCCCGGCCTCGTCGTTGCCCGCACCGTCGCGATGCTGATCAACGAAGCCTGCGACGCTGTCCGGCAGGGCGTGTGCACGAGCGAGAGCGCCGACCTGGCGATGAAACTCGGCGTCAACTACCCGGCCGGTCCGTTCGAGTGGCTGGCGGCGTGGCACCCCGGTGCCGTCGCCGCCCTGATCGACCGCCTCGACAGCCACTACCGCGGCGAGCGCTACCGCGTGAGTGCCATGCTTCGGCAGCGGGCCTGGGCCGCGGCCTTGACACTTTCTTGATGGCGGCGCCAGCGCTCTCTACGCGCGGTTGACGAGCCGCCGCCTAACGTTCGAGCTCGTTTTCTTGAGCCCTCGAACGCCATGGCAGACCTCGTCTACATCCTCTTCTTCGCTGTGCTGGCGGCCTCGCTGGTCGGTGGTGTTGTCGCCTGTGCGCGGCTGGAGAGCCGGCCATGAGCGGCCTCTACATCGTCTGCACCGTGATCGCGGTCGCGCTCTTTGTCTACCTGCTGGTGGCGCTGTTCAACGCGGAGAAGCTGTGATGAGTTCGTCGCAGTCCGTGATCCAGCTCGTCGCCTACTTCGTCATCCTGCTCGCGGCGGCGTGGCCGCTTGGGCGCTGGCTCGCCGCCGTGGCCGAGGGCCGCCTGCCGAAGTGGCTGGCGCCGCTCGCCTGGCTGGAGCGCGGCCTCTACCGCCTCGCCGGCGTCGACCCGGCCGAAAGCATGGGCTGGAAGCGCTATGCCTTTGGCGTCCTCGCGTTCAACATCGTCGGCGTCGTCGTCGTCTACGCGCTGCAGCGTCTGCAGGGCATGCTGCCGCTCAATCCGCAAGGGATGGCGGCGTTGAGCGCCGACTCGTCGTTCAACACCGCGATCAGCTTCGTCACGAACACCAACTGGCAGGGCTACAGCGGCGAACAGGCGATGAGCTATCTGACGCAGATGCTGGCGCTCACGGTGCAGAACTTCTTCTCGGCCGCGACCGGCATCGCCGTCGTCTGGGCGCTGACGCGCGGCTTCGTCAGCCGCTCGTCGGGCACCGTCGGCAACTTCTGGACCGACCTCACGCGCTCGACGCTGTACGCCTTGCTGCCGCTGTCGCTGCTCTTCGCCGTCGTCCTCGTCGGCCAGGGCGTGATCCAGAACTTCGATGCCTATCAAGACGCGACCACGCTCGAGGTCAACGCCTATCAGGCGGCGAAGAACGGACCCGACGGCCAGCCGCTGAAAGACGCCAAGGGCGCGCCGGTGATGGAAGACCTGAAGGCGCCGACGCAGTCGCTCGCGATGGGCCCGGTGGCGTCGCAGGAAGCGATCAAGATGCTCGGCACCAACGGCGGCGGCTTTTTCAACGCCAACTCCGCGCATCCGTTCGAGAACCCGACGCCGGTCTCGAATTTCCTGCAGATGCTGGCGATCTTCCTGATCCCGGCAGCGCTGGTGTTCGCATTCGGTGCCATGGTCGGCGACACGCGCCAGGGCTGGGCATTGATCGCGGCGATGGCGGTCCTGTTCGTGGTCATGGTCGCCGTGATCTCGCCGCAGGAGCAGGCCGGCAACCCGGTTCTCGCTGCGCTCGGCACTGATCAGGTTGCGAGCGCGACGCAGTCGGGCGGCAACATGGAAGGCAAGGAAACGCGCTTCGGCATTGCCGCCTCGACGCTCTTCGTCGCCATCACGACGGCCGCGTCGTGCGGCGCCGTCAACGCGATGCACGACTCGTTGATGCCGCTCGCCGGCGCCGTCCCGATCGTCCTGATGCAGCTCGGCGAGGTCGTGTTCGGCGGCGTCGGCTCGGGGCTCTACGGCATGCTGGTGTTCGCCATCCTCACCGTCTTCATCGCCGGCCTGATGATCGGCCGCACGCCCGAGTACCTCGGCAAGAAGATCGAGTCGTTCGACATGAAGATGATCGCGATCGCGATCCTCGCCACGCCGATCCTCGTGCTCGCCGGCACCGCCATCGCGGTCGCCGCCGAGGCCGGCCGGGCCGGCATCGCCAACCCCGGTGCGCACGGCTTCTCCGAGATCCTCTACGCCTTCAGCTCGGCCGCCAACAATAACGGCAGCGCCTTCGCGGGCCTCTCGGCGAACACGCCGTTCTACAACGCGATGCTTGCCGTCGCGATGTGGTTCGGCCGTTTCGGCGTGATCATTCCGGCGCTCGCCATCGCCGGCTCTCTGGCGGCCAAGAAGCGGCTGCCGGTCACGGCCGGCACGCTGCCCACCCACGGGCCGCTGTTCGTACTGCTGCTCATCGGCACAGTGCTGCTGGTCGGCCTTCTCAACTACGTGCCGGCGCTTGCGCTCGGTCCGGTCGTCGAGCACCTCCTGATGACTTCTCCCCGATGAGCGCCATGGACTCCACCCGTACTTCCTTCTCGCTGTTCGACCCGGCGCTCGTGCGCCCCGCGATCGCCGACGCCTTCGTCAAGCTCGACCCGCGCGTGCAGTGGCGCAACCCGGTGATGTTCGTCGTCTACGTCGGCAGCATCCTCACGACCGTGCTCGGCGTGCAGGCGCTGCTCGGCCGCGGCGAGGCGCCGGCCAGTTTCATCATCTCCGTCGCCGTCTGGCTGTGGTTCACGGTGCTGTTCGCCAACTTCGCCGAGGCACTCGCCGAGGGCCGCAGCAAGGCGCAGACGGCGACCCTGCGCGGCATGAAGAAGGCGGTCATTGCCAAGGTGCTGAATGCGCCCAAGCACGGCTCCGAGACGACGCCGCCGCGCCATGGTGCGGCGTGGCATCCGCAGGAGGCCGACGAATTGAGGAAAGGCGCATTCGTCCTGGTCGAGGCCGGCGACGTCGTGCCGCTCGATGGCGAAGCGATCGAAGGCGTCGCCTCGGTCGACGAGAGCGCCATCACCGGCGAATCGGCGCCCGTGATCCGCGAGGCCGGCGGCGACTTCGCCTCGGTGACCGGCGGCACCCGCGTGCTCTCCGACTGGCTGGTCGTGCGCGTGAGCGTCAACCCCGGCGAATCGTTTCTGGACCGCATGATCTCGATGGTCGAAGGCGCACGGCGCCAGAAGACGCCGAACGAGATTGCGCTCAACATCCTGCTGGTCGCGCTCACGATCGTGTTCCTGGTCGTCGTCGTGACGCTGCTGCCGATGTCGATCTTCAGCGTCGATACCGCCAAGGCCGGCTCGGCCGTGACGGTGACGACGCTGGTTGCGCTGCTGGTCTGCCTGATCCCGACGACGATCGGCGCCCTGCTGTCGGCGATCGGCGTCGCCGGCATGAGCCGGATGATGCAGGCCAACGTGATCGCCACCTCGGGCCGCGCCGTCGAGGCCGCCGGCGACGTCGACGTGCTGCTGATGGACAAGACCGGCACGATCACGCTCGGCAACCGCCAGGCCTCGGCCTTCTTCGCGGCGCCCGGTGTGAGCGAGCTGCAGCTTGCCGATGCGGCGCAGCTGTCGTCGCTCGCCGACGAGACGCCCGAAGGCCGCAGCATCGTCGTCCTCGCCAAGCAGAAGTTCAACCTGCGCGAGCGGGACATGAGCTCGCTCGGCGCCTCCTTCATTGCGTTCACTGCGCAGACGCGGATGAGCGGCGTCGACCTCGCCGCGTCGGGCAGTGCCGCGGCGCGCCAGATTCGCAAGGGCGCCGGCGATGCGATCAGGAAGCACGTCGAGGCGCTCGGCGGCAACTTCGCGCCGGCCCTCACGCAGGCCATGGAGGAGGTCGCGCGGCGTGGCAGCACGCCGCTCGTCGTTGCGGAAGGCAACCGTGCGCTCGGCGTCGTCGAGCTCAAGGACATCGTCAAGGGCGGCATCAAGGAGCGCTTCGCGGAGCTGCGCCGGATGGGCATCAAGACGATCATGATCACCGGCGACAACAAGCTCACAGCTGCGGCCATCGCTGCCGAGGCCGGCGTCGACGATTTCCTCGCCGAGGCCACGCCCGAGGCCAAGCTGAAGATGATCCGCGACTATCAGGCCGAAGGCCGGCTGGTGGCGATGACCGGTGACGGCACCAACGACGCACCGGCCCTGGCCCAGGCCGACGTGGCGGTGGCGATGAACACCGGCACCCAAGCCGCGAAGGAGGCCGGCAACATGGTCGACCTCGACTCGAACCCGACCAAGCTGCTTGAGGTGGTCGAGACCGGCAAGCAGCTGCTGATGACGCGCGGCTCGCTCACCACCTTCTCGATCGCCAACGACGTCGCCAAGTATTTCGCGATCATCCCGGCCGCCTTCGCCTCCACCTACCCGCAGCTCGCGGCGCTCGACGTCATGCGGCTCACCAGCCCGTCGTCGGCGATTCTGTCGGCAGTGATCTTCAACGCCGTGGTGATCGTGTTCCTGATCCCGCTGGCGCTGAAGGGCGTGAAGTACCGGCCGGCGCCCGCCGCCGAACTGCTGCGCCGCAACGTCCTCGTCTACGGCTTGGGCGGCCTCGTCGTGCCCTTCGTCGGCATCAAGCTGATCGACCTGCTGCTGTCTGCCGCCCACCTCGCCTGAAAAAAGCCATCGACATGAACTCCATCCTGCGCCCGGCGCTCGTTCTTTTCGCCCTGCTCACGCTCGTCACCGGCGTGGCCTATCCGCTGGTCGTGACCGGCATCGCCAAGGTCGTGTTTCCGGCGGAAGCGGCCGGCAGTCTGGTCGTGCGCGAAGGCAAGATCGTCGGCTCGCGGCTCATCGGCCAGAACTTCAGCGACCCGAGGCACTTCTGGAGCCGGCCGTCGGCAACCTCGCCGATGGCCAACAACGCGAGCGGCTCGAGCGGCTCGAACCTCGGCCCGCTCAATCCGGCTCTGGCCGACGCCGTCAAGGGCCGCATCGAAGCGCTGCGCGCCGCCGATCCGGGCAACACGGCGAAGGTGCCGGTCGACCTCGTCACGGCATCGGCGAGCGGCCTCGACCCCGACATCAGCATCGCCGCCGCGCAGTACCAGGCGGCCCGCGTGGCGAAGGCCCGCGGCATCCCGGTCGAGCCGGTCCGCGCCCTCATCGGCGCCCAGGCCCGCGGCCAGCTGTTCGGCTTCCTCGGCGAACCGCGCGTCAACGTGCTGATGCTCAACCTCGCTCTCGACGAGCCGGGCATGCGCTGAGCGGCGTCCCGTGGGGGTTGGCGCGGCAATGCCGTCAACCCGCACTCCTAGAATGCCGGCTTTGCCACTTGCCGGGGAAGACGCTCGTGCTCATCAACTGCGTCGCCTACCAAGACGGCAGCAGGCTGGCCGATTGCCCGATCGACGACATCAGCGATTTCGTCGGCCGGCCGAACTGCTTCGTCTGGGTCGCCCTCAAGGACGCGACCGCCGAAGAGCTGTCTAAGATGCAGCTCGAGTTCGGCCTCCACGACCTTGCCGTCGAGGACGCGCGCCACGGCCACCAGCGGCCGAAGATCGAGGAGTACGGCGAGACCCTGTTCGCGGTGCTCCACACCGTCGAGATGAGCCCGACCGACGAACTGGTGGTGGGCGAGGTCGATGTCTTCGTCGGTCGCAACTTCGTGCTGTCGGCACGCAATCGGACGCAGCAGGGTTTTCTCGGCGTGCGCGCCCGCGCCGAGCGTGAGCCGCACCTCCTCAAGCACGGCTCGGCATTCGTGTTCTACGCCCTGCTCGACGCTGTCGTCGACCGCTACTTTCCGATCATCGGCGCGCTCGAGACCGACCTCGAGTCGATCGAGGGCCAGATCTTCGAGCCGCATCTCGGCCGCGCCAACATCGAGCGGCTGTACGCCCTTAAGCGCAAGATCGGCGTCGTCAAGCACGCCGTTTCGCCCTTGCAGGAAGCGGTCGCCAAGCTGATCAGCGGCCGCGTGCCGCAGGTCTGCGCCAACAACCGCGAGTACTTCCGCGATGTCTTCGATCATCTTGCGCGCATGAACTCTTCGCTCGATTCGCTGCGCGACACCATCGGCACCGCGATCCAGGTCAACCTCTCCACGGTGACGATCGAGGAGACCGAGATCACCAAGCGGCTGGCGTCGTGGGCCGGCATCTTCGCGGTGACGACCGCCTTTGCCGGCATCTGGGGCATGAACTTCAAGCACATGCCCGAGCTGGAGCTGGTCTGGGCCTACCCGTCGGCGCTGGCCATCATCGCCGGCGCCTGCACCTTCGTCTGGTGGCGCTTTCGCCGAGCCGGCTGGATCTGAGCAAATCATGACAAATCCCGACAACACCGCCGCACCGTCCCGACAGGGCCTCGGCGTCCTCACGCTGAGCGCGCTCGGTGTCGTCTACGGCGACATCGGCACGAGCCCGCTCTACACGATGAAGGAGGTCTTCAATCCGGCCAACGGGGTCACGCTCGATGCCGTCAACGTCGTCGGCGCCGTCTCGACGATCTTCTGGGCCCTGATGGTGGTGGTGACGCTGAAGTACGTCGTCCTCATCCTGCGGGCCGACAACCGCGGCGAGGGCGGCATCATGGCCCTCACCGCGCTGGCCGCGAAGGCCGCCGGGCGAACGCCCCGGAGCCGCACCCTGCTGCTGCTGACCGGCGTGCTCGGTGCCGCCCTCTTCTACGGCGACAGCGTCATCACGCCTGCGATCTCGGTGCTCGGCGCGGTCGAAGGGCTGGAGGTCATCACGCCGGCCTTCAAGCCTTACGTGCTGTCGATCTCGATGGCAGTGATCGTCGGCCTCTTCCTCGGCCAGCGCTACGGCACGGCGGCAGTCGGCAAGCTGTTCGGGCCGATCATCGTGGTCTGGTTCGGCGTGCTCGCCGTGACCGGGATCCTCCAAATCGCGCAGGGCCCGTCGATCCTGGCGGCGCTGAATCCGCTGCATGCCTTCGAATTCCTGCAGACGCGAGGCTGGCATCTCTTCGTCGTGATGGGTTCGATCGTGCTGGCGCTGACCGGGGCCGAGGCGCTCTACGCCGACATGGGGCACTTCGGCAAGAAGCCGATCCGCCTGGCCTGGAACACCTTCGTGCTGCCGGCACTCGCGCTCCACTACATGGGCCAGGGGGCGCTGCTCCTCAACGACTCGCGGGCCCTCGAGAACCCTTTCTTCCGGATGTTCCCGGCGTCGTGGCTGATCCCGGCCGTGATCCTGGCGACGCTGGCTTCGGTGATTGCCTCTCAGGCGGTGATCTCCGGCGCCTACTCGCTCACCAAGCAGGCCGTGCAGCTCGGGCTCTTGCCGCGGATGCAGATCCGCCACACGTCGGCGAAGGAAGCCGGCCAGATCTACGTGCCGTTTGTGAACTGGATCGTCATGGTCGCGGTGCTGCTGGCGATGCTGGGCTTCGGCAGCTCCTCGGCACTGGCGTCGGCGTACGGGATCGCCGTCACGATCACCATGCTCATCACGACCGTGCTGACTTTCTTCGTGATCCGCTATGGTTGGAACTTGCCGCTGCCGCTGGCGGTCGCCGCGACCGTCGTGTTCCTCGCCGTCGATGCGGTCCTCGTCGCCTCATGCTCGCTGAAGATCATGCAGGGCGGCTGGTTCCCGCTGGTCCTCGGCGCCGCCATCTTCGCCGTGATGGCGACGTGGCGGCGCGGCCGCGAGCTGCTGATCGGGCACATCCGCAACGACGATCCGGAGCTGCTGCCCTTCATCACCGCCCTCGCCGCCGACGAGAACCTGCGCCGTACGCCGCGCACCGCGGTCTACGCGGTCGCCAACCCCGGCACGGTGCCGCAGGCGCTGCTGCACAACCTCAAGCACAACCAGGTCCTGCACGAGCAGAACGTGATCCTCACGGTGCGCTTCCAGGAAGTGCCCTTCGTGGCCGATGCCGACCGCCTGCGGGTGGAGGCGCTGGTCGACGGCTTCTGGAAGGTGGAGGTCGACTACGGCTTCAAGGACGAGCCCGACATTCCGCGCGCGCTTCGCCTCTGCACCGGCCAGGGCCTGGAGGTCGACGAAGGCGCGATCTCGTACTTCCTCAGCCGCGAGATCGTGGTGCCGACCAAGGGCGCCGGCATGATGCGCTGGCGCGAAGCGATGTTCGCGGCGATGTCGAGGAACGCCGGCAGCGTCGTCGAGTTCTTCCGCCTGCCCGACAACTGCGTCGTCGAGCTCGGGACACGCGTGCAGATCTGATGGGCGACGACGCCCGCCCCGACCCCGACGCCCTGATCGCACGCATCCGCGCCGACGACGCGCGCTCGGCACGCGGCAAGCTGCGCATCTACTTCGGCTCGTCGGCCGGCGTCGGCAAGACCTACGCGATGCTGGCGGCGGCGCGCACGGCGAAGGCGGCGGGCATCGATGTCGTCGCCGGCGTCGTCGAGACCCACGGCCGCGCCGACACCGCGGCGCAGCTGCAGGGCTTCGAGGTCCTGCCGCGGAAGGACGCCGCGGCCCAGGGCAGCGCCGCCCAGCCGGAGTTCGACATCGACGCCGCGCTGGCACGGCGACCGGCGCTGGTCCTGGTCGACGAACTGGCCCACTCGAACGTCGCCGGCTCGCGCCACCCGAAGCGCTGGCAAGACGTCGAGGAGCTGGTCGCCGCCGGCATCGACGTCTGGACCACGCTCAACGTCCAGCATCTCGAAAGCCTCAACGATGTCGTCGGCGGCATCACCGGCGTCCGCGTCCAGGAGACGCTGCCCGACACCTTCTTCGACCGTGCCGACGAGGTCGTGCTCGTCGACACGCCGGCCGACGAACTGCTGGCGCGGCTGAAGGCGGGCAAGGTCTACGGCGAGGTCCAGGCCGAGCGCGCCGCCGCGAATTTCTTCAGGAAGGGCAACCTGATGGCGCTGCGCGAGTTGGCACTGCGCCGCACCGCCGACCGCGTCGAGGACGATGTCCAGCAGTGGCGCGTCGACCGCTCCGTGGAGCGGGTCTGGAAGACCGAGGCGGCGATCGTCTGCTGCGTTGGCCCCAGCGAGGGCGGCGAGCACATCGTGCGCAGCGCTGCCCTGCTGGCGCAGCAGCTCGCGGTGTCGTGGCACGCTGTCTACGTCGAGACGCCGGCCCTGCAGCGCCTGCCCAACGAGCGTCGCGAGCGCATCCTGCGCGCGATCAAGCTGGCCGGTGACCTGGGTGCCACCACGGCGGTACTGCCGAACGACGCGGTGGCGGCATCGGTGCTCGCCTATGCGCGCCAGCACAACCTCTCGAAGATCGTGATGGGACACAACCAGGCGAGCTTCTGGCGGCCGGCCGGCACCCTGGCGCAGCAGCTCGGCAAGCTGGCCGCCGATGTCGACCTCATCGAGATCGGCGCGCCGGTCCACGAGGCCCGGGCCGCCCCGCCGCAGCGCAGCGACGACAGGCGCGGCGGCGGCCCTGCCTTCGAGCCGGCCGGTTACTTCGTCGCCGTTGCCGCCTGCGCGCTGTTGACCGCGGCGACGCAGCCCCTGGTCGCCTTCCTCGACCTCGCCAACATCGTCATGCTGTTCCTTCTCGCGGTGCTCGGCGTCGCCCTGCGCTACGGCCGCGGCCCGGCGGCGCTGGCCTCGGTGCTCAATGTGCTCGCATTCGACTTCTTCTTCGTGCCACCGCAGATGTCGTTCAGCGTCACCGACGCGCAGTACATCCTGACCTTCGGCGTCATGCTCGCGGTCGGCCTCATCGTCGGCCAGCTCACCGCCGGACTGCGCTTCCAGGCTCGCATCGCCAGCCACCGCGAGCGCCGCTCGCATTCGCTGTTCGAAGTGGCGCGCGACCTCTCCAGCGTGCTCGCCACCGAGCAGGTCGTCGAGGCCGCCGAGGAGGCGGTGGCGCGCGAGTTCCACGCCCGGGCCCACATCTTCGTGCTGGCCATGGACGAGCGGCTCGTCTCCGTCGCCGCCGCGCCCGAAGGCGTCGGCCTCGACACCGGTGCCGCGCGCTGGGCTTTCGATCACGCCCAGGCGGCCGGCCTCGGCACCGACACGCTGCCGGGCAGCGCCTGGCTCTACCTGCCGCTGAAGGCGGCGATGCGAACGCGCGGCGTGCTGGCGCTGCAGCCTGAGCAGCCGCGGCTGCTGCTGGTGCCCGAGCAGCGCCGCCAGCTCGAGACCTTCGCGGCGCTGACGGCGATCGCGCTCGAGCGCGTCCACTACGTCGAGGTGGCGCAGGCGGCGACGGTGCAGATTGAGTCGGAGCGGCTGCGCAACTCGCTGCTCGGTGCGCTCTCGCACGACCTGCGCACGCCGCTCGCCGGCCTGGTCGGCCTGGTCGAGAGCCTGCGCCTGAGCCGGCCGGCGCTGAGCCGCGATCAGGCCGAGATCGCCGACGAGCTGCAGGCCGGCGCGCTGCGCATGAGCACGCAGGTCGACAACCTCCTCGACATGGCGCGCATCGAGAGCGGCAACGTGAAGCTGCGGCGCGACTGGCACTCGATCGAGGAGATCGTCGGCAGCGCTGTGCGGGCAACG
Source organism: Rhizobacter sp. (assembly GCA_043758495.1). Lineage (GTDB taxonomy): Bacteria > Pseudomonadota > Gammaproteobacteria > Burkholderiales > Burkholderiaceae_C > Schlegelella_A. The sequence goes on from JAYVNL010000163.1 coordinate 11,213, forward strand.
GCGCGCGCCGTCGAGCCGCGTTGCGTCACCGCCGACCTGCCCGCCGACCTGCCGCTGGTCGAGTGCGACGCCGTGCTCATCGAGCGGGTGTTCGTCAACCTGCTCGAGAACGCCGCCAAGTACACCGCGAAGTCGGCCGCCATCCGCATCTCGGCGCGGCCCGTGGCGGAGACCCTCCGCATCGAGGTCGCCGACGACGGTCCCGGTATCCGCGCCGGCCAGGAGGAAGCGATTTTCGAGAAGTTCACGCGCGGCGCCCGCGAGTCGGCGATCGCCGGCGTCGGTCTCGGCCTGGCGATCTGCAAGGCGATCGTCGAGGCCCATGGCGGCACCATCGCGGCGGCCCATGGCGAAGGTGGCGGGGCGGTCTTCACCTTCACGCTGCCGCTCGGCACGCCGCCCAAGATCGACGACGAAGCGGCGCCCTCGGCAGCGCAGGAAAGCGCCGGCGTCGCAGAGGCGTCGCAGCCGTGAGCGACCCCGCGCCGGTCGTGTTGCTGGTCGAGGACGACCGCCACATCCGGCGCTTCCTGCGCGCGTCGCTCGAAGCCGAAGGCTGGCGCGTGTTCGAGACCGAGACATTGCGCCAGGGCCTGATCGACGCCGGCACCCGCAAGCCCGACCTCGTCATCGCCGACCTCGGCCTGCCCGACGGCGACGGCGTCGATCTCATCCGCGACCTGCGGACCTGGTCGCAGGTGCCGGTGATCGTGCTGTCGGCGCGCTCCGGCGAAGGCGACAAGGTGCGTGCGCTCGACGCCGGCGCCGACGACTACATCGAGAAGCCCTTCGGCGTGCCCGAGCTGCTGGCCCGCGTGCGCGCCAACCTGCGGCGGCCGCGGGCGCTGGCCGAAGGCGATGCGGCAGCGTCGACGTTCACGCTCGGCGAGGTCGAGATCGATCTCGCCGCCCGCATCGTTCGCAAGGCCGGCGTGCCGGTCCACCTCACGCCGCTCGAGTACCGGCTGCTCGGCGTCCTGATCGCCAACGCGGGTCGCGTCCTGACCCATCGCCACCTGCTGCGCGAGGTCTGGGGGCCGGCGCATGTGGAACAGAACCACTACCTGCGGGTGTTCATGGCCAACCTGCGCCACAAGCTCGAGCGCGACCCGGCACAGCCGACGATGCTGCTCACGGAAACGGGCGTTGGCTACCGGCTGGCAATCTGACGGATTCGGGCGCATCCCGCACGCTCACGCCCTTCGGCATCGGGGACATCCCCGTGGACATGCAGGCATTCCAGCTCTTCCTGAGCACCACCGCAGCCGCGATGGGCTTGAGGTCCTTGCAGCGATCGCGTTCTGGATCGGCGGCCGGCTGCTGATCGGCTGGGTGATCTCGCTGATCCAGTCGGGCATGAACCGCAACCATGTCGACCCGACGCTGACCAAGTACCTCGGTTCGATCGTCGCCATCGCGCTGAACATCGCGCTCGTCCTCGGCATCCTCGGCTACTTCGGGGTCGAGACGACGTCGTTCGCCGCGCTCATCGCCGGTGCCGGCGTCGCCATCGGCGTCGCCTGGAGCGGCCTGCTCGGCAACTTCGCGGCTGGCGCCTTTCTGCTCATCCTGTGCCCGTTCAAGGTCGGCGATTTCGTCGCCGTGGCCCGCATCAAGGAGGCGGTGGCGGCGATCCCCAACGTCGCGGAGACGCCGCCTGCGGAAGTCAATCTGCTCGACCTCAGGCCGGAAGGCCCGCTGATCGCGGTTCGGCCCCATGCCCACAACACCCACTACTGGCAGGTCTGGTTCGACACCAACGAGGCCATCGTCCGGGTGGGCTCAACGGCAGGCTGGCCGACGCCGGCAGCGTTGCATCAGGTCAAGCAGATGTGACCGAGGCCGGCGGCGCGGCAACGACGCGCTCCGGATCATGATGCTGCCGCGTCGGATCGCATCCCGGCACGGCGTCGGCGGAAGGCGCGACGTGCGGCGCAGCGTTCCTCTCGCGTACTGCAGTGCAGACAATCGTTACATTTGCCTTACGTCGAACGGCGAAGGAGACTTTCATGACCTCACCGAGAACTCACTTCGTTGTCCTTTCCATCGCGGCCGCTGCCGCCTTGCTTTCCGCCTGCGAGAAGAAGACGACCGTCAGCGACACCGTGCCCGGCTCCAGTTCGACGTCGTCGAGCACGACGAGCGTCTCGGCGACGCCGGCCGCATCGAACGCGATGGCCGCGACCACCAGCGCGATGGACAAGGCCGGCGACGCCGTCGGCGATGCTGCCCTCACCGGCAAGGTGAAGACGGCGTTGATCGCCGACCCCGATGTAAAGGCGCTGAAGATCGACGTCGACACGAAAGACGGCGTCGTCACTCTCAACGGCAGCGCCGACAAAAGCAGCAGCGCCGATCGCGCCGTGACCGTCGCGCGTGGTGTCACCGGCGTGAAGTCGGTCGAGAACAAGCTCGTCGTCAAGCCCTGACGATGACGACGAGCTTGCCGGCGTTCATGCGTCGAGCTTAGCGAACGCCACGGGCGCGACGTATGCAGGTC
>JAYVNL010000164.1:0-4516 GCA_043758495.1 Rhizobacter sp.
GTGGAAATACGGCTGCGCCGCCGTGGTCGGCATCGACCGCTACGGCGAGTCGGCGCCGGGCCCAGTCCTCTTCAAGCACTTCGGGTTCACGGTCGAGAATGTCGTCGCGACGGTGTGCAAGGTTTTGTCATCCCAAAGAAAGCTGTCTTCATGACCATCCAGATCGGCATCAACGGCTTCGGCCGCATCGGGCGCATGGTGTTTCGCGCCGCCGTCCAGAACTTCGCGAGCGACATCGAGGTCGTCGCCATCAACGACCTGCTCGAGCCCGACTACCTTGCCTACATGTTGCGCTACGACTCGGTACACGGCCGTTTCAAGGGCGAGATCGGCGTCGACGGCAACACGCTGATCGTGAACGGCAAACGCATCCGCCTCACGCAGGAGAAGGACCCGGCCAACCTGAAGTGGGGCGCGGTCGGCGCCGCGGTCGTCGTCGAGGCGACCGGCCTCTTCCTGACGAAAGAGACCGGTCAGAAGCACATCGATGCCGGTGCGAAGAAGGTGATCTTCTCGGCGCCGTCGAAAGACGACACGCCGATGTTCGTGTTCGGCGTCAACGACAGGACGTACAAGGGCGAAGCGATCGTCTCGAACGCGTCGTGCACGACCAACTGCCTGGCACCGGTGGCCAAGGTCCTCAACGACAAGTGGGGCATCAAGCGCGGCCTGATGACGACCGTGCACGCGACCACGGCGACGCAGAAGACCGTCGACGGCCCGAGCAACAAGGACTGGCGCGGCGGCCGCGGCATCCTCGAGAACATCATCCCGTCGAGCACCGGCGCGGCGAAGGCGGTCGGCATCGTGATTCCCGAGCTGAACAAGAAGCTCACCGGCATGTCGTTTCGCGTGCCGACCTCCGACGTGTCGGTGATCGACCTCACCGTCGAGCTCGTCAAGGAAGCGAGCTACAAGGAGATCTGCGCCGAAATGAAGGCGCAGTCCGAGGGCGCGATGAAGGGCGTGCTCGGCTACACCGAAGACAAGGTCGTCTCGACCGACTTCCGCGGTGAGCCGATGACCTCGGTGTTCGACGCCGATGCCGGCATCGCCCTCGACAGCACGTTCGTGAAGGTCATCGCCTGGTACGACAACGAGTGGGGCTACTCGAACAAGGTACTGGAGATGGTGCGGGTGATCGCGAAGTAAGCCCGTAGCGGAGGCGTCAGTGCCAGCGGCCGCGGCCGCCGTAGTAGCCGTAGCGATAGCCGCGGTGCCAGCTGCTGCCGACCCAGTAGCCGATGCCGGCGCCGATGATCGCCGGGCCGACGTAGGCGCCCGGGCCGTAGTAGACCGGCGCCGGCGCGTAGTACGACACCGGTGCCTGGTCGTAGTAGGAATACGACGGCGCCGGCTCCACATAGGTCGGGCGTGCTTCATCGACGTAGGCCGGCGGCACCGCGGAATATGCCGCGTACCCCTGCGGCGGGCCGACGCGGTCGAGCGATGTGCTCGCTGCCGGCCGTACGTCGATGGCCAGGCGCGAGCCCGGGTCGCGCGGCAGTCGCGTGGTGTAGCGCTGGCCGTTGTAGTCGTAGACGACGTCGTAGCCGACGACGCGGTTGTCGTAGCTGCTGACCGTGCGGCAGCGCCGCGACAGCGCCGTGGTCACGCCGCCGTTGTTCGCCTCGACGTTGTTGCCGATGGCCGAGCCGGCGACGACGCCGAGGCCGGTCGCGGCCGCGCGGCCGAGGCCGTGGCCGAACTGGTTGCCAACGACACCGCCGACGATTGCGCCGATCAGGGCGCCGCCGCCCGAGGGCTGCTGCTGCACGATCTGGGGCACGTCGGTGCATTCCTGGCGCGGCACGGCGACGGCGCTGGTCACCGGCGTGGCCGACACCACTTGGGCGTATTCGGCCGCGTGCGCCACGAGGGCGGCACCGGCGAGACCGACGAGCACCACGGCGCGGCTTGAGTTCTTCGATGCATTCATGGGAGTGGTCCTCTCTTTGCGCTGGACAGCGCATGAACTTCGACTCACGGCAACGGCAGGAGTTCGCCCGAGCCCGGTATGTTCTACGCAGCCTCCCGCTCCGGCGATGACAGGGTGGGCCGCCTTGACACTTCTTTGCACGACAAATGCCGCGATTCGGCTGCCGCGGTGCCGTTTCTCAACGCGCCGGGGCGGAGGCCGATGACAACGTCGGCGAGGTCGATACGGGAGACGTCGCTCGGTCGCTCGCGCCGCTCGCCGCGGGCATGGGCAGCAGCCGAATGCTTTCCGGCCGCACCTGCAGCGCCAGCCGCCCCGGTTCGCGATCGCCCAGCGAGTTGATGCCGCCGATACCGTCGAGCCAGCCGCGGGTGAACACGAAAAAGAGCAGGTTGGCGGCGACCAGCGCCACCAGCAAGGTCCTCATCGCGGCAGCAGCACCGCGTCGAGCGGCCGCAGCCGGACCTCGCCGCTGCGGACCGGGAGGATGCCCCCGGCGGTTTCGAGCAGCAGCTCGCCGTACGCCGTGACGCCGACTGCAAGACCTTCGAGCGCGGCATCCGGATCGCCGGACCCGGCGCTGCCGATGACGCGGCCACGCAGCAGGTCGCGCCTATCGAAGCGCTCGGTGAAGGCGGCAAACCCGGCGCGCTCGAAACGCTCCAGCGCGGCGACGAGGCCGGGCAACAGCGACTGCAATGCCGACTCCGGCGTGGCCGCAGCATCGATCTCGGCGAGCCAAGCAACGCCCGACGCGGCGTCGTCGATCGCCTGCGAGCGCACATTGAGGCCGACACCGACAACGGCGATGCGGACCTCGGCACTGCACGGCGCAGTCTCGATGAGCACGCCGCCGAGCTTGCGGCCGATGGCGCCGCCGGCAACGTCGCGGGAGCCGCCGACGAGCCAGAGATCGTTCGGCCACTTGAGGCCGATGCGAAACGCCGAGGCGTCGCCGCCACACTCCGGCTCGAGTGCGTCGGCGAGGGCAACGCCGACGGCGAGCGAGAGGCCGGACAAGTCGGCCGAAGCCGCGAACGGCCAGGCCAGCGAGAAGGTGAGCGACGCGCCGGCCGTCGATTGCCAGTGGCGGCCATGGCGACCACGGCCCGCCGTCTGCCGGCCCGCCACGAGAAGGCGTGGCGCGAACGGAGTGCCGGTCGACGTCTCCGCACGCGCCTCGGCGAGCAGATCGGAATTCGTCGAGCCGGTCTCGGCGACGTACCGTGTCGCCCAACCGGCCGTCATCAGCGCCTCGGTGCCAGCATCGTGCCCCGGCACTCGGGCGTGCCGCAGCGGCACTCGAATTCCTTTTTCACCTTGGCGGTGTGGCGGCCTTCGAGGATGAGGCCGTAGTCGTAGTTCAGTTCTTCGCCGGGAGAGATGTCGTGCAGCGCCTTGATGAAGATGCGCCCGGCCTCGTCGTCTTCGTCGGCTTCGCAGTTCGGGCCGCAGGCGTGGTTGATCCACTTCGCCGAGTTGCCGCCGTCGTTGCCGTCGATCACGCGCTTGTCATCGATGTGGAAGTAGAACGTGTGGTTCGGATCGGTGGGGTCGTGCGGATGGCGCTTCTGCGCTTCTTTCCACGTGATGATCCTGCCGGTGTATTCCATGATCTGCTCGCCTTCGGCGATCGGTGCCAGCGCGAACACGCCCTTGCCGTGAATGCCGGAGCGACGGACCTGGATGCGCCGGCCCCGCGTCGGCGCGGCGGCGGGATGCGAGGCACCGTTCAAAAGGGTCTTCTTGGCGTTCGGTTTCTTTGGGTACATTGAATTCATGGGTGCGCGCGCGTAGGCGTGCGCGCGAGACGTCCCGATTGTATTGACGAGCGAAAGCTGCACGCGAGAGACATGCCAACACGATGACAAAGTCACTGATCATTGCCGAGAAGCCTTCCGTCGCGCAGGACATCGTGCGCGCACTCACGCTCACGGCAGGCAAGTTCGACAAGCACGACGAGTACTTCGAGAGCGACCGCTACGTCGTCACCTCGGCCGTCGGCCACCTGCTCGAGATCAAGGCGCCGGAGGAGTACGACGTCAAGCGCGGCAAGTGGAGCTTCGCCCACCTGCCGGTGATCCCGCCGCACTTCGACCTGGCGCCGCTCGACAAGACGAAAACGCGGCTGAACGCGATCGTCAAGCTAGCGAAGAGAAAGGACGTGAGCGAGCTCATCAACGCCTGCGACGCTGGCCGCGAGGGCGAGCTGATCTTTCGCCTGATCCAGCAGCACGCGAAGTCGAAGCAGCCGGTCAAGCGCCTCTGGCTCCAGAGCATGACGCCGGCCGCCATTCGCGACGGCTTCGAGCACCTGCGATCCGACCAGCAGATGCTGCCGCTGGCCGACGCCGCGCGCTGTCGTTCCGAGGCCGACTGGCTGGTCGGCATCAACGGCACGCGGGCGATGACGGCCTTCAACTCGCGCGACGGCGGTTTCTTCCTGACCACCGTCGGCCGGGTCCAGACGCCGACGCTGTCGATCATGGTCGAGCGCGAGGAGCTGATCCGAAAGCACGTTTCGCGCGACTACTGGGAGGTGCGCGCGACCTTCGCCGTCGGCGCCGGCGAGTACGA
>JAYVNL010000165.1:0-13542 GCA_043758495.1 Rhizobacter sp.
TGATTTGATTCACGCCAACGGCCGCCGCGGTCCCGTCGGGACCAGCTTCGTTCGCAGCAGACCACCAGTGACCGCAGTGCAGCGCGAGGCTGCGCAACGGTTTCCTGCCGTGATTGCCAGAACATTGCCAGAAACTGCGTCTAAAACGCAAAACGGCGACTACTTTCGTAGCCGCCGATTCTCTAAGTGCCTGATAACACTCAAGTTTTTCTGGTGGCCAAGGGCGGAATCGAACCACCGACACGCGGATTTTCAACCGGCTCTTGCCCTTCACACTTCAAACGATCGCAGACACACGCACGGCGAGAAGGGGAGCAAAGGCGAGTTTGAAAGTTCGTTAGATCAGTGTCGGTAGCTACGTTGTAGCTACGTTCGAGCGGCACTTGGCTCTCCGGGACGGGCGAAGCTGAGTCCCGCTATTAGGCGCAGCAAAACGGCAATCACGAGCCCACGCGCTACGTGGAACGGAACGTCTAGCCAGTACGTCGGACAGCAGGGATGAGTACTGGACTAGCGCTTTCTACAACATGCCCCTCATAAGCTGGATCGATTTCTCTAACTCGTCGTCTGAAAACTTTTGCCCGCTCTCAGGATGGTGTATGCAGTTGCGTACGTAAGTGGGCAGCGTCGCTTCTTTCGGTCTACCCCTAAAGGTGTGCAAGCGCTTTTGTCCGTGCTTCTTATGGAAAAATAAGTCGTCCATGACTTTGACCAGCCCGCGCTTATCGTCTTCTGCATCTTCGCTCTGAAATCGTTCGTGTAAGATGCCGTAGAGCTCGTTGTGATAGTCTGTGCTAGGGATATTGAAGACCTCATAGCTGACGCTTGCATAGGACGAGTCTTTCTTATCGAAAGCCGCGAGCTTCGATTCGTCTCCGACCTTTGAAACTCGAAAGTTTCGGCTTAGATCGCGCTTGTCTATCAGGTAGTTGGAGTGCGTAGCGAAAAGTACGGCATTGCTGCGATCGTTAGATGTTAATGCGACTAACTCCCTTAGCAGATACTCCTGTGCTAGCGGGTGAAGGTGTGTTTCGGGTTCATCCAACAAAACAATTGTGTTGCTGAGCTCTTGGTTTTTGTTCTGCGCAGAGACGGTCAGCAAAAATGAGACGAACTGGCGAAACCCGTCGCTGCGTTGGTCAGCCGTCTTCGCTTTGCCTTGAGTCCCCACATCACGAACGTGGAAGTTGAGTTGATTGCTGGAGATGAGGAATGTGATTTCAACCGGATGATTAGGCCAGGCCCGAGATAAATGTTCTGTAACCGTTTCACCGAGTTCTCGACTCAGAAGCTCGATTTCGGTCGAGTCACCCTCGAGGCTTGCTATGCGGGCCGGTATGTTGTCTATACCGGCGAGCAAAAAGCAGTTGCGCAGTGGGATTGAAGCACCAACCGGATCTGCGGCGAACGCAGTCAAGTCAATTGGTCTGTCTATCAGGTAATTGCTGTTGGCAGTCCAAAAGATGGCTGTCTGTCTCAACTCTTGGGGGATTGATATGACGGAAAACCATTTGAATGTTTTTTGTGCGTCGGTCGGCTTCTCGTATTTGAGCCCGATAAAGTACGCCTTCGTCAGGCCTGTTAAGCTCGTCGAAAAGCACAGTTGCACGGGTCCAACGACGTACTCCTCCGGATCTTCAATTGCAAGCGACGTAGTGATGAACTTTAGTGCGGCATCGAATTCAGCAGGACTGAATTCGTACACCAGCGTTATCTGAACTGGCTTTTGTTTGTCGCGAAAGTCCTTGGCGATGATCGACACGTCCCCGTCCGTCGAGGCGATTGCCTTGAGGATCGATGACTTGCCCGCCTCATTCAGGCCGATCAGGCCAATTGTCCGGCTGTCGTCCGCTAGGGCCACGATGGGAATAGTGAGCCGACTTATGCTGCGGAAGTTCGAGATGCTTACTTCTTTGATTTGCATGGCTGACGCTTCCGCTTCCCGTGGGGTAACACGGGCGGCGAGTATTGTTTGCGGATGGCGAATCGTAGCCCTACCAAGCCGGGGGCTGGGGCGGAAGCGCCCAGGAGAGCAGGCCGCAGGCCGCGGGAGCCGCCACAAACAAACTAGCCAGCGGCAGCGATGGTCGACCGCCGACATCTCTGCATCGCGGACGCGGCAAGTCGCGTGCGAAGGCTGATCGTTTCGCGCCTTCAAGACCGCGGCTCCGGCCCCCGCGTCAGCGGGGCCGGAGGCCGCCGGTCGCGAAGCGCGAATTGGCTTGATTGACGCTTGCATCGCCGCCGCCTATATTGCTGCTAGCGACAGCACACACTACACAGCCCAAATAGCGTGTTCCCCGGCCAGCCGGGACGAAGCGCAGCCAGGGATCGAGGACCGCAGCCGGTAGGACCTCGATAGGCAACATGCACAGACGCACCGCATCTGTCGCGAACACCCCCCTCGTGGAGTTCGCATGTGCGCTGTTGTGTCTGTCCCGTTTTCTTCGTCAAGCTTCTCAGCGGCTCAGAGTCAGGCGAGCGGAGCGAGCCCTGGGCTTGTCCCATACAAAACAACTGCTCACCAGCAGTTAATCAACCTCGCTCCGTCGGCAGTTGCCGAGAAGCGGGTCGCGAGACTTAAGCGGTCGGTCTGGGCCTCCGGGCATCTCCACCCAATGGCCGAGAACGGCTTCAGGCCCGCGGTCCCGTGGTTCGTCACCTTGACGTACCACCCGGCCGTTGGATGGCACCCTGACCACATCGCGTCCGCAATGAAGCGATTCCGCAATTGGTGTCGCAGTCAGGGCGTTGATTGCCGGTACACGTGGGTTGCCGAGCTTCAACAACGCGGGGCGGTCCACTACCACCTTCTCGCGTGGCTACCACCTGGTCAGCGGATGCCGCACTGGGACAAGCCCACATCCAAGCGCGGTGGCGTGCGCCCGCCGTTCTGGTCACACGGTATGAGCAACACCGAGCTCGCGCGATCAGGCGTTGGTTACCTCATGAAGTACCTTTCGAAGCTCGGCGAGCTCACGCGCTTTCCGAAGGGACTTCGCCTCTATGGCATCGGCGGTCTCTCGAAGGCGGGCCGGCTCGTCCGGAGTTGGTACAACCTGCCGCAGTGGGCCAAGGCAGCGTACGGCGTCGGCGAACTCGCGCGCACGTCGGGGGGTCTGGTGGTCCGCGCGACCAACGAAATTCTTCAGGCGATGTGGCGCGTGACCCGCGTTCCGGGTGGGCTCCTCCTTACGAAGTTGCGCGAAATACCACCCCGTTTCGTCACTCCACCTGGCGAACGCTTCGGGGCGTATTCGTCGTTCCCGAGACTGGCAACGTGAGCCAGATATGCACTCTCGGACTTGTCGATGCCGCCCGCCTGCTACGCGTGCACCCAAAGACCCTCGAGCGACTCGCGCGCAGTCGCGCAGTACCGGCATGCAAGGTCGGAAGAGCGTGGGTATTCGTCGAGCAGCTGCTGCTCGAGCACCTGATGACAAAATCGCTGTCGCGTGTGTCCGTGGTCGATCTTCAGGAGAAAACTGAATGTCGCTCTACAGACGCAAGGACTCGCCCTACTGGTGGGTCAAACTTCCGCCCCTCGGGAGTGAATCGAAGGCTCTACAGCGAAGCACTGGGACTGCCGATCGACGAGAAGCGCAGGAGGTCCACGACCGCCTCGCCCACGCTCGATGGGAGCAAGCCAGACTTGGTGTGAAGCCTCGACACGACTGGCAGGAGGCGGCCGAGCGATGGATCTTGGAATCGAAGCACAAGGCCACGCACGGTGACGACATCGCAAAGCTTCGATGGCTGCACCCTTACCTGGGAGACAAACACCTCGACGAGATCGACCGAACGTTGATCGACCGCATCAAGTTCGACCGGGACAGGATTGCCAAGGCAGGCACGACAAACCGCTACCTCGCGTTGATCCGCTCCATCCTGCGGCGCGCGTGCAACGAGTGGGAGTGGACCGAACGAGTGCCGAAGTTCAAGCTGTTCAAGGAAGCCGAAGGGCGCGTGCGCTCTCTTACCCCGCACGAGTTCGGCAAGCTTCGAGAGCAGCTACCCCAGCACTTGGCCGACATGGCCACGTTCGCGGTTGCGACAGGGCTCAGACAGGCGAACGTGAAGGGGCTCGAGTGGCAACACGTCAACCTGGCTCAGAGTCATGCCTGGGTGCCCGGCGACCGACACAAGAACGGGAAACCGCACTCGGTGCCGTTGAACGAGATGGCACTAGCGGTGCTGCGGAGGCAGATCGGAAAGCATCCGGAGAGGGTCTTCACCTTCAATGGGCAGCCGGTCTCCAACGTGTTTACGAAGGCTTTCAAGGCGGCGCTGCAACGCGCGGGCATTGAAGACTTCAAGTGGCACGACCTGCGGCACACCTTCGCAACCTGGCACCGCCAGGCCGGAACGCCGACGCACGAGCTTCAAAGGCTCGGTGGTTGGAAAACTGGAGCGATGGTCGAGCGCTATGCGCACTTGGCACCTGAGGCCCTGCAAGGGGCAGCGAATCGACTCGATACGTTCGGCGGCTACGCTGCGGCTACGCAGGAAGACAAAAGGGTTAGCTCAATCTGAGCTAACCCTTTGATTCGACTGGTGGCCAAGGGCGGAATCGAACCACCGACACGCGGATTTTCAATCCGCTGCTCTACCGACTGAGCTACTTGGCCATCAACCAGTGATTATATCGACCGGGTCCGCCTTGACCCGCTCAGGCGGTGCCGCGCTTATTGCGCGACAGGTCGACGCCGAGCTGCTTGAGCTTCCTGTACAGGTGGGTGCGCTCGAGGCCGGTCTTCTCGGCAACGCGCGTCATGCTGCCGTTTTCCTGTGCCAGGTGAAACTCGAAGTAGCTCTTCTCGAAAGCATCGCGCGCTTCGCGGAGCGGCCGGTCGAGGTCGAAGCTCTGCTCGGACTGGGGCCCGAGCAGCACCGGCGCGGGCTGCGGCAGCATGCCGCCGGTCATCGCCACCTCGACGGTCAGGCCGTTATCGCTCGGCGCCGCGTTCATCGGCGACAGCACGCGCGACGCCGGCTTGGCCAGGCCCTGCTCGACGGCGCGCAGAAGCTTCTGCAAAGTGATCGGCTTTTCGAGGAAAGCCATGGCGCCGAAGCGCGTTGCCTCGACGGCGGTGTCGATGGTGCCGTGGCCGCTCATCATGATCACCGGCATGGTCAGCAGCGCCGCGCCGCCCCACTCCTTCAGCAACGTGATGCCGTCGACGTCGGGCATCCAGATATCGAGGAGGACGAGGTCGGGCCGGATGCGCTCGCGGCACTCCCGTGCCTGTGCGGCGTTTTCGGCAACTTCGACCGTGTGGCCTTCGTCGGCGAGGATCTCCGACAGCAGCGCCCGGATCCCCAGTTCGTCGTCGACGACAAGAATGGTAGCCATGAACTCTCAATGCAGCCGCGCGGTCGCGGCCGTCTCGTTCGCGCCGGCGATCAGCGCTGGCGCGAGTTTGGAAAATGATAGCGAAACCTGGGCGCCGCGCACGGCCGCGGCGATGCCGTCGTCGGTGGCTGGCGTGCCCAGATTGGCGATGCGCACGCGGGCGCCGTGCTCGTCGGCGATCTTCTTGACCACCGCCAGTCCCAGGCCGGTTCCTTTCGTCTTCGTCGTCACGTAGGGCTCGAAAGCGCGCTTCAGCACCTTCTCGGAAAAGCCGGGGCCATTGTCGACGACGACGAGGCGCACCGCACGCACGGCGCCGGCATCGTTGCGCGCGGCCTCGGTGCAGACGCGAACGCGACCGTCGCTACGCTCGGCGACCGCGTCGAGCGCGTTCTGCACCAGGTTGTGAATGACCTGGCGCAGCTGCGTGCCGTCGCCGACGATCGCCGGCAGCTCGCAGCCGAGCTCGGTCTGCAGGCGCCCCGATTCGATCTCTGCACCGTAGAGGCCGAGCACGTCGCCCACGAGTTCGTTGAGATCGAGCTGGGTGAGGTCGGAGGCCGGCAAACGGGCGTAGTCGCGGAATTCGTTGACCAGCGTCTTCATCGCCTGAACCTGAGTGACGATGGTGCCCACCGAGCGCTCGAGCATGCTGGCGTCGGCGCCCTGCAGCTTGCCGCCGAGCTTTTGCTGCAGCCGCTCGGCCGAGAGCTGGATCGGCGTCAGCGGATTCTTGATCTCGTGGGCGAGCCGGCGCGCGACCTCGCTCCAGGCCTCGATGCGCTGCGCCGACACGAGCTCGGTGATGTCGTCGAAGACCATCAGGCGGGCGCCCTGCGGCATCGCGGCGCCGCGCACGAGCAGGGTGATCGAGTCGCGCTCTTTGCCGTTGCTGCCGCCGGTCTGCAAGTCGAACGAGTCCTGCCAATGGTCGCGCTCGCCGGCCTCGGGGCTGGCGGCGTGCAGCTCGAAGCGCTGCCACACCGCCTGCGCGAACTCGCCGAGGCCGGTCACTTCGTCGAGCCGGCGGCCGCGGTAGGCCGACAGCGGCAGCCGCAGGATGCGCGTCGCCCCGGGGTTGACGGTGTCGATCGCGCCCTTGCCGTTGAAGACGATGACGCCTGCCGTCAGGTTGTCGAGGATGGTCTGCAGGTTGGAGCGCGCGCCCTCGACCTGGGCGACGCTCTTGTGCACGAGCTCGCGCGCCTCGGACAGCTGCTCGGTCATCTCGGCGAACGATCGCGTCAGGCCGCCGAGCTCGTCGCGCGACGCGAACACCGCCTTCGAGCGGAAGTCGCCGCGCGCGACCTCTTCGACGCCTTCGGCCAGTAGCAGCAGCGGCTGTGCGAGCTGGTTGCCGAGGGCGATGGCGAGCAGCAGCGCCGCGAACACGGCAAGCACGAGTGCCAGCGTCAGGGTGCCGATGTACATCTTGCGCAGGCCCGATCGCGCCAGCGAACGCTGCTGGTACTCGCGGTAGGCATTGGTGACCGCGAGCGCATTGGCGGCCAGCGCCGGCGCGATCGTCTGCGTCACCACCAGGTAGCGCTCCTGGGCGCCGAGCGTGAAGTTGGCGCTCGGGATGATGGCGACGGCGCGCACCCGCGCTGCGGTGCCGGCCGCGGCAGCGTCTTCGTCGAGGCCCTCGGCGACGCTGACGACGCGCTGCGTGCGCGCCTGCTTCAACAGCGATGCAGCGACCCGCTCGGGCAGCAGCTCGATGCTCGTCGAGCCGGTCATGAGGAGCGTCTGCCCGGCAGCGCCGACGACGGCGATCTGCTGCGCGGAGAGCTGCTCGCGCAGCCGCTCGAGGGCGAGCGCTTCCGGCGCCGACGCCGACTCGCCGACCCGTTCGGCCGCCAGCCGCGTCTTGGTGCCGACGTCGCTCACGATCGCGTCGATGGTGCCGCGGCCGAGGTTCAGGCCGGCGTCGAGCGCGCCTTCGACCTTGACGTCGAACCAGCTCTCGATCGAGCGCGACACGAACTGGTAGCTCACGGTGTAGATCAGCAGACCCGGCACGACGCCGACGAGCGCGAAGATCGCCGCCAGCTTGAGCAGCAGCCGCGAGCCGAAGCGGCCGCGCGAGACGCGCCAGAGCAGCCGCACCGCTGCCACCACGATCACCAGCACCAGTGTGCTCGCCAGCGCCACGTTGACCCAGAACAGCCACACGTAGTGGCGCTCGTAGAGGGCCGGGCTGTTGGTGGCGACGCCGAGCAGGAAAGCAAGGACGACGCCGGCGCCGAGCGCGGCCACCGTCGAGACGATCCAGGCCCAGCGGCTGGACCTCGTCATGCGCGGCGGCGCCGGCAGGGGCGCGGGCAGGGTGTCGTTCAATTGATGCGCTGGGTGCGCTTGACCGAGAGCTGCCAGTCGGGCTGGCCGCCGATGCCGATCTGCATCGGCCGCGGCAGCAGCGTGACGTCGAGCCGGTAGTTGAAGTCGACGTAGTGGCGGCTGCCTTCCTCGATCTGGCCCGGGTCGGCCAACTTCCAGTGGCTGCTGCGGCTGATCGACGCGATCGCCTCGTCGCGGCCGGTGTAGCTCTGGCTCAGGCCGCCGACGGTGGTGACGCGGTAGGTCGAGGTCAGCGGCTGGAACACGATCTTCCAGACCCGCACCGCGTGAGCGACGCGGCGGTCGCGCCAGTACCAGCGGTCGCGAAAGATCTCGGCCTCGGCGACAAAGAAGAGCGGCACCGACTTCATCAGCGCCTCCTCGACCGCCTTGCCGAGCTCGAACTCGACGGCGTAGTTGAGGTAGACGCCGTCTTCGTCGCGCAGCACCTGGAAGGTCGCGAGCTCCGGCTCGACGGCCATCGCGGCGCCCGACCCGAGCCCCATGGCCGCGACGGCCGCCGGTGCCGCAAGCCGCAACGCCGCGACGCCGAGCGCGCCGAGCACGCTGCGGCGGCGAAGGAGGCCGTGCGGCGGCGGGCGGGTCATGGCGTGGCGGATGCGGTTCGTGGTCTGGCGCGGCGCGAGCCGCTACTGCTTCTCGATCAGGGCGTAGAAGAAGCCGTCGGCCAACCGGCTCGCACCGAGCGCAAACGGCAATTCGTCATTGTCGGGCAGCGGCAGCAGGTGGCCGGGCGAAGGCGGGTCGGCAGCGATGGCGGCATCGCTGTGGCGTTGCAAAAAAGCGTCGCTCTGCTGTTCGCCTTCGGCACGAAAGACCGAGCAGGTACAAAACAGCAGGCGACCGCCGGGCGCCAGCAATGGCCAGAGGGCGTCGAGCAGGCGAGCCTGGGTGGCGGCCAGCGCGACGATGTCGCTGTCCCGGCGCAGCCAGCGCACGTCGGGATGGCGGCGGACGACGCCGGAAGCGCTGCAAGGCGCGTCGAGGAGGATGGCGTCGAAAGGCCGGCCGTCCCACCAGGCCGAAGGCTGGCCGGCGTCGGCGGCGAGCCGGGTCGCGTGCAGGCCGAGGCGGGCCAACGATTCTTCGACACGGAGCAGCCGGGCGGCGTCGCGATCGATGGCGACGAGGTCGAGCTCGGCGAGCTCGAGCAGGTGCGCGGTCTTGCCGCCGGGCGCAGCGCAGGCGTCGAGGACGCGGGCGCCGCTGCGCAGGCCGTGCAGCAGCAGCGGCGCGGCGCGCTGGGCGGCGGCGTCCTGCACCGAGACGTCGCCGGCCGCAAATCCGGGCAGCGCCGCTACCGGCAGCGGCCGCTCGAGGACGACGGCGCCGCCGGCGACGACCGTGCTGCCGATGCCGGCCTCGGCCAGCCGGGCGACGTAGGCCTCGGCGGTGCCGCGGCGGGCGTTGACTCGCAGCGTCATCGGCGGATGCAGGTTGTCGGCGTCGGCGACCTGCTCCCATGCGTCGGGCCAGTCGAAGCGGAGCCGTTCCAGCCACCAGGCCGGATGGTTGAAGCGCGCCAGCGGTTGCCGCAGCAGCGCCGGCACCAGCACCTCCTGCTCGCGGACGAAGCGACGCAGAACGGCGTTGACGAAGCCGGCGCTGCGCGGCGCCCGCGCCCGCGCCGCGGCGACGGCCTGGTCGACGAGGGTGTGCGCGGCATACGGCGGGCTACTGGCCGGCCAGACCAGCGCCAGCGCCGTCAGCAGCAGCGCGTCGACTTCGGCCGGCGGCTTCTTCGGCGCCAGCAGCGTCCGTGCCGCTTGGGCCGAACCGAGCCAGCGCAGGGCATGGAAAACGAGCGCCTGCGTGCCGGGCCGCGCCGCCGCGGGCACGCGCGGCAAGGCATCGTTGAGCGATTGCCCCGCGCGCACGGCGGCGACGGCGTCGGCGGCATGACCGAGCAGGGTGGCGAGGGCGAGTGTCGTTGTCATGTCCGGTGCGGTTCGATGCGTTACCCTAGCTCATGGCCTCCGAGAAACCCACGCCGATCTTCCGTAGCGATGGCGAGCTGCAGCGACTGCCAGCCTCCGACCGCATCCGCTACCGGCTGATCGGCGCCCAGTGCCGCTATCACGCCAACGACAACATCGCTGGCTTCATCGAAGACGGCGAGCTCGACGAGCTGCGCGCCGAGGTCGAAGAGAAGATGCAGGGCGTGCTGCGGGCGCTGGTGATCGACACCGAGAGCGACCACAACACCGCCGACACCGCACGCCGCGTCGCCAAGATGTTCGTGACCGAGGTCTTCAAGGGCCGCTACACCGCAGCGCCGGCGGTGACCGAGTTCCCGAACGTGACGCGCCTCAACGAACTGATGATCGTCGGCCCGATCAAAGTGCGCAGCGCCTGCTCGCATCACCTCTGTCCGATCGTCGGCAAGGTCTGGATCGGCCTCCTGCCCAACGAGCACTCGAACCTGATCGGCCTGTCGAAATACGTGCGTCTGTGCGACTGGATCATGAGCCGGCCGCAGATCCAGGAGGAGGCGGTGACGATGCTCGCCAACGAGCTGCAGGACCGAGTCAAGCCCGACGGCCTGGCCATCGTGATGGAGGCCGACCACTTCTGCATGCACTGGCGCGGCGTCAAGGACGACGAGGCGATGATGACCAACAGCGTCATGCGCGGCGCCTTCCTCAAGGACCCGAGCCTGCGCCGCGAGTTCCTGTCCCTGCTCTCCAAGAAAACCTAGGTACCGACGCCATGCTGGTCCGCCTCATGTACGCCAGCCGCGCCGCCGCTTCGGTCGATACCGACGCGCTCGCTGCCATCCTCAAGCGCTCGAAGGAGAACAACCCGCAGGTCGGCGTCACCGGTGTGCTCTGCTTCTGCTTCAACGCCGGCATCTTCCTGCAGGTCCTGGAGGGTGGCCGCGCTGCCGTGAGCGCGCTCTACAACAGGATCACCCAGGACTCGCGCCATCGCGACGTGATGTTGCTCAACTATGAAGAGATCGGCGAGCGCCATTTCTCCGGCTGGTCGATGGGGCAGGTCAACGTAAGCCGCCTCAATCCGTCACTGCTGCTCAAGTATTCGGAGAGCGCGATGCTCGACCCGTACTCGGTGTCGGGGAAGGCTTCGCTGGCGCTCTTCAGCGAGCTGGTGGCGACGGCCTCGATCGTCGCCCCGGCCTGAGTCGCCGCCGCAAAATCGCGGCTAGGCGGCAAGCTCCGGGACCGGCCCGCGGGAAAACGCTCGCTCACCAGAGCGGCTGGCTCTGCGTCGTGCGGATGCCTTCCGAGAACATCGCCGGGCTGCCGGTCGCCGCCGCGCCGACGAACTTGATCACCGCGATCGCGACGTTGGCGGCGATGGCGCCGAAGGTGGCGACCCGGGATTCGGCCATCGCCCTGCTGGCTCGATCGCACCGGTCAGGTCACGGACATGGCCGCGCCGATGAGCCGCGCGCGGCCGCCGATGCGGCGCAGTCGCGTGCCGTCGCAGAGCTGGCTGCGACCGAGCTGCCGGCACGCGCCGGTGCGATCGGGCGCGACGCCAGGCGGGCCGCCGCGGAGCGCTTGTTCTGGTCGCCGCGATCGGCAGCCAGCGCCGGTGGCACCGGCGTGCCGAGCGGCATGGCATTGCTCGTCGATGGCGAGCCGGTATCGACGCCAGCCGGAATGTCGGCGCTCTGCGATCCCGTCGGTGGCAGCCGACGCGGCGGGTTCTTCTCTGTGACCGGAGCCTGAGCGGCGACTGCGAAGTGCAGGCTGGCTGCGATCATCGCCAGGGCGATGCGGGGAAGAGATTTCATCGATGCCTCCTCAGCGTGCGCCATGCGGCGCAACGAGTTCGAGTGTGAGCGCAGCCGTCCGTCGAGTCCGTCGGACAGCGCCGCGCTCACGCCGCCGATTTCTTCGCCGCCGCCTTGCCGGCAGCCTTCTTCGCCGGCACCTTCGGCGCCCGCGGCTCGAACGCGAACACGACCTTGCCTTCCTTCGCATCCCAGGCGAGCCGCGCCTTGAACTTGCGCCGCGTCTTGTTGGAGACGAAGCCCTCGAACAGGTCGGTGGCGCCGCTGGCAAGGAGCTTGGTCATCTGCTCGCGCGCCACGGCCTGCTGCAGGATCACCTTGCCGCTCTTGAAATCGCAGGTCGTCGCTGGCCCGACCGAGTGCTCGCAGACGTAGTTGGTACCGAACTCGAAGACGTTGCCTTGCGTCTTCGGGCACTTTCCGAGCGGCTCCTGCTCGCCGAAGTCGACCGGCTCGCCCGACTCGCCTTCGCGCTTGGCGTCTTCGCCGAAATCGAACTCGAGCTTCCAGTTGTTCAGCTCCTCGTCGCGCACCAGTTTCAACTCGGCGGTGAACGGCCAGCCCGCCTTGGAGCGGAAGCCCTCGAGCGGGCCGATGCGCTTGTCGCTCAGGAAGGCTTCGACCTCGGCCGGCTCGAAGGCGCGGCTGCCCGGGATCTTGCTGATCGAAAAGCTGCAGCCCTCGACCGGCGTGTGCGCCTTGTCGCCCGCCTTGCCGGTGGGAAAGCCGATGCAGGTATAGCGGCGGTAGTTCTCCTTCACCGTGCCGCCGCAGTTCGGGCAAGGTGCAGCCAGCGTCGCGTAGTCGCCGGGGATGGTGTCGCGGTCGTACTCCTTGGCCTTCCTGACAATGCGTTCGGCCATCTCGGCGATGCTCCGCATGAAGGTCTCGCGCTCAAGCCGGCCCTTCTCCATCTCGGCCAGCTGGAACTCCCACTGGCCGGTCAGCTCGGGCTTGGTCAGGTCCTCGACGCCGAGGCCGCGCAGCAGCGTCATAAGCTGGAACGCCTTGGCGCCGGGCACCAGCTCGCGACCTTCGCGGTGGATGTACTTCTCGTAGATCAGGCCTTCGATGGTGGCGGCGCGCGTGGCCGGCGTGCCGAGACCCTTCTCGGCCATCGCCTCGCGCATCTCGTCGTCGTCGATCAGCTTGCCGGCACCTTCCATCGCCGACAGCAGCGTCGCCTCGGTGTAGCGCGCCGGCGGTTTCGTCTTCAGCGCCTTGACGTCGACGCTTTCGGTGCGCGCCGTCTCGCCCCTGGCGACGGCGACGAGGTTGGCGTCGTCTTCCTGCGCTTCCTTGCCGTAGACCGCGAGCCAGCCCGGCTTGACCATGACCTTGCCGTTGGTCTGGAAGCGGTGCTCGGCAGCGCCCTGGCCGACGATCGAGATCCGCGTCGTCACCATGAACTCCGCCGACGGGAAGAACACGGCGAGGAAGCGCTTGGCGACCATGTCGTAGAGCTTGGCCTCGATCTCCGACAGGCTCTTCGGTGGCAGCAGCGTCGGGATGATCGCGAAGTGGTCGGAGACCTTGGCGTTGTCGAAGATCTTCTTCGAGGGCTTGACATAGCCCTCCCTGATCGCCGTCTTCGCATGCACCGCAAGGGCGCGCAGCGGACCCGGCAGGTCTTCCTTCGAGATCATTGCCACGGTGTCCCTGGCCACTGCGAGGTAGTCCTCGGGCAGGGCGCGGCTGTCCGTCCGCGGGTAGGTCAGGACCTTGTGCTTCTCGTAGAGCGCCTGCGCGATCGACAGCGTGGTCCGCGCCGAGAAGCCGAAGCGCGAGTTGGCCTCGCGCTGCAGGCTTGTCAGGTCGTAGAGCGTCGGCGGCGCCTGGGTGCTCGGCTTGGCCTCCTCGCTGACGGTGGCCGGCTGGCCCCGCGTCGCTTCGGCGATGGCGAAGGCTGCGGCCTCGTTCCAGAGCCGGTCCGAGCGCAGTTCGTTGTCGTCCGGATTCTTCTTCCACTTCGGGTCGAACCACTTGCCCTCGTACTCGCCGGCGCCGACGGCGAAGGTCGCGCGCACCTCCCAGTAGTCGCGCGAAACGTGCTTTCGGATCAGCTCCT
>JAYVNL010000166.1:0-4491 GCA_043758495.1 Rhizobacter sp.
AGTAGGCGTCGACCGCGAGCAGCATCGTCGCCGACGACAGGCTGTTGTACCAGCCGTCCTTCACCATCGCGCCCATGCGCTCCCAGGCCGCCGGCGGCAGCGTCTTCAGCCGCGCCGGGAAGTGGCGCGCCACCAGATGCAGCAACATGCTGTCGTGGACCAGCGGGTCGTAGTAGGCACCCCAGACATTGCGGCGCTGGCCCTTCTCGGTGCGCTCGATCAGCCCCGCCCACACCGGCTGCAGGATCTCGTTGGCGACCTGTTCCTGCTTGACGAGCTGGTAGCTCGCTGCGAGGTAGGCGGCGCCGAGGTCGTCGCCCCAGCCCTGAGCCTTCTGGGCGCGCCATGCCTCTCGCAGGTTGGCGAGCACGGCCGGCGCGACGATGCCCTGGCGCGTGAGCAGGTAGGCGGCCTGGCTGCGCTGGCGCCAGCCGTCGACCGTGGTGTCGCCGCTGCCGAGCCAGCTCTGCAGGTAGACGTTGGCCTTGGCGACGAGGTCCGGCGGCACCGGCAGCTTGTGGTCCTTGGCCTCGACGAGCAGGTGCAGCGCGTAGAGCGTCGCGAACGGATCGGCGCCGGCGCCGGGCCAGAGCGCGAAGCCGCCGTCGGCCGTCTGCCGCGTCCGCAGCTGCACGAGGTAGCGCTCGAAGGTCTTGCGGCCGTCGGGCATCGGGCCCTGTTCGGCAGTGCGGCCGCGCGACAGCTCATTCAGCAGCTCGGCCCGGTTCATCAGCAGCACGGCGGGGAAGGTCTGGCTCGTGATCTGCTCGGTGCAGCCGTGCGGGTAGACCTCGAGGTACTGCATGAGGCCGGTCGCGAACGCCCACGGCGCCGCCGACACCGCGACATCGCTCTTGCGGAAGTTCGGATAGAGGTCGGCCTGGCTCACCAGCTCCCCGGCGCGCCGGAAGCTGCCGGCCTGAACCAGCGTGACGAACGGCGACGCCGGCCGCACGCTGACCTCGGTGGCCAGGCGCGCACTGAAGGTCTTGTGCGCCGACGTGAACACCAGCGGCGACGAACCGAGCATCGTCTGTGCGCCGGCCTTGGCGCGGACGCTGAACTTCGTCGTCGCCTCGCCGCGTTCGTTGACCTTGAGCGTCTGCGTCGCGTCGCCCACCACCTCGAGCCCGCCCGACGCCGTCAGCGTCAGCGCGATCGGCGCCGCGTTGCCGGAGCCGGCGATGTTGTTGGCGAGGCCGACGCCGACCTCGACCGTGTCGCCCGGCGCCATCGCCAGCGGCGCGTTCGGCAGGATCACCATGTCGCCACGCACGACGGTGCCGGTGCTGCGCGACGCCGTGGTCTCGTCGTTCACGGCCACCGCCATCACGCGCAGGCTGCCGTTGAAGCTCTCCGGCACCGTGTAGCTGAACTCGCGGCTGCCGTTGACATCGACCAGCCCAGACCACCACGCCACCGGCTTGTCGCGCTTCCTCTTGAACGGATTGAGGTGCTTGCCGAGCTCGCCCTCGCCGTCGCCGCCGGGCGCGGCACCCGCCATCAGCTTCTTGAACTCGGGCAGGATCAGGTCGAGCGTCTGCAGTGTGCCGACCTCGAGGGCGCGCTTCTGGAAGAAGTGCTTGAGCGGGTCGGGCGTCTTGTAGCGCGCCACCTGCAGGATGCCTTCGTCGACCGCGAACACCACGGCCCGCGTCGGCGTCGCGCTGGTCAGCTTGATCTTCACGACCTGGCCGGGCTTGACGAGCTCCGTGCTCGTCAGCGTCAGGTCGGCGCTGCGCTTGCCGAGGCTGGTCGCGAACGGCGCGATGCCGTGCGAGAGCGGGCTCATGTAGATCTCGTCGGAGGCCGGGTCGCGCACGAAGTGCACGTTGACGTAGCCGGTGCCCTCGAACTCCTTGGGCACCGTGATCGTCTGCACCGAGGCGGTCTTGTCGGCCTTGAACCA
Source organism: Rhizobacter sp. (assembly GCA_043758495.1). GTDB lineage: Bacteria > Pseudomonadota > Gammaproteobacteria > Burkholderiales > Burkholderiaceae_C > Schlegelella_A. The sequence continues at coordinate 1,910 of JAYVNL010000166.1, forward strand.
GACGTGGGCGTAGACCTTGTCGCGCTCGATCGTGATCAGGCCGGCGCCGACGTAGGGCGCGCGCACGCTGACCTTGATCTCCTGGCCCGGCTCGTAGTCCTTGCGGTCGAGCGTGAGCTGCATCTCGGCGTTGCGGTCGAGCGAGCGCGACACGTTGGCGTTGCCGGCGACGCTGTACTCGACGCGGTTGAGCTCGAGCCCGTCGGCGTTCTTCAGCACGTAGGCGAAGTTGCCGGGCTTGTCGGTGGCGAGAGGGAGCTGCGTGCCGGCGGCGGCGAGCGCGAACGGCTTCTCGTCGAGCACGGCTTCCTTGCGGCGCGACTCGTAGCGGTAGAGGCCGCTGTCCTGCTTGACCAGCACCGACAGCACCTTGTTCTCGACGCGCACCATTCTCAGGTCGGCGACGGCGATCTTCCTGGCGGTCGCGTCGATGGCGATGAGCGTGGCGAGGCGCGCGGCGCCCTTGCTCACGTAGCCGGTGTCGCCGTCGACCTTGGCGCCGACGAGGTAGGGCATGTCGCTCACGAGCGTTTGCGCCTCGGCCGAGACGCTGCGGCCGCCCTCGGGCTCGAAGGCGCGCGCCAGCACGTGAACCTGGTAGGTCGCCGAGGCGAAGCGCGCCAGGCGCAGGTCGAATTCAACGAGGCCGTCGGCGGTTGTCTTCATGCTGCCGAGCTCGTCGACCTGCTTGTCCTTGGCACGCTGCGGGTCGAAGAAGGTGTAGGCGGCCCAGGCCTTGAAGACCGGGAAGGCCGGGCTCAGCGTCAGCGTGCTTTCGACCTTGCGATCGGGCGCGGCGGTGCCGAACAGGTTCTGCACGTCGACCATCGCCTTCATGTCCTGCGGCTTGACCCAGCCTTCGGTCGCTTCGCGGCTCAGCTTGACGACGACCTTGGTGCGGTCGGGCAGGAATTCCTGCACCTTCACCGTGGTGCTGCCGAGCAGCAGGCCCTGCACGTCGGGCGCGCCGGGCGATGATTGCCGCGGCAGGTAGAGATTGACGGTGTAGTTGCCGGTCGGCGACGTGTCCTGCGTGGTGTGGGCGATCTCGGCGGCGCCACCGGGGCCGAGCTTGAGCTTGTCGCGGCGCACGCTCAGGCCACGCGCGTCGATGATCTCGGCTTCGAGCGGCAGGTCGCGCAGCGACGTCGCCCAGGTGCCGGCCTTGACCATCATCGCGATGTGCATGGTGTCGCCGGGCCGGTAGATGCCGCGGTCGCTGAATACGTAGGCCGTCATCTGGTTCGGCACCCCGGCCGAGCGCAGGCCGCCGACGTCGAAGCGCGAGATGTCGAGGGTGCGGTCGCCGCGGTTGAAGGGCAGGAAGCTGAGGTCGCCGTCCTTCCTGACCACGAACACGACCGGCGTCTTCTCGCGCTGGTAGGCCGCGAGGTTGGGCACGGCGGCACGGCCGGTCGCGTCGGTGCTCTGCGACGCGATCACGACGCCGTTGCGACCCCAGACCTCGACCAGCGCGCCGGTCACCGGCTGGCCGGTGGCGGTGCTCTGCACGAAGACGTCGCGGCTGCCGTCGAGCGACTTCTTCGCGATGATGCCGAGGTCGGTGACGATGACCAGGCGCTGGTCGGTCTGCGCCGCGGGGTCGCCGCTTTCGGCGTTGCCTTCCGGCGATTGTTCGTTGCCGGACTCCTGGTCTGACTCGGGCTCGGTTGCTTCGGTCGTGGCTTCGCCTTCCGCCTTCTTCTTCGCCTTCGGATCGAAGCCCTGCACCTTGAGCAGGAAGACACCGCGCCGGTCCTGCGCGTCCTTGTGCAGGTACTCGCCGAAGTCGACGGTCTCGTAGTGCGCCTTGCCGGGCGTCAGCTGCAGCGGCAGCTCCCGCTCGAAGCGGTCGACGAGGTTGTCGGACTGCAGGCTGCCGCTGAACTGCGGGTGCGCGAAGTCGCCGTTGCTCTGCGTCACGAGGTGCTGCAACTGGCGCGGCAGCAGCCGGCCGATCTCGATGCGCACGCCGGGCAGGTCGCGGATCAGGATCGGCAGCTTCTTTTCGCCCGAGAGCGCCAGCAGCGCACCTTGGCCGACGATCTTCAGCTCGGGCGCGAAGGTCTTGATCAGCAGCACATCCTGCCGCGCAGTGCCGAGCTGATAGCCGCCCGGCGTCTTCAGCCCCTTGGCGACCCGCACCAGCAGATAGCGGCCGCCTTCGGCCTCGGGCATGCGAAAGCTCGTCATGGCGCTGACTTCGCGCTCGCTCGCGATCGCTTGCAGCGGCTGCTTCTTCGCTCGCTTCATCACGGCGTCGGTCACCGCGGCCGGCTCGGCCGACCAGTCGAACTTCTCGTCCGGGCTTTCCTTCTCGTTGCTCGACGCCGGCAGCAGCCAGGCCTGGACGACGCGTGCCACCTCGCGCTCGTGAACCGGCATCGACGTCGTCACGTGCAGCACATGCTCCGGCTCACCGTTCTCGCCGGTGACGATGGCCGGCTGCAGGCTCGCGATCTCGAGGCTGTAGAGGCCGGGGATGTCGAGGGCGCGCAGCACGTCCTGCGCCGTCGCCTCGCCGCCGCGCTGCGCGACCGCGCCGGCGGCGAGCCTGAGCATGATCGGCCGCGTCTTCTCGG
>JAYVNL010000167.1:0-4475 GCA_043758495.1 Rhizobacter sp.
GGCAGATGGCGGCCGATCGTCTTGAAGAGCTGGCCGATGAAGCCTTCGGGAGTCCAGTTGGCCAGGCCGATCCTGCCGCCGGGACGACAGACGCGGAGCATCTCGGCCGCTGCCTTCTCCTGGTCCGGCGTGAACATGACGCCGAAAGTCGAGACGACGACATCGAAGCTCGCGTCTCCGAAGGGCAGCGCTTCGGCGTCGGCCTCGCGAAAGGCCATGTCAAGCCGCTCGGCGGCGGCGCGCTCGCGGGCGCGCTCGAGCAGGGCCGGCACGTAGTCGGTGGCGGTCACCTGGCACCAGCGCCGTGCCGCCGCGAGCGACGCGTTGCCATTGCCGGCGGCGACGTCGAGGACCGACTCGCCGGCACGCAGGTCGAGCGCCTCGCAAAGCGTCTCCCCGACGATCTGCAAGGTGGTGCCGACCACGGCGTAGTCGCCCGACGACCAGGCCCCTTGCTGACGGGCCTTGAGGGAGGCAAGATCGGCCGCGACGGGCGCCTGGAGTGGCGTCGCGGTGGGGATGGCAGTCTGCATGTGCGTGGTCCGGTCGGGTGGGGTTCTTCAAGGTAGGCGCGTGGCGTGGTGGCGGGCGTGGTAGCCGGCGTGGAATCGATGCCGGCCCTCGACCTGCGCCTGCTCGGGCCGATGACGGTCCGGCGCGTCGGCGCCGTCCAGGCGCTGCCGGCCTCGCGCAAGGTGCGCGGCCTGATTGCCTACCTGGCGCTCGCGCCGCGACCGGCGACTCGCGCCCACCTGTGCGAATTGCTCGGCGACATCGTCAACGATCCGCGCGGCGAGCTGCGCTGGTGCCTCAGCAAGGCCAGGACGACCGTCGACAGCGCTGAGCGGCGCCGGCTCGAGAGCACTGGCGACACGGTGCGGCTCGACCTCGAGGGCGCCTTCGTCGACGTCGTCGAGATCGGCCAGGCCCTGCAGGCCGGCCTCGCCGGCATCGACCTGGCCCGACTGCGATCGCTTGCCGGGCTCTTCGCCGGCGACTTTCTCGAAGGGATGGAGATTGAGCGCAGCCCGCAGTTCAACGGCTGGTTGATCGCACAGCGGCGCCGGCTGCGCGGCTGCCATGTCGCCGTCCTCGAGCGCCTAGTCGGCTGCGGGCAGGCGGTGGGCGAAGACGGCGTCGTCCATCTCGAGAAGTGGCTCGAGCTCGCTCCCTTCGACCGGCGCGCCCACGAGATCCTGCTGCAGACGCTCGCACGGCGAGGCCAGCGCCACGAAGGCAACGAGCACGTCGAAGCGACGGCGCGCCGCTTCGAGGCGGAAGGCCTGGACTGGCGGCCGGTCCGCGACGCCTGGGCGCAGGCGAAGGCATCGAGCCGGGGCGAGGCGGCCGCGGTGGCCCTGCCGGCCGCCGCGCGTCGCGCCTCGATCGCCGTGATGCCGTTCGTCGACCAGGGTGAGGGCGACGTCCTCCGCGGCGGCCTCGCCGACGGCCTCGCCCACGACGTCATCACTCGCCTGGCCAAGCTGCGCAGCCTTTTCGTCATCGCCCAGGGCACCGTCTTCGCCCTCGACGGGCGACGCGTCGGCGCCGAGGAGGCCGGCCGGACGCTGAACGTCGACTACATCGTGACCGGCTCCGTCCGCACGCCGGGCGCGCGCCTCCACGTCAACGTCGAGCTCGCCGAGACGCGGACCGCCCGCGTCGTCTGGGCCGAGGTGTTCGACCAGACGCGCGACGATGCCTTCACGGTGCTCGACGAAATCGGCAACCGTATCGTCGCCTCGATCGCCAGCGAGATCGAGGCGACCGAGCGCAGCCGCGCCATCCTGCGCCCGCCAAGCTCGCTGGACGCCTGGGAAGCGCACCATCGGGGCCTGTGGCACATGTACCGCTTCAACCGGGACGCCAACGTCGAGGCTGGCCGCTTCTTCGCGATGGCCGTCCGTCTCGATCCGACCTTCGCGCGCGCGCACGCGGGCTTGTCGTTCACCCATTTCCAGAACGCGTTCCAGCACTGGGCCGACCGCAGGCACGAAAGCGACCGCGCTTTCGCGACCGCCGCCGACAGCCTGCTCGCCGACGAGCGCGATCCGGCCGCGCACTGGGCCATGGGCCGCGCGCTATGGCTGCGCGACGAACGCGACCCGGCGCTGCTCGAACTCGAGACGGCGGTGGGCCTGAGCCCTAACTTCGCGCTCGGTCACTACACGCTCGCCTTCATTCACAGCCAGTCGGGCGACCCCGAGGCCGCGATCGGCTTTGCCGATCAATCGCGTCGCCTCAGCCCGTTCGACCCGCTCCTGTTCGGCATCCTCGGCTCACGCGCCATGGCACTGGCGCGCCTCGGCCGGCACGACGAGGCGGTCGACTGCGCCGTCAAGGCGGCGGCGCGCCCGAACGCGCATGTGCACATCCAGGCCATCGCCGCAAACTGCCTGGCGCTCGCCGGCCGGCTCGACGAGGGGCGGGCGTTCGCGGCCCGCATCCATGCCGCCGTGCCCGGCTACCGGTTCGACGACTTCGCCGACACCTTTCGCTTCGAGCCCGAGGCGAAGGCGCTCTTTCGCGAAGGCGCCCGGCGCATCGGCCTGGCGTAGGCCGCGGCCGCCCGGTCAGCTCGAGTGCGGGAAGCGATCGCGCAGCGCCTGCGTGCCGTTGCGAAAGACACCGAGGTCGCTGCCGACGGCGACGAAGCGCGCCCCCATCTCGAGGTAGCGCCGCGCGTCGGCGTCGACCGGGGCGAGGATGCCGATCGCCTTGCCGACGCCCTTGACCGCGGCGAACACGGCGGCAATGGCGGCCTGCGACTCCGGATGGCCAGCGTCGTTGAGGTGGCCCACCGCAGCAGAGAGGTCGGCCGGGCCGATGAAGACGCCGTCGACGCCGTCGACCGAGGCTATTTCCGCCGCTGCATCGAGGCCCTTCCTGCTCTCGATCTGCACCAGCACGCAGATCTGCTCGTCGATGCCGGCGAAGTAGCCGGGCACCGTGCCGTAGCGGTTGCTGCGTTGCGAAGTGGACACGCCGCGCACGCCGCGCGGCGGGTAGCGGGTCGCCGCGACGGCGCGGCGCGCCTCGTCGGCGCTCTCGACCATCGGGATCAGGAAGTTGTAGAAGCCGGCGTCGAGCAGCCGCTTGATCTCGACCGGGTTGTTCGAGGCCGGCCGGGCGATCGGCGCGCTGGCGCTGTCCTTCAGCGCCATCAGCTGCGGGATGAAGGTGACGACATCGTTCGGTGAATGTTCGCCGTCGAGCAGCAGCCAGTCGAAGCCGGCGATGCCGAGCACCTCGGTGGTGATCGGGTTGGCGAGCGAGCACCAGCAGCCGATCAGTGTCTCGCCGGCGAGCAGGCGCCGCTTGAACGAGTTCGGAAAGGCGCGGTAGGGGTCGGTGGTGATCATGAGGTGCCCGGAGTCAGTCGATCTTCACGCCGCCGCTCGCCACCACCACCGCCCAGCGCTTCTGCTCGCGCTCAAAAAAATTGGCGAAGTCGGCTGGCGACATCGTGTGCACCTCGGCGCCCTGCGCGGTGAGGCGCGAGCGGACCTCGGGCCAACGGATGATGCGGGTCAACTCAGCGGAGAGCCGAGCAACCACGTCTTTCGGCGTGCTCGCCGGCACCAGCAGGCCCTGCCAGGTGCCCGACTCGAAGCCGGGGATGCCCTGCTCGGCCAGGGTCGGCACGTCGGGCAGAAGCGGCACCCACGTCGCCTTCGAGACGCCGAGCACCTTCAGCTTGCCCGACTGCACGAAAGGCAGCGTCGCCAGCATGCCGTTCATGAGCACCTGGGTCTGCCCGGCGATGGTGTCGGCGATGGCCTGCGAGCCGCCCTTGTACGGGATGTACTGCCACTTCGCCTTCGTCGCCTTCTCGACCGCCACGCCGGCCACGTGCGGCGCGCTGCCGATGGCGGTGACGGCGAAGTCGAGCTGGTTCGCCTGCGAGTACGCGACCAGCTCCTTGAGCGAATTCGCCGGCACCGACGGGTGGACGACGAGCAGATGCGGCGAGTAGGCCAGCATCGTCACGCCGCGCAGGTCCTTGCCCGGATCGAACGGCAGCTTCGCGTAGACCGAGGCCGTGATGGCGAGCGCGCCGACATCGCAGAGCAGCAGCGTGTAGCCGTCGCCCGGCGACTTGGCGACCAGGTCGGTGCCGGTGTTGCCGTTGGCGCCCGGCTTGTTCTCGACGATCACGCTCTGCTTGAGCGCCTCGGAGAGCGGCTGGGCGATGGCGCGGGCGATGATGTCCGACGAGCCGCCCGGCGTGTAGGGAACGACGATGCGGATTGTCTTGCCGGGCCAGGCCTGTGCCAGCGCACCGGTCGACACGGCGGCGAAGACGGCAGCGAGGGCAGCGAGGGCAGCCAGCAAGGCGGTGCGGCGCATGACCATGGGATTGCCTTTCGGTTCGTGAGGGATCGGCTCAGCGCACCAGCGCCGGCCGCTTGGCGTCGAAGTGCCAGTTAGGGACCAGGGCCTGCATGGCCGCCGCGTCGTCGCGGGCGCCGAGG
>JAYVNL010000168.1:0-4473 GCA_043758495.1 Rhizobacter sp.
CGTGTCGCTGCTCGGCCAGAGCGGCTCGGGCAAGTCGACCATGCTGCGCATCATGGCCGGCCTGATCCGCGCCGACAGCGGCGAGGTGCGCTACCGCGATCAGCCGCTCTACGGCCCGGCGCGCGGCATCGGCATGGTCTTCCAGTCGTTCGCCCTCTTCCCGTGGCTCACGGTGCAGCAGAACGTCGAGCTCGGGCTCGAGGCGCGCGGCGTCGTGGCGGCCGAGCGTACGCGGCGTGCCGAGTGGGCGATCAAGCTCATCGGCCTGACCGGCTTCGAGGGCGCTTTGCCGCGCGAGCTCTCGGGCGGCATGCGCCAGCGCGTCGGCATCGCGCGCGCGCTCGTCGTCGAGCCCGAGGTGCTGCTGATGGACGAGGCCTTCTCCGCCCTCGACGTGCTCACCGGCGAGCGCCTGCGCGAAGACATCCTCGAGCTGTGGACCACGAAGGCGATGCCGACGCAGGCGATCCTGGTCGTCTCGCACAACATCGAGGAAGCGGTGCTGATGGCCGACCGGGTGCTGATCTTCGCGAGCGACCCGGGCCGCGTCCGCTTCCAGCTGGCGGTGAACCTGCCGCGGCCGCGCCACCCCGAGCACCCCGACGTGCGCCGCATGATCGACGAGGTCTATGCGCTCATGACGGCTGGCAGCGGCCGCATCGGCCGGCCCGCCGAGGAGCAGCACGCACCCGTGCTCGCCGAGCGCCTGCCCGAGGCCGACATCGGTCGCATGGAGGGCCTGCTCGAGCTGCTCGCCGGCGAACCCTTCGGCGGGCGGGCCGACCTGCCCAAGCTCGCCGAGGAAACCGAGCTCACCGATGACGAGCTGCTGCCGCTGGCACAGGCGCTGTCGCTGCTGCAGCTCGCCCGCGTGGCCGACGGCGACCTCCACCTCACGCCAACCGGCGAGCGCTACGTGGCGGGCGATCATGCCGAGCGCCAACACCTCTTCGGCGAACAGTTGCTGGCGCACGTGCCGCTGGCCGCGCACATCCGCAACAGCCTCGAGCAGGAGCCTTCCGGCGAGCTGCCCGAGGAGCCCTTCATTCGCCTGCTGAGCGAAAGCCTCGACGGCGCCGAAGCCGAGCGCGTGCTGCGCACCGCGATCGAATGGGGCCGCTACGGCGAGGTCTTCGAGTACGACTACAACAACGGCCTGATCCACCTGCCGGAAGGCGAGGAGGCGGCTGCTCCACCGAGCGCCGGCTGATTCGCGGACCGTGCGGCCGGGGCCGCGGCGCATGATCGGCGATGACACCCGCCGCCGACCGCCAGTTCACGAGCCGCCTCGGCCCGGGCCTCATCACCGGCGCCGCCGACGACGACCCGAGCGGCATCGCCACCTACTCGCAGGCCGGCGCGCAGTTCCGCTTCGCGCTGGTCTGGACCCTCTTCCTGACCACGCCGCTGATGATCGGCATCCAGATGCTCTCGGCGCGCATCGGCTTCGTCACCGGCCAGGGCCTGGCCACCAACATCGCCGCAATCTGCCCACGCTGGCTCACCACCGTGCTGATCGGTCTGCTCGTTGTCGCCAACACGATCAACATCGCGGCCGACGTGGCCGCCATGGCCGAGGGCTTCAAGCTGCTCGCCGGCGGGCCGCAGCCCCTTTACGTGATCGGATTCGGCGCCTTGTGCATCGGCATGCAGGTGGCCTTCTCGTACGAGCGCACGGTGCGTGTCCTCAAGTGGCTCACGCTGACGCTGTTCGCCTACGTCGCCGTGATCCTCGCCGTTTCGGTGCCTTGGAAGCAGGTGCTCGCAGAATCGATTCGGCCGTGGGCCAACCTCGCACCGGGAACGACGGTAAAGGACTACGCCGCCATGGTCGTGGCCGTGCTCGGCACCACGATCAGCCCGTATCTCTTTTTCTGGCAGGCCAGCCAGGAAGTCGAAGACGGCCGGCGCCGCCCGGAGGCGCAGGAACTGCGCACGCACAGGGCCTACATCGTGGAGCACCTCTCGCGCATCCGCCAGGACACCATCGTCGGCATGGTGTTCTCGAACGTGATCGCGCTCTGCATCGTGATCGCGACGGCGGTCACGCTCAACGAGCACGGCATCGTCAACATCCAGACCTCGGCGCAGGCCGCCGAGGCGCTGCGGCCGGTCGCCGGCGAGTTTGCATTCGCGGTGTTCGCGGGCGGCATCGTCGGCACCGGGCTGCTGGCGGTGCCGGTGCTGGCCGGCTCGGCCGCCTATGCGGTGAGCGAGCTGTTCGGCTGGCGCGCCGGCCTCTCGAAAGGCTTTCGCGAAGCACGCGGCTTCTATCTCATCATCATCGCGGCCACCGGCATCGGCACGGCGATGGGCTTCTTCGAGATCGATCCGATCAAGGCGCTGGTCTGGAGCGCGGTCGTCAATGGCGTGATCTCGGTGCCGATCATGGCGGTGCTGATGCTGATCGGGCAGTCGGAGCGGCTGATGGGCGCCTTCACCGTCTCGCTGAGGCACCGCTTTTTCGGCTGGGCGGCGACGGCGGTGATGGCCGTGGCGGTCGTGGTGATGTTCGCGACCGGCTTTTGAAGCCGGCGCGGATGAGCAGCGTTCCCGGTCATGGTGACGGGAGCCTTCGGTGCTGAAGTGCGACCTCTCGCGCGCCGGTGACAACGTGTTCGCATCCGCACGCAGCCCGATGCCGCCGCCGCCTGGCGCTTCGTGAGCAACCGTTCTTGCTTTGCCCCGGCGGTCTGCCAGCGGCGCCAAGTGCCTACACTTCCGGCATGGGCCGCCGGGTCACGAGCCGGGCCGGCGCACGACTCTCGCAGCAGCTTCCGACCGGAGTGACGAACACGATGAACGCCCCCCTTCCCGACGACATCCGCAAGGCGCTCGAGAGCGTCACGCTCGACGACAAGTACGTGCTCGATTCCGGCCGTGCCTTCATGAGCGGCGTGCAGGCGCTGGTGCGGCTGCCGATGCTGCAGAAGAAGCGCGACGCGATGTTCGGTCTCAACACCGGCGGCTTCATCAGCGGCTACCGCGGCTCGCCGCTCGGCGGCTACGACCAGGCGCTGTGGGCGGCCAAGAAGCACCTCGCGGCGCAGAACATCGTGTTCCAGCCGGGTGTCAACGAAGAGCTCGCCGCCACCGCCGTTTGGGGCTCCCAGCAGCTCGATCTCTACCCCGAGACCCGGAAGGTCGACGGCGTGTTCGGCATCTGGTACGGCAAGGGGCCCGGCGTCGATCGCTGCTCCGACGTGTTCAAGCACGCCAACATGGCCGGCACCTCGAAGCACGGCGGCGTGATCGCGATCGCCGGCGACGATCACATCGCCAAGAGCTCGACCGCGGCCCACCAGAGCGACCACATCTTCAAGGCCTGCGGCCTGCCGGTGTTCTTCCCCTCGAGCGTGCAGGACATCCTCGACATGGGCCTGCACGCGTTCGCGATGAGCCGCTTCGCCGGCGTCTGGTCGTCGATGAAGACGATCCAGGAGATCGTCGAGTCTTCGTCGAGCGTGTCGGTCGACCCGGACCGGGTCGACATCATCCTGCCCGAGGACTTCCGGATGCCGGCCGGCGGCCTGCACATCCGCTGGCCCGACGCGCCGCTCGAGCAGGAAGCGCGGCTGATGGACTACAAGTGGTACGCGGCGCTGGCCTACGTGCGCGCCAACCGGCTCAACTACAACGTCATCGAGGGCCCGAACGACCGCTTCGGCATCATCGCTTCGGGCAAGGCCTACAACGACACCCGCCAGGCGCTGCACGACCTCGGCCTCGACGACGACGTGTGCCGCCGCATCGGCCTGCGCCTGCACAAGGTCAACGTCGTCTGGCCGCTCGAGGCGACCATCACACGCGACTTCGCAGAAGGGCTGCAGGAGATCCTCGTCGTCGAGGAGAAGCGCCAGGTCATCGAGTACCAGCTGAAAGAGGAGCTCTACGGCTGGCGCCCCGACGTGCGGCCCAACGTGCTCGGCAAGTTCGACGAATCGGAAAACGATCAGTCCGGCGGCGAGTGGAGCCAGGCCAATCCGGCCCAGCACTGGCTGCTGCGCGCCCAGGCCGATCTCACGCCGGCGATCATCGCCCGCGCCATCGCCAAGCGGCTCACCAAGCTCGGCGTCGACGGCGACATCGCTGCCGCGATGGCGATGCGCGTCGCCCTGATCGACGCCAAGGAAAAAAGCCTCGTCGCCGCCACCGTCAGCGCGACGGCTGCGACCGCGACCGGCGAGCGGGCGCCGTGGTTCTGCAGCGGCTGCCCGCACAACACGTCGACCAAGGTACCCGAGGGCTCGCGCGCCGTTGCCGGCATCGGTTGCCACTACATGGCGGTGTGGATGGACCGCTCGACCGTGACCTTCAGCCAGATGGGCGGCGAAGGCGTGAGCTGGATCGGCCAGGCGCCGTTCACCACCGAGCAGCACATCTTCGCCAACCTCGGCGACGGCACCTACTACCACTCGGGCCTGCTGGCGGTGCGCCAGTCGATCGCGGCCAAGGTGAACATCACCTACAAGA
>JAYVNL010000169.1:0-4464 GCA_043758495.1 Rhizobacter sp.
CGAGGAATGCCGCGCGCTCCTCACGTCGTTCAAGTTTCCGTTCAAGACCTGAAGGGCATAGAACGTGGCAAAGCAGTCCCTGATCGAGCGCGAGAAGAAGCGCGCCATGCTGGTCGCGAAGTACGCGAAGAAGTACGCCGAGCTGAAGGCGGCCGCGAACGACGCGAAGAAGTCGGACGAAGAGCGCTACGCGTCGCGCCTGGAGCTGCAGAAGCTCCCCCGTAACGCCTACCCGACCCGGCAGCGCAATCGCTGCGGAATCACCGGTCGGCCGCGCGGCACGTTTCGCAAGTTCGGCCTCGGCCGCAACAAGATCCGCGAGCTGGCGTTCAAAGGGGATATCCCCGGCGTCGTCAAAGCCAGCTGGTAATCGGACGAGGAGCCCCATTCCATGAGCATGAGTGATCCGATCGCCGATATGCTGACCCGCATTCGCAATGCGCAAATGGTCGAAAAGCCGACGGTGACGATGCCGTCTTCCAAGTTGAAGGTGGCCATCGCCAAGGTCCTGAAGGACGAAGGCTACATCGACGATTTCGCCATCCGCGGCGACGGCGCCAAGCCCGAGCTCGAGATCGAGCTGAAGTACTACGCCGGACATCCGGTCATCGAGAAGATCGAGCGTGTCAGCCGTCCTGGGCTGCGGGTCTACAAGGGCCGCCACGACATCCCGAGCGTGATGAATGGGCTCGGCGTAGCCATCGTCACCACGCCGAAGGGCGTGATGACCGATCGCAAGGCGCGCCAGGCCGGCATCGGCGGCGAAGTGCTTTGCTACGTGTCGTAAGGGAAGAGGAAACGCCATGTCACGCGTAGGAAAGATGCCGATTGCCGTGCCGTCCGGAGTGGACGTGACGACGAGCGCCGAGACCATCAGCGTCAAAGGTTCGCTGGGCACGCTGTCGCGCCCGGTCAACTCGCTGGTCCGCATCAGATCGGAAGACGGCAAGATCATGTTCGAGCCGGCCAACGACTCGATGGAAGCCGATGCGATGTCGGGGACGATGCGGGCGCTGGTCGCCAACATGGTCGGCGGCGTCACCAAGGGATTCGAGAAGAAGCTCAACCTCGTCGGCGTCGGCTATCGCGCCACAGCGGCGGGCGCGAAGCTGAATCTGCAGATCGGGTTCTCGCATCCGGTCGCCAAGGACATGCCGGCCGGCGTCAAGGTCGTCTGCCCGACGCAGACCGAGATCGTGATCTCCGGTTTCGATCGCCAGGCCGTCGGCCAGGTGGCGGCCGAGGTTCGTGCATTGCGGCCGCCGGAGCCCTACAAGGGCAAGGGCATCCGCTACAGCGACGAGAAGGTCACGCTCAAAGAAACGAAGAAGAAGTAAGGGGCTGCGGACATGTTCAGCAAACAGGAAAAGCGCGTTCGCCGGTCGAAGCAGACCCGTGTCCGCATCGCCATCCAGCGCGTCGCGCGGCTGGCGATCCACCGTACCAACCTGCACATCTACGCCTCGGTCATCTCCGACGACGGCACCCGGGTGCTGGCGAGCGCGTCGACCGTTGAGGCCGATGTGCGCAAGGAACTGGCGGGCGACAGCAAGGTGTCGGGCAAGGGCGGCAACGTCGCTGCTGCCGCGGCCGTCGGCAAGCGCATCGCCGAGAAGGCGAAGGCGGCCGGCGTCGAACGGGTGGCCTTCGACCGCTCCGGCTTCGCGTACCACGGCCGCGTCAAGGCGCTCGCCGATGCGGCCCGCGAAGGCGGCCTCCAGTTCTGATCACGCACCCAGCGAACCAGGAATAGACGATGGCAAAGTTTCAACCCCGCGCCCAGACCGAAGGCAACGACGACGGTCTCAAGGAAAAGATGATCGCGGTCAATCGCGTCACCAAGGTGGTCAAGGGCGGCCGCACGCTCAGCTTCGCCGCGCTCACGGTCGTCGGTGACGGCGATGGCCGCGTCGGCATGGGCAAGGGCAAGGCCAAGGAAGTGCCGGTGTCGGTGACCAAGGCCATGGAATCGGCCCGCCGCAACATGATCAAGGTGCAGCTGAAGAACGGCACGATTTTCCACAAGGTGGTCGGCGAGCACGGTGCCTCGCGGGTGCTGATGGCGCCGGCCAAACCGGGCGACGGCATCATCGCCGGCGGCCCGATGCGCGCCGTCTTCGAGGTGATGGGTGTGACCGACATCGTCTGCAAGAGCCTCGGTTCGTCGAACCCCTACAACATCGTCCGCGCCACGCTCAACGGCCTGAAGCACTGCAGCACGCCGGCCGAGATCGCCGCCAAGCGCGGCCTCACGGTCGAACAGATCACCAGCTGAGCGGAACACGCTGCAGCGAAAGAAACACGATGACTGACAAGACCAGGGAATCGGCGACCGTGAAGATCAAGCTCGTCAAGAGCATTGCCGGTACGCGCGAGTCGCATCGCGCCACCGTGCGCGGCCTCGGCCTGCGCAAGCTCAACAGCGAGTCGACGCTCGAAGACACGCCCGCCGTGCGGGGAATGATCAACAAGGTCTCTTACCTCGTCAGGGTGCTCTGAGATGGAACTGAACAGCATCAAGCCCGCCGAGGGTTCCAAGAAGGCGCGCCGTCGCGTCGGTCGCGGCATCGGCTGCGGCTTCGGCAAGACCTCGGGCCGCGGTCACAAGGGCCAGAAATCGCGTTCGGGCGGCTACCACAAGGTCGGCTTCGAAGGCGGCCAGATGCCGCTGCAGCGTCGCCTGCCCAAGCGCGGCTTCAAGTCGCACCTGCTCAAGTACAACGCCGAGGTGTCGCTGTCGGAGTTGCAGCGCCTGGGCGCAGCAGAGGTCGACATGCTGACCCTGAAGCAGGCCAAGCTGATCGGCGAAATGATCCGGGTCGTCAAGATCATCAAGAGCGGCGAGTTGTCGATGAAGGTCGCGCTGACCGGCGTCTTGGCGACGGCCGGCGCCAAGGCCGCGATCGAAGCGGCCGGCGGCTCGGTCACCTGACCGACGCCTGAGCGGAAGAACGAGCAACGTGGCAACGAGCGCCCAAGCGAATCAGCTTGCCAAGAGCGGCAAGTTCGGCGACCTCCGCCGGCGCTTGCTGTTTCTGCTGGGTGCGCTGGTGGTCTATCGGGTCGGCGCTCACATACCCGTGCCGGGCATCGACCCGAACGCACTGCAGGAGCTGTTCAAGAGCCAGCAGAACGGCATCCTCAGCCTGTTCAACATGTTCTCCGGCGGCGCGCTGTCGCGCTTCACCGTTTTCGCGCTGGGTATCATGCCCTACATCTCGGCGTCGATCATCATGCAGTTGATGACCTACGTCGTGCCGACCCTCGAGACCCTGAAGAAGGAAGGCGAGTCCGGTCGGCGAAAGATCACGCAGTACACGCGTTACGGCACGCTCGGCTTGGCGCTATTCCAGTCGCTCGGTATCGCGCTCGCGCTCGAAGGCTCGCAGGGTCTGGTCATTTCGCCAGGCTTTGGCTTTCGCGTCACCGCGGTGGTGAGCCTGGTCGCTGGCACGATGTTTCTGATGTGGCTCGGCGAGCAGATCACCGAGCGCGGCCTCGGCAACGGCATCTCGATCCTGATCTTCTCCGGCATCGCCGCCGGTCTGCCCAACGCGCTCGGCCAGTTCGGCAGCCTCATCACCCAGGGCTCGATGTCGATCGTCGCCGCCATCTTCATCACGCTGCTGGTCTTCGCGGTGACCTTCGCGGTGGTGTTCGTCGAGCGCGGCCAGCGCAAGATCCTCGTCAACTACGCCAAGCGCCAGGTCGGCAACAAGGTCTACGGCGGCCAGTCGTCGCACTTGCCGCTGAAGCTGAACATGTCAGGCGTGATCCCGCCGATCTTCGCCTCGTCGATCATCCTGCTGCCGACGACGGCGGTGAGCTGGTTCGCGACCGGCGACAGCCTGCGCTGGCTGAAGGACCTGGCGTCGCTGCTCGCCCCAGGCCAGCCGATTTATGTGATGCTCTATGCCGCGGCGATCGTCTTCTTCTGCTTTTTCTACACCGCGCTCGTCTTCAACAGCCGGGAGACGGCCGACAACCTGAAGAAGAGCGGTGCCTTCATCCCGGGCATCCGTCCGGGCGACCAGACGGCGCGTCACATCGACCGGATCCTCTCCCGTCTGACGCTCGCCGGCGCGATCTACATCACGGCGGTGTGCTTGCTTCCGGAGTTTCTCGTCCTCAAATACAACGTGCCGTTCTACTTCGGCGGCACGTCTCTTTTGATCATCGTCGTCGTGACGATGGACTTCTGGGCGCAGGTGCAGAGCTACGTGATGAGCCAGCAGTACGAGTCGCTGCTGAAGAAGGCCAATTTCAAGGCGAGCTGAGGCTCGCTCCCGCAACACCCCAACGACGATCGAACGAAGGACCCCCGACGCGGAACGCATGGCGAAAGACGATGTCATTCAGATGCAGGGCGAGATTCTCGAGAATCTGCCCAACGCCACGTTCCGCGTGAAACTGGAAAACGGCCATGTCGTGCTCGGCCACATCTCCGGAAAGATGCGCATGCAC
>JAYVNL010000170.1:0-4462 GCA_043758495.1 Rhizobacter sp.
CGCTCTTCGCCGCAGGGCGTGAGCCAGCTGGCGCGAAAGCTATTCGAACGCGGCGCGGCGACGCGGGTCCTCGCGGCCCAGCTGCCCAAGTCGCGTGGCGCCATGCATCTGGACACGGTGTTCAGCTTTTGCGATGTCGACCTCGTCACGGTGTTTCCTGAGGTCGTGGATGCCGTTCGCGTGCACAGCCTGCGGCCGGGACCGCAAGAGGGGAGCCTGGACGTGCGAACCGAGTCGAAGGGGCTGCTCGAAGTCGTCGCCGAGGCTCTGGGCCTGGCCCGGCTGCGCACGGTGGCGACCGGCGGCGACGCCTACGAGATCGAGCGGGAGCAGTGGGACGACGGCAACAACCTGCTGGCACTCGCGCCTAGCGTGGTCGTTTCCTATAACCGGAACACCTACACCAACACCTTGCTCCGCAAGGCGGGCGTTGAGGTCATCACGATCCCGAGCAGCGAACTCGGCCGGGGACGAGGCGGCAGCCACTGCATGGCCTGCCCGATCGTGCGCGACCCGCTTTGAGCCTTCGACCGCCCGCCGTTGTTGCACTGTCAGGAACCCCATGAGCTTCAACCTCCGCAACCGCAGTCTGCTCGACCTCGAAGACTTCGAGCCGTGCGAGATACGCTTCCTGCTCGACCTCGCGGCCGAGCTCAAGCGCACCAAGAACGTCGGCAACGAACATCAGCGCTTGAAGGGAAAGAACATCGCGCTGGTGTTCGAGAAGGCCTCCACCCGAACGCGATGCGCGTTCGAGATCGCGGTTCACGACCAGGGCGGTCATGTCACGTATCTCGACTCGGCAGGCTCGCACATGGGCCGCACCGAATCCCTGAAAGACACCGCGCGGGTGCTCGGGCGGATGTTCGACGGGATCGAATACCGGGGGTTTCACCAGACGGTCGTCGAAGAGATCGCCCGTGTCTCGCACGTGCCGGTCTGGAACGGGCTCACCGACGAGTCGCATCCGACCCAGATCCTTGCCGACCTGTTGACGATGCAGGAGTTCGGCGAGAAGCCGCTGCATGAATTGTCATTCTGCTATCTCGGAGACGCCCGCTTCAACATGGGTCGCTCCCTGCTGATCGGTGGCGTGCAAATGGGCATGGACGTCCGCATCGCTGCGCCGGCGGCGCTGCAGCCACCCGCAGATCTCGTTGCCCGCATGCGCGCGTTGGCGCCGCGCACCGGCGCGCGGACCACGTTTGAGACCGATCCAGTCGCCGCAGTCGACCACGTCGACTTTCTCTACACCGACGTGTGGGTGTCGATGGGCGAGCCCGATGAGGTCTGGAAACAGCGCATCGATCAATTGCTGCCGTATCAGGTGAACACGAAGCTGATGCAGGCGACCGGCAACCCGCGTGCGAAGTTCATGCATTGCCTTCCGGCGTATCACAACCTGGAGACGGAAGTGGGCCGAATGGTGCACGAGAAGTTCGGCCTGTCGGCAGTCGAGGTCACCGACGAGGTCTTTGAATCCGAGGCGTCGATCGTGTTCACGCAGGCGGAAAACCGCATGCACACGATCAAGGCGGTTCTAGTGGCGACTCTAGGTCGATGACTACTTCACCTCTGGCGCCATGAGGATCGTCGTCGCTCTGGGAGGCAATGCGTTGCTGCGCCGCGGCGAACCGATGAGCGCCGCGAACCAAATCGCCAACGTGCAGCGCGCCGCAGCACAGATCGCACGGATTGCCGTGGGCAACGAACTGGTCGTGACGCATGGCAACGGCCCTCAGGTGGGACTGCTGGCACTGCAGGCGCAAGCCTATGCGAAGGGTGGTACCTATCCGCTCGATGTTCTCGGTGCCGAGAGCGAGGGGATGGTGGGATATCTGCTGGAGCAGGAACTCGGCAACGCGTTGCCGGGCCGAACCGTCGTCACACTGCTGACGCGCACCGAAGTCGATTCCGACGATCCCGCGTTTGCGTCACCGTCCAAGCAGATCGGGCCGGTGTATGAGAAAGCCGAGTCTGACGGCCTGGCGCAGTCCATGGGCTGGTCGGTGGTAGCCGACGGCGCAGGTTTTCGTAGGGTCGTGGCGTCTCCCAAACCGCGTCGGGTGCTGTCGCTGCAGCCGATCCAATGGCTGCTCGCTCACGGCGCGGTCGTCGTGGCGGGAGGCGGCGGCGGCATTCCGGTGGTTTCGACCGAGGGCGGACCGCATCTGCACGGCGTGGAGGCGGTGATCGACAAGGACGCGTCCAGCGGTCTGCTCGCACGCGAGTTGTCGGCCGACTGCCTGCTGATCGCGACCGACGTTGATGCGGTCTACGTCGACTTCGGAAAGACAACGCAGCGTGCGGTCCGCGGAGCAGCTCCGTCCGCCTTTGCTCGCTCGTCGTTCGCAGCAGGATCGATGGCGCCCAAGGTCGCGGCAGCCTGCGAATTCGTGCAGACCACAGGCCACCGGGCAGCGATCGGTTCGCTTGATGACATCGAGGCGATGCTGCATGGAGATGCCGGCACGCAGATCACCCACGACGGCGCCCACGCGTTGTGACACCAGGACGACGAATTATGAACACCAGACCCTTGCTCGCAGCGGCGTTCGCGTTCGCACTCGTCGGACCGGCATCCGCGCAGACTGCCAAGGATTTCGATGAGCTGAGGTTTGAAATCAAACGTCTTCGTGCTGAAGTCGACGAGTTGAAGAAGGTTCAGGCAAAGCCGGTGGCCGTGGCAGCGCCCGCTGCAGCATCACAGGTCGCACCGCTGACAAACCTCACGGCGCTGCCTGTGACCGCCTCGGAGGAGGTCGCCCAACCCATTGCGCTCCCGAGTCAGCAGCCCGGCAATCCCCGTCGGACGGCAACGCGGTCAAGCGCGATCCCGGGAGGGATGCTCGTGCCCGGCACGGAGACCTCGGTCCATCTGTACGGAGATGTCGAAGGGCATGCCATCCATGACCTGAAGGCCAGCAGCCTCACCGACAACTTCACCGATCTCACATTTCAGCCGCTCGACAACTCCGGCGCGCAGACGGGTCGCACGAAGCTGACCGCGGAGACATCGCGGCTGGGTTTCGAAACATCGACACCCGCGCCCGGTGGCGAGCTGAAGACCAAGCTCGAAATGGATTTCTACTCTTATGGCAGCGACAATCGCAATCGGATTCGTTTGCGCCACGCCTACGGCGAGTACGGCGGCTGGCTGATCGGCCAGACGTGGTCGACGTTCATGGATCTCGACGACCTGCCCGAGACGG
Organism: Rhizobacter sp.; assembly: GCA_043758495.1. Taxonomy (GTDB): domain Bacteria; phylum Pseudomonadota; class Gammaproteobacteria; order Burkholderiales; family Burkholderiaceae_C; genus Schlegelella_A. Next base: position 3,213 of record JAYVNL010000170.1, read on the forward strand.
TGGACTTCAACGGCCCGATCGGCGCGCCGTTTTCGCGGCGAATGATGGTGAGGTATTCCTACGCCGACGCCAAGGCCGGCTACAAATTCACCATCGCGTTGGAAGATCCGCAGGACCAGGCGCAACTGGGCGCCATCAACAGTGCCAACGAGCGCCTGCCGCAACTCGTGCTGCGCTACGACCAGACCTTCGATTGGGGTGCGGTAGATGTTCGCGGGTTGACGCACGAGAAGCGATCGCCCACCGAAACCCGGCGTGGCTACGGATTCGCTGTCGGCGGCAACTACAAGGTGACCGACAAGGATCTGCTCATGGCGCAGTACACCCGCGTCGACGGCGATGTGGATCAGCTGTACGGATCGAACGGCTATGCAATTGCTACCGATGGAACGATTTCGTTTGACCGGAACCAGGGTCTCGTACTCGGCTATTCGAGAACGTTCAGCCAACGGCTGCGCGGCACGGCGGCTTTCGGCATGAACAGGGCGTCGACGGCGGTCGCGGTCGACAACCACCGGCTGCAAGAGCTGTTCATCAACATGATCTATTCGCCCCTCAAAGGCGTCGAGCTCGGCGCTGAATACATCTACGGCCAGCGTAAAACCTTTGTGGGAGACACCGGCAAGTTGTCCCGGTTCGACTTGATGGCTCGCTACTCGTTTTGAGCGAGAAGGTGATGGATCTGCGACAGATGACCGGCGAGGTCGATAGCAGCCTCACCCAGGCCAGAGGCGGCGCCGGCGTTGGGCTGGCGCCCCAGCCGGTCTGCGAAGCGTTGCCATCGTCGACGAGACGCTACACCGCCCCTGACCGGGAAGACTTTGCGCGCCCAGCCCGCGATTCGCCTTAGAGGCAGCGACGGTGATCACGTTCTGAGGGCCTCTGCGATGAGCGTCACAGCGCACAAGCAGTCAGCGCCTTTGCGCCCAAGTGGTGCTCGCTTCGCCAAAGGGCGGCCAGCCACCGCTGGTGGGCCGCAGATGACATGGCGGACCCGCCGTGAGCATCGAGCGCACAGCGCTTCTTTCCTGGCGCGGCTCTTCCGATTGATGCCGATCAAGAACAAGGCGCATAGAACAGCGTCCCATTGAGGTCTGCAACCGCGAGCAACCACGACGTGCCCAACGGGGTCCACTCGTTTTCCGTGCAATAAGTGACGGTACGGGAAGCGAGCAACGGCGCGGGGTCAGGTTGGTAAGTTGCTGATCTGACGGAGTTTTCTGTTCGTTGTTCAACCCGCGTTTGGTGGC
>JAYVNL010000171.1:0-4461 GCA_043758495.1 Rhizobacter sp.
ACGGCCGCCGAGCGGGCCCGCCGCAGCAGCCGCTTGGTGTCGCGCACGGCACCCGGCGGCAGCGCATTGAAGCGCTCGGCGACGCGGCGGGCGTGCGGCGCGACCTCGGCAGAAGGCAGCACCGCGTTGGCGATGCCGCAGTCGACGGCGTCGGCGCCTGTGAACGGATCGCCGAGCAACAGCTTCTCGGATGCGCGGGCGTTGCCCATCAGCAGCGGCACGACCAGGCTCGACGCGAACTCCGGCACCAGGCCGAGGCTCACGAACGGCATCGCCAGCCGCGCTTCGTCGGACACGTAGACGAAGTCGCAGTGCAGCAGCATCGTCGTGCCGATGCCGATGGCGGCGCCGGTCACGGCCGCGACGACCGGCTTGTCGCAGGCCAGCAGCGCCTTCATGAAGACGATGGCTGGCGACTCGGTGCCCGCCGGCCGCCTAGTGAAGTCGTCGATGTCGTTGCCCGAGGTGAAGATGCCCGGCTGGCCGGTGATCAGCACCGCGCGGACCGACGCGTCGGCCATCGCGGCATCGAGCGCATCGGCCATCGCGATGTACATCGCCCGCGTCAGCGCGTTCTTTTTCTCGGGGCGCGCGATCTCGATCGTCGCGACGCCGTTGACGATGCCGGTCTTGATGCTCATGTCTCTTCCTTCCCGACCGCGCTCAGACGCGCTCGAAGATGCCGGCCGCGCCCTGGCCGGTGCCGACGCACATCGTCACCATGCCGTACCGCAGGTCCTTGCGGCGCAGCGCGTGAACGACGGTCGCGGCGCGGATCGCACCGGTGGCGCCGAGCGGGTGGCCGAGCGCGATCGCGCCGCCCATCGGGTTGACCTTGCTCGCGTCGAGACCGACCGAGTTGATGACAGCGAGCGACTGCGCCGCGAAGGCTTCGTTGAGCTCGATCCAGTCGATGTCGTCGAGCTTCAGGCCGGCATAACGCAGGGCCGCCGGGATCGCCTCGATCGGGCCGATGCCCATGATCTCGGGCGGCACGCCACGCGCCGCGAAGCTCACGAAGCGCGCCAGCGGCTTGAGGTCGAACTGCTTGACGGCCTTCTCGCTGGCGAGGACGAGGGCGCCGGCGCCGTCGCTGGTCTGCGAGCTGTTGCCGGCGGTGACCGAGCCCTTGGCGGCGAACACCGGCTTCAACTTCGCGAGGCCTTCGAGCGAGGTGTCCTTGCGCGGACCTTCGTCGAGCGAGACGGTGCGCGTCGACATGCCCTGGTCGCCGCTGGCGAGGTTCGGGAAGCGCGACACGACCTCGATCGGGCACGTCTCGTCGGTGAACTCGCCGGCGGCCTGCGCCTTCAGCGCCCTGAGGTGCGACTCGAGCGCGAACGCGTCCTGCGCTTCGCGGCTCACCTTCCACTGCGCAGCCACCTTCTCGGCGGTGATGCCCATGCCGTAGGCGATGCCGACGTTCTCGTCGTGCGCGAACACGGCCGGGTTGAACGACGGCTTGTTGCCGCCCATCGGCACCAGGCTCATCGATTCGGCGCCGCCGGCGATCAGCACGTCGGCCTCGCCGACCCGGATGCGGTCGGCCGCCATCTGGATCGCGGTGAGGCCCGAAGCGCAGAAGCGGTTGACGGTGACGCCGCCGACCGGCTTCGGAAAGCCGCAGAGGGCCACCGCGATGCGCGCCATGTTCATGCCCTGCTCGCCTTCCGGAAACGAGCAGCCGACGATCGCGTCCTCGATGGCGCCGGGGTCGAGCGTCGGCACCTGCTTCATCGCGCTTCGGATCGCCGCGATCAGCAGGTCGTCGGGCCGCGTGTTCCTGAAGTAGCCGCGCCCCGACTTGCCGATCGGCGTGCGGGTGGCGGCGACGATGTAGGCGTCCTGCACTTGCTTGGTCATTGCGTCGTCCTCTTCAGTTGCGAACGGGCTTGCCCGTCTGCAGCATGCCCATGATCCGGTCCTGCGTCTTCGGATGGTCGAGCAGGGCGCAGAAGTGCTGGCGCTCGAGCGCCATGAGGTACTCCTCGTTGACCAGCGACCCGGCATCGACATCGCCGCCGCACACGACATCGGCGATCAGCGAGGCGATGTGGAAGTCGTGGGCGCTGGCGAAGCCGCCGTCGCGCAGGTTGACGAGCTGGGCCTTGATCGTGGCGACGGCGTTTCGGCCGGCGACCGGGAACAGCGCGCGCGCCGGCGATCGCCAGCCGCTCTCGGCCATCGCCTTCGCCTGCGCGCTGGCGACGTGGAGCAGCTCGTCCTTGTGGGCGACGATCGGATCGCTCCAGAGCAGCCAGCCGAGCTTCCTGTTTTCGGGCGCGCTGGTGCCGACGCGTGCCGTCGCGGCGCTGGTAAAGCCGTCGGTCAGGAACTTGAGGATGTCGGCGTTGGCGCTCGCCGAGCCCGCCATCTCGGCGGCCCGGCGCGCGAGATACGTGAGACCGCCACCGGCCGGCAGCAGGCCGACACCGACCTCGACAAAGCCCATGTAGCTCTCCATCGCGGCGACGCGCTTGCTCGCATACAGCGCCAGCTCGCAGCCGCCGCCGAGGGCGATGCCGCGAACGGCAGCCACCACCGGCACGGCGGCGTAACGGATGCGCAGCATCGCGTCCTGCAACTTCTTCACCTCCGGCAAGATGCCCTTGCCGCCGCTCTTCATGAACACCGGCATCAGCGCTTCGAGGTTGGCGCCGGCCGAGAAGACATCGTCGGGCGACCAGATCACGAGGCCCTGGTACGACTGTTCGGCGAGCTCGACGGCCTTCAGCAGCCCGTCGACCACCGCCGGGCTGATGAGATGCAGCTTGGCGGTGATGCTGGCGATCAGCACCGCGCTGTCCTGCGACCAGACGCGGACGTCGTCGTTCTTCCAGACCTCGGTGCCCGACTTCAGCGGTGCCACGGCATCGCTTCCGAACACGCTGTCGCGAAACGGCTGGCGGCCATAGACCGGCAGGTGGCTCGGCTCGACGAAGCGGGCATGCGCAGCGCTGTACGAGCCCTCGGCGCGGTGGACGCCGCCGTCGGCGCTGCCAAGCCCCTCGAACACCCACGCCGGCAGCGGCGCCTTGCTGAGCGCCTTACCGGCGTCGATGTCTTCTTTCACCCACTGCGCCACCTGCGACCAGCCGGCCGCCTGCCAGAGCTCGAACGGGCCCTGCGTGGTGCCGAAGCCCCAGCGCATCGCGAAGTCGATGTCACGCGCGCTCTCGGCGACATCGCCGAGGTGAACTGCGGCGTAGTGGAAGCTGTCGCGCAGGATCGCCCACAGGAACTGCGCCTGCGGGTTCTTCGAGTCGTGCAGCAGCTTCAGTCGTTCGGCGGGCGGCTTCTTCAGGATGCGGGCGACGATCTCGTCGGCCTTGCCGCCGCCGGCGACATAGTCGCCCGTGGCAGCGTCGTAGCGAAGGATGTCCTTGCCGATCTTCTTGTAGAAGCCAGCGCCGGTCTTCTGGCCGAGGGCACCGGCTTCGAGCAGCTTCTGCAGCACGGCAGGCGTCGCGTAGCTGGCATAGAACGGATCGTCCTTGAGGTTGTCCTGCAGCGTCCTGATCACGTGCGCCATCGTGTCGAGGCCGACCACGTCGGCGGTGCGGAAGGTGCCCGAGCTGGCCCGGCCGAGCTTCTTGCCGGTAAGGTCGTCGACCACGTCGTAGGTCAGGCCGTAGGTCTCGGCCTCCTTCATCGTCGCCAGCATGCCGGCAATACCGACCCGGTTGGCAATGAAGTTCGGCGTGTCCTTGGCGCGGACCACCGACTTGCCGAGCGCAGTGATGACGAACGCCTCGAGCTGATCGAGGATCTCGGGCTCGGTGGTCGGCGTCGCGATCAGCTCCACCAGCGCCATGTAGCGCGGAGGGTTGAAGAAGTGGATGCCGCAAAAGCGCGGCTTGATCTCGGTCGGCAGCACCTCGGAAAGCTTGGTGATGCTCAGGCCGGAGGTGTTGCTGGCGACGATGGCGTGCGGCGCGATCGCCGAAGCCACCTTCGTGTAGAGGTCGAGCTTCCAGTCCATGCGCTCGGCGATCGCCTCGATGATCAGGTCGCACTCCCGCAGCTTGTCGAGGTGCTCTTCGTAGTTGGCCTGTTCGATCAGGCCCGCGTCTTCCGCCACGCCGAGCGGCGCCGGCTTCAGCTTCTTCAGTCCTTCGACGGCCTTGGCGACGATGCCGTTCTTCGGCCCGGTCTTGGCCGGCAGGTCGAACAGCACGACGGGCACCCCGCAGTTGACGAGGTGGGCGGCGATCTGAGCACCCATGACACCGGCGCCGAGAACGGCGACCTTGCGAATGTTGAATCGATTCATCGTGACTCCCTTGATCATTCCGCGCGTATCCAGGTCTGCGTGCGGCCGAGCATCGGCACGCCGATGTAGCCGCGCACGTCGAGCCTGGCGCCGCCTTCGACGAGCTTCATCTTCGACTTGTAGACCTTGCCGTTGTTCGGGTCGAGGATCTCGCCGCCCTCGAACTCGGCCTTGTCGCCGGCGCTCTG
>JAYVNL010000172.1:0-13434 GCA_043758495.1 Rhizobacter sp.
CCTGGAGGCGTTTCGCCCACAGATGGTCTTCGTCTCGGCCGGCTTCGACGCCCACCGCGAGGACGAGCTGGGGCAACTGGCGCTGGTCGAGGCCGACTACGCCTGGATCACGCGGCGCATCCGCGATGTCGCCGACCGCCATGCCGCCGGGCGCATCGTGTCGTGCCTGGAAGGCGGCTATGCGCTCGGCGCGCTGGCACGCAGCGTGGAAGCGCACCTGCGCGTTCTCGCCGACCTGTGATTTCCGCATCGATTTCCGCAATTCCCCGGCCCCGTCAAGGGGCCCGCTTCAGCCGCAGGTGCGCGATCAGGCCGCCGTCGGCCGCATTGACGACGTCGAAGGTTCCGCCCATGCGCTGCAGTGCCTTTTCAACGATTGCCAGGCCGAGCCCGGCGCCGGTGGCGGCGGTGCGGGCGGCATCGCCGCGGAAGAACGGCGTTGTCAGCTGGTCGAGCTTCTTCGGGTCGACGCCCTGGCCGTGGTCGCGGACGGTGATGATCACCCACGGCCCGGTGCGGGCGTAGCTGACGATCACGCGGGCGATGCCGGTCTCGGTCGAGCGGCCGTAGCGGCGGGCGTTCTCGAACAGGTTCTGCAGCACGCGCCCGAGCTCGACGTCGTCGGCGAGCACACGCGTGTCGGGCGCCACCTTCGACTGGATGCGGATCTGGCTGGTGTCGCGAAACGCCGCTGCCTCGCGCTCGACGATGGTGGCGACATCGACGGCCATGAGCTTGACTTCGCCCGGCCGTGCGTAGTCCATGAACTTGTCGATGATGGCGTCGAGCTGGTCGATGTCCATCGCCATGTTGCTCTTGGCCTCTTCGTCCTGCACGCTCATCTCGGCTTCGAGCCTGAGCCGCGACAGCGGCGTGCGCAGGTCGTGCGAGATGCCGGCCAGCATCACGGCGCGGTCCTGCTCCACCTTCGCGAGCTCGCGCGCCATCCGGTTGAAACCCATGTTGACCTGGCGGATCTCGCTCGTCAGGGTGGTCTCGTCGAGACGCGAGTCGTATTCGCCTTCGCGGATGCGGCTGGCCGCGAACGAGAGGTCTTTCAGCGGCCGGTTGATGAGGCGGGCGATGCCGGCCGAGCCGAGCACGGTGGCGAGCAGCGCGATCGAGACCCAGAGCGCGATCGTGCTGCCCGACATCGGGCCGACGCGCGTCGGGTCGACCTTCAGCCAGTAGGAATCCCGGGCGATCGAGAAGCCGACCCAGAGACCCGGCGAGCCGTTCATCGAACTGGCGACGATGGTGTCGGGGCCGAGCTGGTCGCGCAGCTCGCGCTCGATGACGCGCTGGAAACGGTCGATCTCGAACGGCTCCCATTTGTCGGCCGGCTCGCGCGGGTTGATCTTGACCGACTCGAGTGTCGACACGCTCTTGATGATGGCGATGCGGTTGATGCCGTCGGTGGCGAGGAGGGCCGAGCGCGTCAGGTTGACGAGGCTCGCGATCTGCTGCGCGGCCTGCACCGCGCGTGGCTCGAACTCGAGGGCGCGAAAGGTTTGCACCCATGCGAACACGCCGCTCGCCAGCAGCAGCGCCAGCAGGAAAAAGGTGCGCCAGAACAGACTAAGGGCGACGAACTTCTTGCTGACGCGCGCCTTCGGCGGCGGCTTCAGCCGCTCGGAGAGCAGCTTCGAAGACGATCGCTTTGTGGTCCGGGTCGCCACGGCGGCGATGGCGTCAGCGAGGGAGGCCTGGCCGGCCACCGGGCCGCCCCAAGGCCGGCCGCGCCCCCGTCGGGGGCAGCGAACGCAGAGAGAGTGGGGGCACCATCAGGCGGCGCCGTCGGGGACGAAGACGTAGCCGACGCCCCACACCGTCTGGATGTACCGAGGCTGAGCCGGATCGGGCTCGATCATCTTCCTCAGCCGCGAGATCTGCACGTCGAGGCTGCGGTCAAAGGGCTCGAATTCGCGGCCGCGCGCGAGCTGGGCGAGCTTGTCGCGTGACAGCGGCTGTCGCGGGTGGCGGACCAACGCTTTCAGCATCGAGAACTCGCCGGTCGTCAGAGCGATCTGTTCGCCGTCTTTCGCGAGGCGGCGCAGAGCGAGGTCGAACACGAAGGGACCGAAGGTCACCGTCTGGGCATCGAGCGCCGGCGCGCCGGGCGCTTCCATCAGCGGCCGGCGACGCAGCACGGCGTGGATGCGGGCCAGCAGCTCGCGCGGGTTGAAGGGCTTCGGCAGGTAATCGTCGGCGCCGACTTCGAGGCCGACGATGCGGTCGACGTCTTCCACCTTCGCCGTGAGCATGATGATCGGCGTGACGTCGTTGGCAGCGCGCAGGCGGCGGCAGATCGACAGGCCGTCTTCGCCCGGCAGCATGAGGTCGAGCACGATCAGGTGCACCGTCTCGCGCGTCAGCAATCGGTTCAGCGCCTTGGCATCTTCGGCGAGCAAAACCTCGAAGCCTTCCTGCGTCAGGTAGCGTCGCAGCAGGTCGCGAATGCGGGCATCATCGTCGACGACGACGATCCGGTCGGGGCGTGCGTTGGCGGTCGTGTTCATCGCTTCCTCATTTGTAACAATGGCGATTCTGCGCGGCTTTGCGGACCATTCCGGGCACCCCTGACCAGCCGTTACAACTCGAATTCCGATGCTGCGGTAATCCATCATGAAGTCACCCCGTTCCCTCGTTGCGCTCGTCGTCGTCGCCATGTTTGCCTCGCGATCGGCCATGGCCGCAGACGCCGCCCGGACCGAGGGCGTGCTCGGCCTCAGCGCCAGCGCCAGCACGGAGGTCACGCGTGATCTGCTCTCGATCACGTTTTCGACCGCGCGTGACGGCAGCGATGCCAACGCTGTCCAGGCCTTGCTCAAGCAGGCGCTGGACACCGCCCTGGCCGAGGCGAAGAAGGCCGCAAAGCCGGGCCAGGTCGACGTGCAGACCGGCAACTTCTCGCTCTACCCGCGCTACACGAGCAACCCGAGCGGCGGCCGCCAGAGCCTGAATGGCTGGCAGGGCTCGGCCGAGCTGATCGTCGAGGGCCGCGACATGGCCGCGATCGGCCAGCTCGTCGGCCGCATCACGACGATGTCGGTGGCGCGCGTCGGCTACCGGCTCTCACGCGAGGCGAGCCAGCGTGTCGAGGCCGATATCGTTGCGCAGGCGATCGCGAAATATCGTGCTGCGGCGGCCGAATACGCGAAGCAGTTCGGCTATGCCGGCTTCGTCGTTCGCGAAGTCAACGTCAGTGCCGGCGACAGCGGGCCGCGGCCTTTGCAGATGGCGCGGATGAACGCGATGCCGGCGTCGGCACAGGGCGAGGCGCTCTCGGTCGAGCCCGGCAAGGAAACGGTGACGGCGTCGGTGAACGGCACGGTGCAGATGAAATGACGCTGCCCCGTGCTGCCGAGCCGCGCCTCGGCAATGTCCAGTGCCTCGGCGCCCGCGGCCTGCACCGCATGGCCTATTGGGAATGGGGCGACCCGGCCAACGATCGCGTGCTCGTCTGCGTGCACGGCCTGGCGCGCCAGGGCCGCGACTTCGACACGCTGGCGATGGCGATGCGCGACCACTACCGCGTTGTCTGCCCCGACGTCGTCGGTCGCGGCGAGTCGGATCACCTCGCCGACCCCGGCGGCTACCAGGTGCCGGCCTACGTCGCCGACATGGTGACGCTGCTGGCCCGCCTCGACGCCGCGAACCTGCAGTGGGTCGGCACGTCGATGGGCGGCCTGATCGGCATGGGCCTGGCGGCGCTGCCGTCGTCGCCGATCTGCCGCCTCGTCCTCAACGACATCGGTCCGACGGTCGACGCAGACGGTGTCGCCCGCATCGCCGACTACCTCGGCCGGCCGCTGAGCTGGCCGAGCGAAGACGCCGCCGCCGACTACCTGCTCTCGATCTCGACGAGCTTCGGCGCCCACAGCCGCGACGAATGGCTGGCGTTGACGCGGCCGATGCTGCGTCGCCGTGGCGGCGCGTTCGTGCTGCACTACGACCCGGCGATCGCGACCGCCTTGCGAGCCATCACGCCGGCCGCCGCCAGCGCCGGCCAGGCAGCGCTCTGGGCCGCCTACGACGCCATCCGTTGCCCGACGTTGATCTTGCGCGGCGCGCAGTCCGACGTGCTCTCGAAAGACACCGCGCTGGCGATGACGGCGCGCGGCCCGAAAGCTCGTCTGCACGAGTTCGCCGAGGTCGGCCACGCGCCCACGCTCGTTCGCGCCGAGCAAGTCGCCGTCGTGCGGGAGTTCCTGCTGGCGGCATGAAGACCGATCCGTCGGCGTCCCTGCGCGGCGCCGCACCGATCGTTCGCCTGCAGGGCGAGGGTCATGCCGATGCGATCGATGCGGCAGCCGCCACAGCCGAGGTCGCGAAGGCCCGCGCCTTCACCGAGCCACTCGTCGCTGGCCGCAGCCTGCCGACCGGCGAAAGCGTGCTCGCGCATGGCGACGGCGTCGCTGCCATCCTCGCCTCGATCGGTGCCGCGCCGGCACTGCAGGCTGCAGCCTATCTCGTGCATTCGGCTGACCAGCTCGGCCAGCCCGATGAGGTGCTCGCGCCGCTGTTCGGCGCTTCGCAGGCTGCGCTCGTCGGCCACGCGAGAAAGCTCGGCGAGATCCAGCGCGCCGCCCAGGGTGCCCGCGTCGAGGCCGGCGAGCGCGGTCGTCAGCTCGAGCGCGTCCGCAAGATGCTGCTCGCGTTCTCGCGCGACTTGCGTGTCGTGCTTCTGCGGCTGGCGTCGCGCTTGCAGACCATGCGCTTCTTCTCGACCCGCCCCGAGCCGTGCCCCGAGGCGCTCGCCGCCGAAGCGCAGCAGCTGTTCGCGCCGCTCGCGAATCGGCTCGGCCTCTGGCAGATCAAGTGGGAGCTCGAGGACCTGTCGTTCCGCTGTCTCGATCCCGAGGGCTATCGCCGCATCGACCGCCTGCTCGACGAGAGCCGGAGCGTGCGCGAGCGCCGGGTCGAAGCACTGCGCGTTGCGCTCGGCGACGACCTTGCGCGCCAGGGCCTGGCGGCCGAAGTGCGCGGCCGGCCTAAGCATCTTTACAGCATCTGGAAAAAGATGCGCAGCAAGCAGCTCGACTTCGCCGGCATCCTCGACATCGCCGCGCTGCGCGTGATCGTGGCCGACGTCGCTACCTGCTATGCCGTGCTCGGCCGCGTCCACGAGCGTTTCAGCGCCATCGCCGGAGAGCTCGACGACTACATCGCGCGGCCGAAGGTCAACGGCTATCGCTCGTTGCACACCGTGGTTCGCGACGACGACGGGCGCGCCGTCGAGGTCCAGATCCGCACGCCGGAGATGGACGAGCAGGCCGAGTACGGCGGTGCTGCGCACTGGGTCTACAAGGAAGCCGACGGCGGCCGAGTCGGCGCCGCATCGGCCGGCGCCTTCGCGGCGCGCGTGGCGCAGGCGCGGCTCGTCGTCCTGCGCCAGCTGCTGGCGTGGGAGCGCGACCTCGCTGAAGACAACGCCGGCGCCGATTCGACCAACCCCAACGTTTTCGATGACCGCATCTACGTTTTCACGCCCGAGGCCGCCGTTGTCGAGCTCGCGGCGGGAGCGACGCCGATCGACTTCGCCTACGCCGTCCACACCGACCTCGGCCACCGCTGCCGCGGCGCCAGGGTCGATGGCGTGATGGTGCCGCTGCACACCGCACTGGCGAGCGGGCAGACGGTCGAGATCACCGCGGCCAAGTCGGGCGGTCCGTCGCTCGACTGGCTCAACGCCGAGCTCGGTTTCCTGCAAAGCGCGCGATCGAAGTCGAAGGTGAGGGCGTGGTTCAACGCGCTTGCACAGGCGGCGACGATCGCGCGCGGTCGCGAGGCCGTCGAGCGGCTGCTGCAGCGCGAAGGCCGCACGTCGCTGAAGCACGTCGATCTCGCGGCACAGCTCGGCTTTCGCAGCGCCGACGCGCTCTTCGAGGTCGTTGGCAAAGACGAGTTGTCGCTGCGCAGCATCGAGACGCTGCTGCGGCCGGCGCCGGAGCCCGCCGGCGATGCCGAGATCGTCCTCAAGCGCTCGCGTCCGCCGGCGTCCGGCGATGGCGGCGTCCTCGTCGTCGGTGTCGAATCGCTGCTGACCTCGCTGGCACGCTGCTGCCGGCCGGCACCTCCCGATGCCATCGCCGGCTACGTCACGCGAGGCAAGGGTGTCGCCGTCCACCGCGTCGCCTGCAGCAACCTGAAGGAGCTGAGGTCGCGGGCGCCGGAGCGCGTCATCCCGGTGGCGTGGGGTGCCGCCGATCCGGGCCGCGGCGTGCTCTATCCGGTCGACGTCGTCGTCGAGGCGAGCGATCGGCAGGGGCTGTTGCGCGACGTGTCCGAGGTCTTCGCCAAGGAAAAGATGAACGTCACCGGTGTCAAATCGCAATCGGTGCGCGACGCCGGCGGTGGCACCGCCTTCATGATCTTCACGATCGAGGTCGGCGGCGCGGCCCGGATCGCCGCCGCGCTCGCCGAGGTCCTGCGGGTGCCCGGCGTCCGAAGCGCAAGACGCAAGTGATTCATTTGATCGGGATCGGCGTGCCCCGATCCACCGCCACCGCCGTGACGCTGTTCTTCGGCGAGCCGTCGATCACGCGGTCGGAGTACGTCAGGTAGACCAGCGTGTTGCGGGCCTTGTCGACCATGCGGACCACCCGCAGCCGCTTGAAGACGAGCGAGATCCGCTCGTTGAACATTTCCTCCTGCGCCTCGAGCCGCTTGCCGGTGAAGGAGATCGGCCCGACCTGCCGGCACGCGATCGACGCTTCGGCCTTGTCCTCGGCCAGGCCGAGCGCGCCCTTGATGCCGCCGGTCTTCGCTCGCGACACGTAGCAGGTCACGCCGGCGACCTTCGGATCGTCGTAGGCGTCGACCACGATCTTGTGATCGGGGCCGATGAGCTTGAACACGGTGTCGACCTCGCCGATCGGCTCGGCGGCAACGGCCAGGCAGAGCAGCGAAGCCGAGATGGCGGCGAGCGTGTTGAAGAACTTCATGATGGTGACGGCAGGAGCGTGCAAGGCACGACGCGACAAGCCTAACCGCAAGCCAAGGGTCGCTGCAGTCGCTGATATAGTGCGGCCCTTCGCAGGCGCGTAGCTCAGCTGGTTAGAGCACCACCTTGACATGGTGGGGGTCGTTGGTTCGAGTCCAATCGCGCCTACCAGCGACTGCCGATCGGCGTCGCTGTTTTCCCGGTCTCCATGCCGGACGCCGGCGAGCATGACCTTCGACATCCCTTCCGTTTTCGGCCTCCCGGTCGATTTCCTCCTGTTCGCGGGCGTGCTGCTCGGCGTTGCCGTGTTTCACCACCACACGCTGCGCGTCGCCGTTCTCGGCCTGGCGGCGATCACCGCCTACAAGCTTTTCTTCTCGCCGTTCCACGGCATCGCCGGTGCGCCCGGCCTGGTGGCGCTGCTCGGTCACGAGTGGGTGCTGGTCGCCAACCTGTTCGCGCTGCTGCTCGGCTTCGCGCTGCTGTCGAGCCATTTCGAGGCGAGCCGAGTGCCGCTCGTGCTGCCGCGATTCCTTCCGGACGACTGGAAGGGCGGCTTCGTGCTGCTCGTGCTGGTCTTCGTGCTCTCGAGCTTCCTCGACAACATCGCCGCCGCGATGATCGGCGGCACGATGGCGAGCGCGCTCTTCGAGGGCCGCCTGCATGTCGGCTTCCTGGCCGCGACCGTGGCGGCCGCCAATGCGGGCGGCTCGGGAAGCGTCGTCGGCGACACGACGACGACGATGATGTGGATCGCCGGCGTGCGACCGGCCCAGGTCGTCGAGGCCTACGTGGCGGGGGTGCCGGCGCTGCTCTTCTTCGGTGTCATCGCCGCCCGCTAGCAGCACGCCCTGCAACCGATCACGAAGGACGCGCCAGCCGGCATCACCGTCGACTGGCCGCGGCTCGGCATCGTCGTCGCCATCCTGCTCGCCGCGGTGGCCGCCAACCTCTACGTCAACGTCCGTCATCCGGAGTGGAACGACCGCCTGCCGGTGCTCGGACTCGCCGTGTGGCTGGCGATCGCGGTCACCGCCGTGATTGCCAGGCCCGACTGGAGCGTGCTGACGGCGGCGACGCGAGGCAGCGTCTTCCTGCTCTCGCTGGTGCTCGCCGCCGCGATGATGCCGGTCGAGGCGCTGCCGGCTGCGTCGTGGCCGACCGCGCTGACGATCGGCTTCGTCTCGGCCCTTTTCGACAACATCCCGCTGACCGCCCTGGCCCTGAAGCAGGGCGGCTACGACTGGGGCTTCCTCGCCTACGCCGTCGGCTTCGGTGGCTCGATGCTGTGGTTCGGCTCGTCGGCCGGCGTCGCCCTGGCGTCGATGTTCCCCGAGGCGCGGTCGGCGAAGGCGTGGCTGGTCGGCGGCTGGCACGTCGCCGTCGCCTACGTGCTCGGATTCGCGGTATTGCTGGCCGTCCTCGGCTGGCACCCGGATCCGGTCGTTGGTCGTTCAGCCGCGCCGGTAGGTTCCGTCCGACATTGAAATCCGCGCGTTCCGCTGCGGCGGCACCCGTGCAGACCTCTACCATTCCGGGGTGCGGAAACGACCGCGATGCGATACTGACTTGGACGAAGGAGAGTTCCCGAGTGCCCCACGCCCTGCTCGTCGACGACGATGCCGACGCCGCCGAGACCATGGCGATGCTGATCGCCAACGAAGGCTTCACCGTCGCCACCGCCGGGTCGCTGCGCGACGCGCGCCGTCAGATCGCGCTGCAGGAGCCGGACATCGTCCTGCTCGACCTGATGCTGCCCGACGGCAGCGGCATGGAGCTGTTCAAGGACGCCAAGGCGCTGCCGAACACCGAGCTGGTCCTGATCACCGGGCACGCCAGCCTCGACACGTCGATCCAGGCGCTTCGCCTCGGCGCCGCCGATTACCTCGTCAAGCCGACCAGCCTCAAGCAACTGCAGGGCGTGCTGTCCCGGGTGACGAAGCCGTCGGCGTTGAAGGCAGCCGCGGGAGACCTCCAGGATGGCCTCGAGCGCGACGGCCACTTCGGCGCGCTCTGGGGCCGCTCGGCGCCTATGCGGCGTGTCTACCAGCAGATCGTGCGCGTCGCGGCTACCGCAGTCACGGTGTTCATCACCGGCGAAAGCGGTACCGGCAAGGAAGTGGTGGCGAAGACGCTGCACGAACTCAGCCGCCGCCGCAACAACGCCTTCCTCGCCGTCAATTGCGGTGCCATTTCGCCGCATCTCATGGAGAGCGAGATTTTCGGCCACGAGAAGGGCAGCTTCACGGGCGCCGATCGTCAGCACCTCGGCTTCTTCGAGCGCACCAGCGGCGGCACGCTGTTCCTCGACGAGATCACCGAGATGCCGTTCGACCTCCAGGTCAAGCTGCTGCGCGTGCTCGAGACCGGAACCTTCATGCGCGTGGGCTCGACGCAGACTCAGGAGATCGACGTTCGCATCATCGCCGCCACCAACCGCGATCCGTTGGAGGCGGTGAGCCGCGGCAAGCTGCGTGAGGACCTGCTGTACCGGCTCAATGTCTTCCCGATCCACCTGCCACCGCTGCGCGAGCGCGCCGAAGACGTGCCGCTCATCGCCGAGCATTTCCTCGGCCAGATCGGCGATCGCGAAGGCGCCCCGAAACGCTACGCTGCGGACGTGCTGCAGCGGCTCGCCGGCCACCGCTGGGCCGGTAACGTGCGCGAGCTGCGCAACGTCGTCTACCGCGCCTACGTGATGGCGCCGGGGCCGGTGATCGTCGACGACTGCCTGCCTAAGCCCTACGGTGCCCTGCAAGGCGAGCGTGGCAGCGCGCCGGTGCTCGCGATTCGCGTCGGCATGACGCTCGCCGAGGTCGAGCGAACGGTCACCCTGGCCACGCTCGAGCACCTCGGCCGCCACAAGGAAAAGACCGCTGCCACGCTGGGCATCAGCCTGAAGACGCTCTACAACCGACTCAAGGACTACTCGAGCGACGAGGACGATCCGGTTTCGGAGTCCGGCGCGCTCGACGAGGCTCGCTGAAGCCGGCAACGGCCGACGCGTTCATACCGAGCGGTCGGCGCAGGCATGCAGCAGCCGAGCCAGGCTGTCGGCGTCGAGCGGTTTCACGAAAAAGGAATCGAAGCCGGCGGCGAGGGCGCTTTGTTGATCCTCGGCACTGGCGTAACCGGTGACGGCAACGAACACTACCGGTGAGCCAGCGAGCGTGACGCGCATCTGCTCGACGAGCTTCAGCCCGTCCATGCCGGGCAGGCCGATGTCGCAAAGCACGATCTGCGGCCGCGTGCGTGCCGCCACGTCGAGGGCCTCGGCTGCATTGCTGGCGGTGCTGACCTCGGTGCCCCACAGCTCCATCTGCAGGCGAAGGCTCTCGCGCCCATCGTGATCGTCCTCGACGATCAGGACGCGAAGGTTCTGGACGAGCTCGGCAACACCGCTGTCGGCCACGCCATGGACCTCGGCGCCGTCGATCAGCGGCAACCACAGCACGAACTCGCTGCCATGGCCTAAGCCATCGCTGAAGCCTTCGACATCGCCGCCATGCAGCTGCGCGACGCGGCGCGCCAGCGTCAGCCCGATGCCGAGGCCGGAGGTCGTGCGGCCCATGCTCTGGTCGTGCTGCGCGAACAAATCGAACGCATGGGGGAGAAAGTCGGCGGCGATCCCGCGACCCGGGTCGCGGACCGCGATCTGGACCGTCTTGGCAACGCGGCGCACGCCGATCGCCACCACACCGGGCTTGGGCGTGAACTTGGCGGCGTTGCCGATGAGATGGCCGAGCGCCTGCGCCAACCGGGCGCTGTCGCCGCGAACGCGAAGGCGTTCGTCGGGCAGGTCGACATCGAGCCGATGACCACCGGCCAGGATCTTGTCGTGAGTCGCTGCCACTGCCGCGTGGATGAAGCCCTCGACCGCGAGCGGTACCCGCACGAGCGAGACCTGGCCCTGTGCCACGCGCGTGACGTCGATGAGATCTTCGATCAAGTGGCCGAGCCGGCCGACCTGGCGATCGATGATTTCGCGCAAACGGACGAGAGTCGGGTTGGTGTGCTCGATCGTCCGCAGCACGCTGGCGGCATTGGCGATGGGCGCCAGCGGGTTGCGCAACTCGTGCGACAGCATCGCCAGGAACTGGCCCTGCCGGCGCTCGGCGATGCGCAGGCTTCGGGCGCGCTCGGCCAACGTTTCTTCGAGCGATTTGCGTTCGTGGATGTCGACCAGGGTGCCGACGAAGCCGATGCAGCGGCCATCGGTGGCGAAGCGAGGCACGCCGTCTTCGAGCATCCAGCGGTATTCGCCGTCGTGGCGGCGCAGGCGGAGGTCGAGCGAGTACGGCGCGTGCGCCTCGAAGCTGGCGACCTGGATGCCGAGGCAGCGGTCGACATCTTCGGGATACACGGCACGGAGCCAGCCGCGGCCGGCAAGGCCCTCGGGGGAGAGCCCCGTGTAGGCGGACCAGGAGATGCTGAACCAGTGGCGGCTGCGATCGAGACCGGCGGCCCAGATCAGGACCGGTGCCGCTGCGGCAATGGCGGCGGCGTCGTCGCCCGTGCCGCTCGCGCCAGCAGGATTCGCAGTCGATGCGAAGCCAGGAGAAACCGCGGAGAAATTCGAATCGCCAGCCACTGCCTACCTCGCCTTGTGCCGCGTCGATCGTGCGCGACTCGCGACGTAACGGCAAGCGGCGTACCCGAGTTATCGCTGGAGTGACTCGTATGTTGTCAGCCCGGGCCGGCGAACTCCGGCCGAAGCAGACGCCTGCGCCTGTCCACCGACGCCACCTTCAACAGTTGCCGGTACTTGGTGACCGTCCGCCGGGCGACCTGCAGGCCCTGGCGCGCGAGCAGGCGGGCGATGTGGGCGTCGGAGAGCGGATCGGTCAGGTTCTCGGCTTCGATCATGCCCTTGATGACGCCGCGGATCGCGGTCGCCGAGCAAGCGCCGCCGCTGGCCGTGGCCATCTCGCGGGAGAAGAAGTACTTGAGCTCGAACACGCCGACCGGCGTTGCCATGTACTTGTTGTTGGTCACACGCGAGACAGTCGACTCGTGCAGGCCGAGTTCCTCGGCGATCTCGCGCAGGCCGAGCGGCTTCATCGCCATCGGCCCGAACTCGAGGAAGTGGTGCTGGCGCTTGAGGATGGCGTCGGCCACCATCAGGATCGTTGAAAACCGCTGCTGCACGTTCTTCACCGTCCAGCGTGCTTCCTGCAGATGCTGGGCGAGCTCGGTGTTCTTGCCGGTTCGATGCTGCTGGAACAGCGACGCGTAGGTCTGGTTCAGCTTCACGCGCGGCACGACGGCGCGATTGAGCGTCGCCGTCCAGCTGCCGCGAATCTTGCGCACGATGACATCGGGCGTGATGAACTGCGTCGCTGTGGGCTCGACGTTCCAGCCCGGCCGCGGGTTGAGGTGGCGGATGCGCTCGCAGGCGCCCTCGATGTCGGCGGCCGGCCGCTTGAGGAGACGGGCCAGGCCGTTGACGTCGTGCTGCGCGAGGCGGTCGAGATGGTCGGTGACGATGGCCTGGGCAAGCGCGCGCTGATTCGGGCAGGAGATGTCGTCCATCTGCAGCAGCAGGCATTCGGCGACGTTGCGGGCGCCGACGCCGGCCGGGTCGAGCGACTGCACGCGCCTGAGCGCGATCTGCATCTCGTCGTCCTCGACCGCGGGCTCCATGCCGCTCGCCAGCGACAGCTCGTCGAGCGAGATGCGGAGGTAGCCATCGTCGTCGAGCGACTCGATCACCGCGCAGGCGAGGGCATGGTCGCGTGGCGACAGCGGCAGCACGTTGATCTGGCTGCGCAGGTGCTGGCGCAGGCCGACGTCGGCGGGGATGAGGTCGAGGGCGCCGAAGTCGCCTTCCGCGTTCTGGGTGCGAACGCTCGACGAGGTCTGCTGCCAGCTGTCACGCTCGTAGGGCGCATCGGTGATCGGCGCCTGGGTCTCGAAATCGATGCCGCGCGGCTCGCCGTCGCTGCCGGTGTCGGTGTCGATGCGGGCGGCGTCGTGCGGCGTGTCCTCGACTTCGAGAAAGGGGTTGCGGCCCATTGCGTCCTGCACTTCCTGCGCGAAATCGAGCGACGACAACTGCAACAGGCGCACCGCATGCTGCAAACGCGGCGTGACCACATGCTGTTGGCGATGGCTGGTCTGGAGGCTGGGAATCGACATCGGAAGGGACTCGGAAGATGCGCACGCAACATGGCGGACGGGGCTGCCGTGAGCAACACCTGTGCCACCCGTGCGGACGGTTGCACGCTGCCCCGACGGGGCTCGTTCAGCAGTGCTGTGACGGTCGATTTCAGGCACGGCTTGCAGCAACTTTTTCTGCGCTCCGCCGACCCGTGTAGGGCCCTTCGCCATGGACGCGTAGGAAGCGAGGAACCTGCTGCACGGCATGACGCTTGCCGCTAGTCGCCACCTCACTCTCGTCGAATCGCATGACCTTTCCAGCGCCACCTCAGACGCCGCCCTTGCCGCCGCCTTCGCCGCCGCCGAGCGAGCCTGCGCAGCCCGTCGTC
>JAYVNL010000173.1:0-4454 GCA_043758495.1 Rhizobacter sp.
GTAAGCCAGGGCGGAATCCGGCGCGTTGTGACGGTGGCCGAATTGCAGGATGCGAAGGCTAAGGGCGACCCGGCGATGATCCAGGACGTCGAAGGCTGCGATTTCCTTGACGGAAAGCTCGAGCGCATAGAGGAGGCCGTTCAGCGCGGCATCCGTGTCGTTCAACTCGTCCACTACATTCCAAACGACATCGGCGACTTCCAGACCGGGCAGGTCGTGCACAACGGCCTCACCGAGTTTGGCGCGAAGGTGGTTCGCGAGCTGAACCGACTCGGTGTGGTGGTCGATGTGGCGCACGCCACAGAGGCGATGACTCGTGGCGTCGCCAAGGCAACCAGCAAGCCGCTGCTGCTGTCGCATACAGCGCTTCAAGGATCCAAGGCGATGGGCCAGACACCGTTGGCTGGGCGCCAAATCTCGCCTGAGCACGCGCGCATGGTCGCCGCTACCGGCGGCGTGATTGGAATCTGGCACTTCTTCCCTGGCATTGCGAGCTACGTGCAGGGCATCAGGGAGATGGTCGACGTCGTTGGCGTCGAACACGTGGGCCTAGGGACGGACCAACAAACGGCTCCAGGCACGCTGCAGAACTACGCGGCCTTTCCGCGCCTTGTCGACGAAATGCTCAAGTCCGGCTTCAGCGCAGATGAGGTGGGAAAGATGCTGGGCGGTAACTTTCTGCGCTTGTGGCAGGAGGCGTCCCGTCCGGCGTGACCTTGCGACGAATGCGGAGTCGCTCGGCGGTCGCCCCGTCCGTGACGGTCGTCCTCACCCCCGATGCCGTCGGCGAGTACCTGTCACAGCACTGTTTCGCGGGCCTCAGCCACATGCACAGCATCATTGACAACTGGCAAGATGACTACAACCACCACCGGCCGCACAGCTCTTGGCTACGTGCGGCCGTTCTCCTGTTTGCCGCACAGTGCCGCAAGCTCGCTGGCGCCGCTGCACAACCACAGCATCAACTCGATGCAACCCCTCGGGTGCTATAGATCGAAGTGCTACGAAACTTGATGGCAGCGCACGACTGTTGGCGTCGAACTTCGTCTGCTCGAGCGTTTATCCGTTGAGCGGGACAACGACTGCTCCCCAGGCGGCCCACCACGAGCATCGCCGGCTCACGTCGACCCAAAGCAGATTTCGTCCAACCTT
This sequence comes from Rhizobacter sp., assembly GCA_043758495.1. GTDB lineage: Bacteria > Pseudomonadota > Gammaproteobacteria > Burkholderiales > Burkholderiaceae_C > Schlegelella_A. The sequence continues at coordinate 1,153 of JAYVNL010000173.1, forward strand.
CACAACATACAAAGCCCGAAAGCAGCCACTTGGCGCATTGCCGCCAGCACATTCATCGTGCAGCGACTCCAAACCCCACCCCCCGGGTCCGCTTCGTTAAACGCCTTAACGATCATCTGTCTCACTAATCTCGACCTAATAGACGTTTGAAGGCCGCCGTCCAAGCCAGGCGCGTGCAAGAAGCTGCTGCCGAGAAGAGTAAGCAGAGGGGCCGGGCCGGGCGGGACGCGAGCTCCCGCCGAAAGATGGGCGGGAGTTGTTATGTGACCCTGGCGCGCGCGCTCCTTGGTTTCGTCGCCGCCGCCAAAGAAATGCCGATGCTGTCAAATCCGATGTAGCTGTTATCTAGTAACGCCGGCAGCTCCCATCGCTGTGGGCGGCCGTGGAATCGAATCGCACCCAAGATTGGCTGCGTGCGCAGACGCTGCTGGAATGGGTCAAGCGCCAGGAAGTCGATACCGGTGTGCGCGATAGCGTGACCACGACCGAGGCGCAGCGCGTCAAGGAACTCGAGCGCGAGGTCAAGGAGCTGCGCCGGGCCAACGAGATCTGCCATCCCCGCAGTGACGTAGGAGACGTGTGAGCCCGAGTAAAGTCGCGCCGTCGCGCCGTCGCGCCGTCGCGTCATCGAGCATTGCATGGCATTGTTAAATGATCAGCTGTCCCTCTGGGAGATCAGCTTTCGCTGGGCTGGGCTTGATCCAAATCGGTTGTGGTTGCGCATTCCGCTGTCCACGAAGGACAACCTCCGCACGCTCTTGGACGCAATCTTGCGCATGCACTTAGGTTGCCTGACCTTGTCGATCGAAAAGTGGACGCCCGAATCCCAAGTGCCTCCCGAGTTTTTTATTCGCCACTACTTGGACGACGCGTACGCCTGCATCGCCGGCGAGCGCTTTCCTCGAAAGCTACTACGGTGGGCGGTGATCGATCGATGGGACCTGTACCTTTGGTGCCAGCGGCAGGGCGTGCCTGTCCCGGAATTCTGGTTTCCTGCAGGTTGGAAGCTTGCGTACGAGTGGCCGGAGCAGCCGCAGCTCTACGACTTGAACGGCGTGCCCACGAAACCAAGTGGTGACTTCGTCGCCGATGTTGCACCGGTTGTCAATGTCGCCCCTGCCACGAATCCTCTGGCCGAGCCGGAACCGGCAGCAGATAGGTCGCGTGGGAGTGAGGGAAAGCTCCGTCAAAACCAGCTGGCGAAAGTGGCGTGCCAAGTTGTCGCAGCGAACCTCTGGAAGGCGGCTCCAGAGGCGACCATTGCAAGCATGGTGAAGCACGAGGCGATACAGCGACTCTGCGGCGGCTCTTACTACGACGAGGACACGGTAAGGACCTGGATCAAGGTCGTCGCGCCAGATGCCGTGAGGCAGAAGAGGGGGCGCCCGAGGAAAGAAACCCCTCTAGACGACGAATAGTCGATACGGCGTGGACTGCGCCAATCCTCACTAAGAAAGGGGGCTGCGGCTTGCGCCCCGTTTAAGGCATCCTGGCGCCCCTATTACGCGTCGCCTTGTGTCAAGACCATGCGGACTCCTTTAATCACGACAGGAGTTCGAAGTGAGCGATCAGAGCAGGCCCCTGGCGGGGCGAAACCATGCCGCCTTCGTTTCTGACGGACGCGGAGCGGCCGCCAGAAACGAAGGCGGAACAGGTGCGTCGCCTAGTAACACAGCACCTGATAACAGCATTCCTTTCTTCCGGCCTCTGCGGTGGGGGATCGACAGCCTCTATCTGTCATTCCCGGGCGAGCTGTCTGACGGATCGGCGTTCGACCTCACTGCTCTAAAGCGGCAAGCCCAACTGCGTGAGCATGAGGCGGCTAAGGCCCAGCTGGTCCTCGGCGATCACATCTTCGAGGTCAAGGACAAAAGCTCCGGTCTGTTCGCTTTTACCTTGGTCGACGGTGCCTTTCACATCCGACTGTCGTCCGGTGGCAAGAAGCAACTGCCGATGGCCTACGTGCAGGTCAGCAGTGGCCTCTTGGCGCACCGGCCGGTCACGGAGATAGCAGAGGAGCTCTACGGCCTTCTCGCGTCTCTGGGCACGATAAAGCGTCCGAAGGTGAGCCGGGTAGACCTCTATGTTGATTTCGTGTCGTCGGTCGACATGGAAAGCTGGCAGCGCGACGCGTGGGTGACGAAGGCAAGCGGGATTCACCAGTACGCCGAGGACTCGACGTTCACAGGTTGGACGGTCGGCGCTGGCGGAGCGCTGATGGCCAGGCTATATCTGAAATCGCTGGAGCAGCGAAAGAGCGGCAAGGCCTATCTGCTCGACTTCTGGCGCCAAGCCGGCTGGGATAGCGAAAGCCCGGTTTGGCGACTCGAATTCGAGTTCCGCCGCGAAGTGCTCTCCCAGCTGAAGCTCGATTTTTTATCTTCAATTCTCGGCAACCTCGATGGGCTCTGGTCATATGCCATGGTCGACTGGCTGAAGCTCTGCGTTCCGAACCCTTCTGACGCAACGCGGAGCCGCTGGCCTATCCATCCCCTTTAGATAGCGCTCGCCTCGATTGACTGGCAAGCACCAGGCGGCCCGCTGTCGCGGACCTTCAGGCCAACGCGTGAACCAGGGTTGGAATATCTGGGAGCCCGAGCCCTCTCGATGCTCGCCTCCATCGCTTCGGTTGAAGGCGTGTTCGACTTCGACCAGGCATCTGTTGAGCTGTTTCGGCAGGCATCAAACGCGCTCGGTCGGCGGTACGGCGCGAGTGGCGTGTCCCTCGATCAAGGCTTCTTGGAGATGGTCGAGGCGTGCAACCGCAAGTTCAACACGCGGGCGAACAAGCTAGACCTTGACGCCGAGGCCGACGAGTCCGAGCTGTTGAACCCGTACTACCGGGCTAAGCAGGAGTTGTGATGGATGAGCCCGACCTGCCCTTGTCCGCTGTGCGGTGCCTTTCGAAAGAGCAAGCAGCCGTCTACTTGGGCATCGGGGTCACTCTGCTGTCGCAGCTGGACGTGCCGTTCATACGGTTCGGCCGTCGCTGCGTCTATGACCGAGTTGACCTCGACGCCTGGCTCGATGAACATAAGGGCGAGCGAAGGCGGGCCGGAAAGGAGGCTCTATGGCCCGACCTGAAGGACTCTACCGGCGACCGGACTCCGGTTACTGGTGGATCAATGCAACGCTCCCCAACGGCCAGCGCATACGCCAAAGCGCTGGGACTGAAAGCCGAGAGGACGCGGAGGCGCTGCTTGCCAAGCTCAAGCTCGACGCCTACCGAGGACACCATTTCGGCATCAAGCCCCAGCGATCTTGGCAAGAGGCCGTGATTCGCTTTCTCGACCTGAAGAAGA
>JAYVNL010000174.1:0-13422 GCA_043758495.1 Rhizobacter sp.
CGCCGCCAAGCACCAGGGCTGACGAAGGGAAGCAGGCCTTCGGCGATGAGCAGCAGGGCACAGGCGCTGAACGCAACGTCCCAGAAACCGACGCCCGACAAATTACTTGCGGCCCAACGCAGCGGCAGGTGCCGCGCCCGTGCCTCGCATCGCCTTGAAGAATTCGCTGCTCGGGTCGACCACCATCAGGTCGGACTTGCTCCGAAAGCTGGTCCGATACGCCTCGAGGCTGCGATAGAACTGCGCGAACTGCGGGTCCTTGCCGAAGGCCTCGGCGAATATCGCCGACGCCTTGGCGTCGCCCTCGCCCTTGATCTTCTGGGCGTCGCGGTAGGCCTCGGCGTTGATGACCTCGCGCTGGCGGTCGGCATCGGCCCGGATCTTCTCTCCCTCGGCGGCGCCAGTCGACCGCAGCTGGTTGGCGACCTGCTTGCGTTCCGACTGCATTCGGCTGTAGATCGACTCGGTAATGTTGGCGACGAAGTCGACCCGCTTGATGCGGACGTCGAGGATCTCGATGCCGAAGGCCTTGGCGTCGTCGCGAAGGCGGACCTGCACGTCCTGCATGACCTTGTCGCGCTCGGTCGACAGCACGCCGCCGACGGTGCGTTTGGTGACCTCCTCGTTGATCGCCGCATGGACGATCGGCGATAGCCTCGCCTCGAGGTTGCGGATATCCACGCCGTTGTTGCGGATGAACTGGCGTGGATCGTTGATGCGCCACTTGACCAGCCAGTCGATGACCAGACTCTTCTTCTCGGCGGTGAAGATCGGCCGCGTTTCGGGACTGTCGAGAGTCTGGATGCGGCGGTCGAGGAAGACGACGTTCTGGATCGGCGGCGGCAACTTTAAATGCAGCCCCGGCTCCCGCACGACTTCCTTGATCTGACCGAACTCGTAGACGACACCGACCTGGCGCTGGTCGACGATGAACAGCGTCGACAACGCCAGCATGAGCAGCAGCAGGACGCCGCCGATGATGATTCCAATGCGATTCATGGCGGGCCTTAGCGTCCTTCGCGATCACGGCTGCGCTGGTTGTCGCGCGAGCGCACGTCGACGGTACCGGCGGTCCCGGCCGGTTCCGCGACCGCGGCGGGTGCCGGGGTTCCCGCTGCCGCAGCGGGGACGACCGCGGCCTGCTGCAGCAGCTTGTCGAGCGGCAATGACAGCAGATTACCGCTGTTGCGGGAATCAATCATCACTTTCGTGATGCTGGCGTAGACATCACGCATGGTGTCGATGTAGAGGCGGTCGCGCGTGACCTGCGGCGCTTTCTGGTACTCGGTGAGCTGTCGCGCGAAGCGGTCGGCGTCGCCTTCGGCCTGCGCGATGACGCGCGCCTTGTAGCCCTCGGCCTCCTGGCGCAAACGTGCCGACGTGCCCTGCGCCTTCGGGATCTCGGAGCTGGCGTAGGCCTGGCCCTCTTTCTTGAGGCGGTCGCCATCCTGGCCGGCCTTGAGCGTGTCTTCGAAAGCCGCTTGCACCTGCTCCGGCGCCTGCACGCTTTGCACGTTGGCGTTGACGACCAGGATACCGGTGTTCAGGCGGTCCAGTTGCGACTGAACCGACTTCACGAGCTCGCTGGCGATGGCGTCGCGCTGCTCGTAGAACACCGCGTCGATCTTGCTCTTGCCGACGATCTCGCGCACCGCCGACTCGGCGGCGAGCGTAACTGCGGCCTCGGGGTCGCGGTTCTCGAACAGGAAGGCCGGGGCGTCCTTCAAACGGTACTGCACGGTGAAGCGGATGTCGACGATGTTCTCGTCCTGCGTGAGCATCGACGAGTCGCGCAATCCCGTGGCCTGCGACACCGAAGCGCGGCCAACCTCGGTGGATCGCAGCTGAGTGAAATTGACCGTCTCGTGGGCCTGGATTGGATACGGAAAGCGCCAGTTGAAGCCAGCGTCGACGGTGTGGCTGAAGCGGCCGAACGAAGTCACCACCGCCTTCTGGCCTTCCTGGACGATGAAGGCGCCGCTGCCGACCCAGATCACGAGCACCACGACGGCGATGAGCGCGGCGCCGACACCCGCATTGCGCAGGCTCGGCTGGAAGTTCGGGCCGCTGCCGCCGGGGTCGCCGGCCCCGCCACCGCGGCGCGAGCCACGGCCGCCGAACAGGCCGCTCAGCTTGCGATTGAAATCGCGCCAGAGCTCGTCGAGATCGGGCGGCCCGTCGTTGCGACCGCCACCGCCACCGCCATTGGTAGCTTCGGTGACGCTGACGCCGGCAGGGCCGGCAAAGGCGCGGCGGCCGAACGCCGCAAGCAGACCGTACCCAGACGTGCCGACGGCGCTCCAGCGTTGCAGGACAGGCGAATCGTCGAGGGGCGGGAAAGGCGTCATGTCAGGGCGGGAGCAGCGGAAGCGAAGGCTGGGTCGACCAGCTCAGGCGAGCGAATGATAGGTGCCTGTCCGCTCGTCGCCTTCGTCATCGCTCGCCTCGGTCATGCCGTTATCGGGAATGCCAGGAGATGAGGACGACGGCGAAGCGTTCAAGCCACCATTGGCCGGCGGCTCGACGGCGGCAGCGATGGCGCGGCGCAGCCCGTCGAGCCCCTCGCCGGTACGGGCGGAGGCGAAGACGCGCGGCACGCTCGGGCCGTCCGGCAACTCGACGGCATCGCTCAGCGAGCGCGGCCGCTCGGTCTCGTCGAGACGGTCGAGCTTGTTGAAGACGACCAGCTGGGGCACGTCGCCGGCGCCGATCTGCGCCAGCACGCGCTGCACTTCGGCCATCTGTTCGGCCATCTCCGGACTGGCGCCGTCGACAACATGCAACAGCAGGTCGGCATCGGCCGCTTCGCGCAGCGTTGCCTGGAACGCCTCGATGAGCGTGTGCGGCAGTTCGCGGATGAAGCCGACGGTGTCGGAGAGCGCGACCGAGCGCTTGACGCCGTCGAGATGGAGCTGACGCGTCGTCGTGTCGAGCGTCGCGAACAGCTGGTCGGCTGCGTAGGCCTCGGCGTTGACGAGGGCGTTGAAAAGCGTCGACTTGCCAGCGTTGGTGTAGCCGACCAGCGAGACCCGGAAAGCAGCATTGCGCTCACGCGATCGGCGCTGCGTGCTGCGCTGCTTCTTCACCTTCTCGAGCTGCTTCTTGATGCTCTTGATGCGCTCGCCGATCATGCGCCGGTCGAGCTCGATCTGCGCTTCGCCCGGGCCGCCGCGATTGCCGATGCCGCCGCGCTGTCGCTCGAGGTGACTCCAGCGGCGCACGAGGCGCGTCGACAGGTATTGCAGGCGAGCGAGTTCGACCTGCAGCTTGCCCTCGTGGCTCTGCGCTCGCTCGCCGAAGATCTCCAGGATCAACATCGTGCGATCGGCGACGGCGACGCCGAGGTGCTTCTCGAGATTCCTCTGCTGCGCCGGCGACAAAGCCTGGTCGAACAGCACCGCCTCGGCCTGGTACAGCTGCACCATTTCCTTCAACTCGTCGGCCTTGCCCGAGCCGACGAAGAAGGCAGCGTCGGGCGCCTTGCGACGAGCGACGACGCGCGCGACGGCGATGTCGCCCGCGGACTCGGCCAACAGCGCGAGTTCGTCGAGTGATTCGTCGAAGTATTTCCGGCCGCCGAAGTCGACGCCTACCAGGACGACGCGCGCCGGTGTGTCGCCGCCTTCTGACTTCCTCGCGCTCACCTGCGGACCCGCGCGCCGGGACAAGCTCGCCTCAAGGCTCCTCGGGCGTGTCCGGGGCGGTCTGGAAGTTCACGGCACGGCCGGGAACAACGGTCGAGATCGCGTGCTTGTAGACCATCTGGGTCAGGGTGTTGCGCAGCAGCACAACGTACTGGTCGAACGACTCGATGTGACCCTGCAACTTGATGCCGTTGACGAGATAGATGGAAACCGGAACGTGCTCCTTGCGGAGCAGATTCAGAAACGGGTCTTGTAGAAGCTGCCCTTTGTTGCTCACGTTGAAACTCCGTGATGTGATTAGGAGCTAGAAACGTTAACACAGGGTTTCTGCCGAGGCTCGTCGTAAGGCCATGAGCCCGCTTGTTCAACGGTCGTTTTCGGCGAATGGATTCTTCGACGAGCGCATCTCGATTCTGAGCGGCGTACCGGTCAGCTTGAAGTGGGCGCGGAAACGCCCTTCGAGGTAGCGCTTGTAGACATCGGTCACGTGATCGAGCGAGTTGCCGTGGATGACGATGAGCGGCGGATTCATGCCGCCCTGGTGGGCATAGCGCAGCTTCGGGCGGAAGGCGCCGGCGCGCTTGGGCGTCTGGTGCAGCACCGCCTCCTGAAGCAGGCGCGTCAGCACCGGTGTCGGCATCTTGCGGGTCGCCGACGCGTGGGCATCGGCGACCCCTTTCCAGACCGGCGCGAAGCCCTGCCGTTTCGTCGCCGAGATGTTGAGGACCGGCGCGAACTTCAGGAACGGCAGGCGCTGCTCGATCGAACGCTGCAGCGTTTCTTTCTGGTAGCCGTCGACGGCATCCCATTTGTTGACGGCGACGACCACGGCGCGGCCGCTCTCGAGGATGTAGCCGGCGATGTGCGCGTCCTGGTCGGTGACGCCCTGGGTCGCGTCGAGCAGGAGCAGCACGACGTTGGCCTCGGCGATGGCCTGCAGAGTCTTCACGACCGAGAACTTCTCGACCGCCTCGAAGACCTTGCCGCGGCGACGCAGGCCGGCGGTGTCGATGAGGTCGAAGCGCCGGCCGCCGCGCTCGAAGGGAACGACGATGGCGTCACGCGTGGTGCCCGGCTGGTCGAACGCGACCAGTCGCTCCTCGCCGAGCCAGGCATTGATCAGCGTCGACTTGCCGACGTTCGGGCGGCCGGCCACGGCCAGGCGGATCGGCGCGTTGGCGTCGATCTCCTCGGTGCTCATGGGCTCGCCGTCTTCGTCTTCGGCGTCCCAGCCGGCGCCGAGTGCGGCCTCGAGCGCTGCCTCGGCGAGGCTGCCGACGCCCTGCCCGTGCGCTGCCGATACCGGATGCGGCGAGCCGAGGCCGAGCTCGTAGAACTCGGCCAGCAAGGGCGATTCGGGCATGCCTTCGGCCTTGTTCGCCGCGACCAGGATGTGCTTGCTCGCCGTGCGCAGATAGCGCGCGATCTCGTGGTCATGCGCGGAGACGCCGGCGCGTACGTCGACGACGAAGACCACCGCGTCGGCCTCGGCGACGGCCTGCATGGTCTGCTTGGCCATCTCCTTGACGATGCCGGTCGCGTTCCGCGGCTCGAAGCCGCCGGTGTCGACGACGATGAACTCGTGGCGGCCGACCCTGGCATCGCCGTAGTGGCGGTCGCGCGTCAGGCCGGCGAAGTCGGCGACGATGGCGTCACGCGTTTTCGTGAGGCGGTTGAAGAGGGTCGACTTGCCGACGTTGGCGCGGCCGACGAGGGCGATGACGGGTTTCAAGCCGGGCGGAAAGAGTACACGCCGCCCTTGCGAGTCACGACGATGACCTGGCCGCCAACCACCACCGGCGGCACCGCGACGGCACTGCCGTCGGTCGCGACACGTGCCTGTGCCTCACCCTTGGCGCGCGACAGGAAATGCAGCGTGCCGTCCAGGTCCGCGAAGACGACCGACGAGCCGATCGCCACCGGCGCGCCGAGCCTCCGGAACATCAGCGCTTCCGTTGTCCAGCCGACTTCGCCGCTGGCTGTTTTCCAGGCCGTGATGCGGTCGGATGCGTCGGCGCCGAACAGCAACTCGGCATCGCCGCCGACGGCGTCGGTGCCGCCGATCGCCTTGGTCCAGGCGACAGTGCCGCGATCGGCGTCGACACAGCCGACGCCTGCCTGGAACGAGCGCGCGCAGAGCAGCGAGCCGGCGCGCAGCACCGGCCCGATGAGGTCGGCAAGACGCTCGACTTCGTTGGCGCCGCGCGGTGCGCCGATCGCGACCTCCCACGTCACCGCCGACGAGATCGGATCGAGTGCCGCCATCCGTGGCCCCTGGCCGACGACGAGGGTGTTCTTGTAGGCAGCGACGACTCCCGTCTGCGACAGCGTCAGCGGATCGCCGGGCCGCTGGACCTGCCAGATCTTGGCGCCATCGGCGGCGTCGAACGCCTGCACGGCGCGGTCGACGCCGAGCACGAAGATGCGACCGCCTGCCACCAGCGGCGCGGTGGCGACGCGAACGCCGAGTGCCTTCTTCCACACGATCTGGCCGGCGACGATGGCCACGAGGTCACCTTCTCGGGTCACGACCGCGGCCGTGCTGCCGTCGCTGCCCACGCCGGCCGAAAGCTTGCTGCCGACGTTGAGGCGCCAGACCGTGCGGCCAGTCTCGGCCTCGATGGCGGCGACGCTGCCGTCGCTCGCAGCCAGCGTCAGCGTGCCGCCGTTGACGGCGACCGTGAGCGGAAATTTGATCTCGCCGATATTCTGGTTCCAGACGGCACGGACCGCGATCGGCGCGGTGATCGCCTCGAGCGGCTTCGGCTTCGGCCGATCGGTTCCGAACGCGCACGCAGAGAGCAGCGCTGCCGATGCCAGCGCGGTGGCAAGCGTCCTCACTTCGCCGCCTCCGCCGCGCTCGCGGCTGGCGCCGCACCGAGCACGTTGAGCTTGGCTTCGACGAGCCGGCGGTAGTCGACCTTCGCGTCCATCGCGGCCCAGGCCTTCTGGTACGCGGCCTTGGCCTCCTCGCTTTTGCCCTGGCCCAGCAGGATGTCGCCGCGGCGATCGGCGGCGAGCGCTTCGAACGCGGTGCCGTCGACAGCGTCGACCTGCTTCAGGGCTTCGGCGTATTTCTTTTCGTCGAGCAGCATGCCGGCCAGGCGCAGGCGGGCGACGCGGCGATAGTCGTCGTCACCGTTCTGGTCGGCGACCCAGGCCAGACTGGCACGGGCGGCGTCGAGCTGGTTCTTGCCAGCCTCGGCCTTGGCGGCGGCGAGGCCGGCCTGCTGCGTGAATGCGGTGCGCGGATAACGCTCCTTCATGTCGGCGAACACGCGCGTCGCGCGCTCGGCGTCACCGGCCTGCACGGCGTGATCGACCTCGTCGTACATCGCCGCCGCTTTCTCTCCCTGGTCGCGCTGCCAGGCCTCCCATCGATTCCAGCCGACGAATGCGGCGAGCGCCAGCACGAGCGTCCAGGTGACGAGGTTGCCGTATTGCTTCCAGAACGCCTTCAGCTGGTCGAGCTGTTCCTGTTCTTCGAGGTCGAGTTGGGTGGCCATGGGAGCAGTGCGCGCAAACGCGGGATTATGCGGCGAGGGTCGTGGCCCACGAGCTCACGTCGTTCAGCGGCAGCGAGCGCTGCGCCGCATCCGGCAGGCGCAGCGACTTCAGCGCCACGTCGCCACGGGCCAGCTCGTCGCTGCCGAAAATGGCGGCGTAGCGGGCACCGCTCGCGTCGGCCTTCCTGAACTGCGACTTCATGCTGCCCCAGCCCTCCGGCCCAGCGGCATGCATGAGCACCGCCAGACCGGCAGCGCGCAGGCTTTCGCAGGTCGTCATCGCCTGAGCGAGCGCCTCGGGGCCGGGCACGATCGCATAGACGTCGAGGCCCTGGTGCGGAACGACAGCTCCGACCGCCTCGAGCAACAGCAACATGCGCTCGATGCCCATGCCCCAGCCGACCGCCGGCGTCGGCTTGCCGCCGAGCTGCGCGAACAGGCCGTCGTAGCGGCCGCCGCCGCAGACCGTGCCCTGGGCGCCGAGCCGGTCGGTGACCCACTCGAAAACGGTGAGGTTGTAGTAGTCGAGGCCGCGCACCAGGCGGGGATTGATCCGATAGGTCAGACCGGCGGCGTCGAGCACGGCCCGGACCGCGTCGAAATGGCCGAGCGATGCCTCGCCGAGGAACGCCATCAACTGCGGCGCGTCTTCGGCGATCTGCTGCATCGCCGGATTCTTGGTATCGAGGATGCGCAGCGGGTTCGAGTGCAGACGGCGGCGGGCGTCGTCGTCGAGGCTGTCGGCGTGCTGCTCGAGGTAGGCGATCAGCGCCGCGCGATGGGCGTTGCGCTCGGCGGGCTGGCCGAGGCTGTTGATCTCGAGTCGCAGGTCGCGACCCTCGACGAGGCCAAGGTCGCGGCACAAGGCGCGGCACATCAGGATCTGTTCGGCGTCGACGTCGGGGCCGGCATGGCCGAGCGCCTCGACGTCGATCTGGTGGAACTGCCGATAACGACCCTTCTGCGGCCGCTCGTGGCGGAACAGTGCGACTTGGCTCCAGAGGCGCAGCGGCCCGTTGTAGAGCGCGTTGTGCTCGACCATCGCGCGAACGATGCCGGCCGTCGCCTCCGGGCGAAGCGTCAGGCGATCGCCGTTCATGGCGTCGGCGAAGGAATACATCTCCTTCTCGACGATGTCGGTCACTTCGCCGAGGCCGCGCACGAACAGCGCCGTCGGCTCGACGATCGGCGTGCGCACGTTGGCATAGCCGTAGCGCCGCATCAGGTCGCGCACCTTGCCCTCGAACCATTCCCAGCGCGCCGATTCCGGCGGCAGGATGTCGTTCATGCCCTTGACGGCGCGCAGAGCCTCGCTCATTGGAGTTGTCTCGTCATCCTGAACGCAGTAAAGGATCTGGTCCTCTCGCGCCGAGATCCTTCACTTCGCTCAGGACGACAAGGTGGCGGCGACGCTGCCGTAGCGCTTCTCGACGTAGCGCTCGACCAGCGCGTGGAACTCGCGCACGATGTTGTCGCCGCGCAGCGTCAGCGCCTTCTCGCCGTCGATGAAGACCGGCGCGGCCGGTGCCTCGCCGGTGCCTGGCAGGCTGATGCCGATGTCGGCATGCTTGCTCTCGCCCGGGCCGTTGACGATGCAGCCCATCACCGCGACCTTCATCTTCTCGACGCCGGGAAAGCGCGCTGTCCAGACCGGCATCTGAGCGCGCAGGTGATCGTCGATCTGCTTGGCGAGCTCCTGGAACGTGGTGCTCGTGGTCCGGCCGCAGCCGGGACAGGCGGTGACGCTCGGGTTGAACGCGCGCAAGCCGAGCGACTGCAGGATCTCGAGCGCGACCACGACTTCCTGCGTGCGCGCTTCCCCGGGCTGCGGCGTCAGCGAGACACGGATGGTGTCGCCGATGCCTTCCTGCATCAGCACCGCCAGCGCCGCTGCTGAAGCGACCGTGCCCTTGGTCCCCATGCCCGCTTCCGTCAGGCCGAGGTGGAGCGGATAGTCACAGCGCCGCGCCAGTGCGCGATAGACGCTGATGAGGTCCTGCACGCCCGACATCTTGCAGCTGAGGATGATCTGCTCCGGCCTGAGGCCGATCTCCTCGGCGCGCCGAGCCGACTGGATCGCCGACAGCAGGATGGCGCGGTACATGATCTGCTGCGGCTCCTGCGGCGCGGCCAGCTTCGCGTTCTCGTCCATCAGCTCGGTCAGCAGCTCTTGGTCGAGGCTGCCCCAGTTGACGCCGATGCGCACCGGCTTGTCGTATTTCGCCGCGATCTCGACCATCTGCGCGAACTGGCGGTCATGCTTGTCGCCCTTGCCGACGTTGCCGGGGTTGATGCGGTACTTCGAGAGCGTCTCGGCACAGGCGGGGAAGTCGGCGAGCAGACGATGGCCGTTGTAGTGGAAGTCGCCGATCAGCGGCACGTCGATGCCCATGCGGTCGAGCTGCTCGCGGATGTACGGCACCGCCGCCGCGGCCTCCGGCGTATTGACGGTGATGCGCACCAGCTCCGAGCCGGCGGTCGCCAGCTCCTTGACCTGGATGGCGGTGCCGATGGCGTCGACAGTGTCGGTGTTGGTCATCGACTGCACGCGCACCGGCGCGTCGCCGCCGATCGTGACCACGCGCGCGCCCCAGCGCACGCTCGCCTGGCGCGTGCGATGCCGGCCCGGCCGGGCCGGTTCAACGAAGGAATCGAGCGAAGCTATCGAGTCGTCTCGCATGGTGCTGTCTGCCTCAATCTTCTACTTCAGTTCGAGGCGCGCAACGTTGTCGCGCGTGAAGGCCGCGAGGTCGGTGGGCTGGCCACGATACGTGAGCCGCGTCGCCGAAGCGTTGCCGATGAGAACGCGCAGCGGCGTCGCGCCGTCGATGCCGACCGCTTCACCGGCGCGCAGCAAACGCGCCACCAAGGGTTGGCCGCGGGCGTCGGTGATCTCGACCCACGACTCCGCCGAGGTGCGCACCTGCAGCATGCCGGCCGGTGCCGTTTCGAGCGGAGCGGCAGCAGACTCGCTGGCCGCAGGAGGTGCGGCAACGGGATAAGCCGGCATGGCCGCGGACGCGGGTGACTCGTTGGCGCCCGGTAGCACCACGCTCGGCGCCGCGATGAAGGTCGGCAGCGGCTGGCTGGCCGAATCGTCGACGGCGACGGTCCGGGCCGGTGCCGACGCGGGCATCGCCCGCGACGCGATGCGCTGGGTCAGGCCGCTCGGCAAGAAGAACACCACGGCCGCGGCCAGGAGAATCAGCGCCGTGATCCAGAAGGCAGGGCTCACAGCCAGACCGGACCCGCCGCGCTGTACCAGCATGCCGGTGCGGTCGCGAAACGGTGCGTTCAGTCCCTCGCCGACCTGCTCCAGGCGATGCCCCGAAGGCGGCGGCAACAGCTTCATCACGGCCGCGGAATCGATCTTCAGCGCCCGGCACACGGTCTGCGCGAGAGCGCGCGTGAAGGTGGCGTCGGGCAACGCGTCGAAGCGATCGGCCTCGAGCATCTCGAGCTTCTTCTGCGTGACCTTGATCGACGCCGCCAGCGCCGCGATGTGCAGGCCCTGGCGCTCGCGGGCCTCGCGCAGCAGCCGGCCCGCGGTCGTCGTCGACGCGCCTGGCGATGCCGCCGGCGCAGCGGCAGCGGCGGCTCCGTCACTCATCGAATTCGCCACGCGCAAACGACGCGGCCTCGCGCGAGTCGGGGAACCGACCGCGCAGCTGGCCGCCGAACTCGCTCGCGCCCTGACGGTTGCCGAGCTTGCTCTCGATGCGCGCCGCCAGCCACAGCGTCTGCGCGTTGGCGACGTCGGTCTGCACGTTGACGCGGCGAACGTAGAAGCGGGCGCGCTCGTACTCGCCGCGTCGAAACAGCACCTCGGCGAGGTTGGTGGCGGTGAAGGGATTCGACGGGTCGAGCTCGTAGGCGCGGGTCAGCGTCGCTTCCGATTCGGCGAGCTGGCCGGCGAAGGCGAGGCACACGCCCTGCGCGAGCAGCGTCCGCGACTGACCCCGGTATTGCGGCTGCGCCAGCGCCTGGTTGAAAAACGACGTCGATTCCGCATAGCGCTTCTGCTGGCACAGGTACCAGCCGTAGTTGTGCATGGCGTCGAAGTCGCGCGGGTTGATCTGCAGGGCGCGCCGGAAGCTCTCGTCGGCGAGCGTTGTCTCGCCCAGGTTGGCATAGATGAGGCCGCGCAGGTTGAAGGCTTCGCCGTAGAGCGGGTCGGAAGCGATGGCCTGCTTGACCTGATCGAGCGCGGTCGTCATCTGGCCGCGACCGAAGTAGGCCGAGGCCAGCTCCATGCGGGCGCGCGCGCGACGCTGGCCATCGGGCTCGTCGGAGGCGGTGACGCGGTCCTTGGTTTCGTTGGCCGGCAGGGCCGCGCGCTCGGGCACCGCGCAGGCAGCAAGGACGCCGAGCAGCACTGCCGTGACGACGAGCCTGTCAACGATCGTCGTGTCTGGAGAGCGAGTCATGCGCGGCCTTCCGCAACGGCGGGAGCGCCCCCGCGGCGAGGCGACGCCGGCATCGCCACGCGCACACCCTCGTCTCGTGCCGCGTCGCGCCGCTCGGCGACGCGGGTGCGGTCCTGGACCTCGCCGGCGAGTTGCCCGCAGGCGGCGGCGATGTCGTCGCCACGGGTGCGGCGCACCGTGGTGACGACGCCGCCGGCCTGAAGCACCGCCGCGAATTCCGCGACGCGCGCCATCGGCGATCGCTTCAGGCCCGATCCGGCAAACGGGTTGAAGGGAATGAGGTTGATCTTGCAGGCGACGCCTGGGTTGTCGACGCTGCCGTCGCCCCGCACGAGCGCCAGCAGTGCTTCGGCTTGCGACAGCGAATCGTTGACGCCGTCGAGCATGCAGTACTCGAAGGTGACGAAGTCGCGCGGCGCCCGCTCCAAGTAGCGGCGGCAGGCTGCCAGCAATTCGGCGAGCGGGTACTTGCGGTTGAGCGGCACGAGGTCGTCGCGCAGCGCATCCGTCGGCGCATGCAGCGACACGGCGAGCGCCACCGGGCAATCGTCGCGAAGGCGGTCGATCATCGGCACCACGCCCGAGGTCGAGACGGTGACACGCCGGCGAGACAAGCCGTAGCCGTGATCGTCGAGCATCGTTCGCAGCGCCGGCACGAGGGCACTGTAGTTCTGCAGCGGTTCGCCCATTCCCATCATCACGACATTGGTGATCGCGCGCTCGCCGGCGGCGAGGCCGAGGCGCCGCCGCAGGTCGAATTCGGCATGCCAGAGCTGGGCGACGATCTCGGCGCTGCTCAGGTTGCGGCTGAAGCCCTGGTGGCCGGTGGCGCAGAAGCGGCAGTTGACGGCGCAGCCGGCCTGCGACGAGATGCAAAGCGTGCCACGACCCAGCTCGGGAATGAACACGGTCTCGATCGCGTCGCCGGCACCGACGTCGAACAGCCACTTGATGGTGCCGTCGGTGGCGACTTGCTCGCTAACGACCGGCAATGCCGTCACGACAGCCGAAGACGTCAGCTTGTCGCGAAATGACTTCGCCAGGTCCGACACGGCGGCAAAGTCGCTCTCGCCGCGCTGGTGAATCCAGCGAAAGAGCTGCGTCGCCCGGAACCGTTTCTCACCGCACTGCTCGCACCAGGCGCCGAGCGTGTCGCGGTCGAACTCGAGCAGGTTCACCATGCGAACGAGGGCGTGATCAGGGGCCGATCAGCGACCGTAGATCGACATCGCCGGAAAGAAAAACGCGATCTCGACGGCGGCGGTCTCGGCGGCATCGGAACCGTGCACTGCGTTGGCATCGATGCTGGCGGCGAAGTCGGCGCGGATCGTGCCCCTGTCGGCCTTCTTCGGATCGGTCGCGCCCATCAGCTGGCGGTTCTTCGCGATCGCGTCTTCGCCTTCGAGCGCCTGGATCATCACCGGGCCGGAGATCATGAACGAGACCAGATCACCGAAGAACGGACGGGCCTTGTGCACCGCGTAGAAAGCCTCAGCCTCGCCTCGCGACAGGTGCGCCATCTTCGCGGCGATGACCTTCAGTCCGGCGCCCTCGAAGCGCGAGTAGATCTGGCCAATGACGTTCTTGGCGACAGCGTCGGGCTTGATGATCGAAAGAGTGCGTTCGAGCGCCATGTGGTCTCCGGAAATACCTGGCAAAGCCGTCGATTGTAGGGGTCGGCCTGTGCGGCTCCGGAGGTTCAGCGGCCGCGCCGGCCGCCGCCACCGCCCGGACCGCCGTTACCGCCACCGCCACCTCCGTTGCCATAGCCGCCGCCGCCACTGCCGCCCTGGCCGAAGCCGCCGCGACCGCCACCACCACCACCTCCGCCGCCACCGCCACCGC
>JAYVNL010000175.1:0-4439 GCA_043758495.1 Rhizobacter sp.
GGTCCGACCCAGTCGCGCAGCAGCGACGGCGGCGAGGTCGAAGGCGTGCGCGCCTATCGGCGCGGCGATCCGCTCAAGCTGGTGGCGTGGAAGAAGGCGGCGCAGGCGCTCGAGACCGGCGCCGAGCTCGTCAGCCGCGACACGAGCGTCTCGGCACGACGGGAACTGTGGCTCGACTGGGCAGCCTGCGGCGGCGTCGCATCGGAAGCACGTCTGTCGCGCCTCGCCGCCTGGACCGTCGCCGCCAGCCGTGCCGGCGTCGACTACGGGTTGCGCCTGCCCGGCACCGAGCTGGCACCGGCCGCCGGCGAAAGCCAACGAACCGCGTGTCTCGAAAAGCTCGCGCTCTGGCAGCCCTGAACGCGTACCCAACCCAGCGATGCGCGTGATGACGACGACGCCGACCCCCCCCGCCCCGCGCTTCCACTGGCCCGGCTGGTCGCGGCTGCCGCGCGACACCCGCGACACCCTGTTTCTGCTGGCCGTCATCGCCTGGACAGTGCTGCCGCACGCCTCGCACGTGCCGGCCTGGGCGATGGCGCTGACGGCGGCGGTGCTGGCCTGGCGAGCCCGCCTCGCCGTCGTCGGCGCAGCGCTTCCGAGCCGCTGGTGGCTCGTCGCCGTGCTCGTCATGGCGATCGGGCTGACCTTCTTCTCCTACCGCACCCTCTTCGGCAAGGAGCCCGGCGTCACCCTCGCGGTGGCGCTGATGGCGCTGAAGACGCTCGAGCTGCGGGCCCGGCGCGACGCCTTCGTCGTCTTCTTCCTGGGCTTCTTCATCATCCTCACCCATTTCCTGTATTCGCAGTCGCTCGGCGTGGCGGCGGCGATGCTGGTCTCGGTGTGGGGCCTGCTCACCGCCGTCGTGCTCGCACACATGCCGGTCGGCCAGCCGAGCCTGCGCCAGGCCAGCGGGCTGGCACTGCGCACGGCCCTGCTCGGCGCGCCGGTGATGGCGCTGCTCTTCCTTCTCTTCCCGCGCATCGGCCCGCTCTGGGGCGTGCCGCAGGACGGCATCTCGACGACCGGTCTTTCGAACACCATGAGGATGGGCTCCATGGCCGAGGTCGCGAGCGACGATTCCATCGCGATGCGCATCCGCTTCGAGGGCACCGTGCCCGCGCCTTCGGAGATGTACTTTCGCGGCCCCGTGCTGACCCGCTTCGACGGCAACGAGTGGCGGCCGCTCGGCCTGCCGCTGGCGCTGCCCGGCGCGCTGCCGCGACCTCCCGACCTCAAGACCAGCGGCAATGCCATCCGCTACCAGGTCACGCTCGAACCCTTGCGACTGGCATCGGTCCCGCTGCTCGAGGCGACGACGGCCGTCGATGCCGGCGAGGGCCTCCGCCTCAGCCCGCGCGACGACCTCCAGTGGCTGGCCGACAGGCCGCTCTACGAGCGCGCCCGCTTCGACGCCGTCGCCAGCACGCGCTTCGTGCTCGGAGCGCCGCGGCGGGTCGACGAGTTGCAGGACAGCCTCGAGCTGCCAGCCGGCTTCAACCCGCGCACGATCGCGTGGGCGCGGGCCTTGCGCGAGCAAACCGGTGGTCGCGGCGTCGTGGCCGGCACGCTCGCCGATGCGGTGCTGCGACAGATCGCGACCGCCGGCTACAGCTACACGCTCTCGCCCGGCGAGTATGGGCGCGACGCCGTCGACGAGTTCTGGCTCGGCCGCAAGGAAGGCTTCTGCGAGCACTTCGCTGCCGCCTTCGTCGTCGTCATGCGCGCGATGGGCGTGCCGGCGCGCGTCGTCACCGGCTACCAGGGCACCGACCCCGTTCCGACCGACGGCTTCTACATCGTGCGCCAGAGTTCGGCGCACGCCTGGGCCGAATACTTCCAACCCGGGCGCGGCTGGCTGCGAGCCGACCCGACGGGCGCGATCGCGCCGGATCGCATCGGCCGCAGCAACCGCCTGGTGCGGCAACCGGGCTTCGTCGCCGGCGCGTTCGGCACCATGAGCCCGGCCTTGCTCGCCCAGCTGAGAAGTCAATGGGAGGCCGTCAACAACCGCTGGAACCAGTGGGTGCTGAGCTACTCGCGGGGTCGGCAGCTCGACGTGTTGAGGCGCATCGGCTTCACGTCGCCGAGCTGGGAAGACTTGGCGCTGCTGCTGGTCGAGGCGCTGAGCGTGCTGGCGCTCGCCGGTGCGGCCTGGGCCTGGCTCGATCGCCACCGCGTCGATCCGTGGGTGCGGCAGCTCGAGCGCATGCGCCGGGCGCTGCGCTCGCTGGGGCTCGACGCTGCCGCCCACGAGGCGCCGCGCACGCTCGCCGGTCGGGTCCGCAGCCGCCTCGGCGCGGCTGGTGAAGCCCTGGCGACAATGCTCGATCGCCTCGAGGCGCAGCGCTACGGTCGCAGCGCCGCGAAGCGACCCGACCCGACCCTGACACGGGCCTTCACGAACCAGGCGCGGCAGCTGAAGAACAGCGCTGCGTTCCAGACCTTGCTCCAGACCTCGACCCAGCCTTCGCCATGACCACGCCGCCCCTGCGCCGCCGTCTCGTTCTCGCCGCCCTCGCCGCGTCGCTGCCGGCCGATTTCGTCCGTGCCGCCGCGAAGAATGCACGCGCTGCCGCGGTCGCCGACGACCGCGCGCCCGACCTCGTGACCTACGGCAGCCGCGACGACGTGATGCGCTTCGCCGACGCCGTCGCCGAGCGCCGCGGCCTCGATGTCGGCGCCATCCGTGCCGCCCTCGAGCGCGCCCGCTACGTGCCCAGCGTCGCCCGCTACATCATGCCGCCGGCAGCCGGCACCGCGAAGAACTGGGCCGCCTACCGGGCCCGTTTCGTCGAGCCGATCCGCATCCGTGCCGGCGTCGCCTTCTGGCGCGCCAACGAGTCGTGGCTGGCCCAGGCCGAGCAAATCTACGGCGTGCCGGCCGAGATCGTGGTCGGCATCGTCGGCGTCGAGTCGATCTTCGGCCGCCAGATGGGCGACTTCCGCATCATCGACGCGCTGGCGACGCTGTCGTTCGACTTCCCGGCCGGCCGCAAGGACCGCAGCGCCTTCTTCAGGGACGAGCTCGAGAGCTGGTTCGTGCTCTGCAAGAGCGAGGGCATCGACCCGCTCGCCTGGCGCGGCAGCTACGCGGGTGCGATCGGCATGGCGCAGTTCATGCCGTCGAGCTTCAACAAGTACGCGGTCGACCTCGACGGCGACGGCCGCATCGACCTGCACGCGAGCGCTGCCGACGTGATCGGCAGCGTCGCCAACTATCTCGCCGAGTTCGGCTGGCAGCGCGATATGCCGACGCGATTCGCGGTGCGGCCGCCGACCGACACTGCCAACCGCGCCGCCCTTCTCGGCCCCGACATCGTGCCGACCTTCACCGCCGCCGAGATGACGGCGCGCGGCGCTGTGCTCGGCGACGACGGACTCGCCGCGACCGGCGTGCTCGCCCTCGTCGAACTGCAAAACGGCGCCGCGGCGCCGAGCTACGTCGCCGGCTCGGCCAACTTCTACGCCATCACGCGCTACAACTGGTCGAGCTACTACGCGATGGCGGTGATCGATCTCGGCCAAGCCGTGGCGCGCGAGGTCGCGCGCAGCGGCCGTTGAGGCGGCATACATTCACGGGCGCCGAGGGATTTGGCCTGGCTGCGAACGGCCAAGTCCGCAATGCCGCGCTTCCGGCGTGCGATTCACCGATAAACTGCGCTGCAACCCACCGATCAGGAGCCCGCTTGTGGGACACGCTGCCGCCAAAACACCGATGACTGCCCAGCAGTTCCTGTTCTGGGATGCGCACGAACCGCTGCGCCACGAGTTCGTGCGCGGTGACGTGTTTGCGATGGCGGGCGCCGAAGAGCGGCACGTCACAGTGGCGGGCAACGTCTACGTCGCCCTGCGCGCTCATCTGCGCGGCACGCCGTGCCGCACCTTCATCACCGACATGAAGCTGCGCGTCGAGGCGGCCGATTGCTATTTCTACCCCGACGTGATGGTCACCTGCAGCGGCGTCGATGCAGCCGACCCGCTGATCAAGCGCGAGCCGGTGCTGGTCGTGGAGGTGCTGTCGCCCAGCACGGCTGCCTATGACCGCGGCGACAAGTTCGCGGCCTACCGGCTGCTGTCCTCGCTGCGCGAGGTGCTCTTGGTCGACCCGGACTCGCGCCGCTGCGACCTCTACCGCAAGGGCGCCGACGGCCTGTGGGTGCTGCACCCGTTCGAACCCGGGCACGCCGTTCGGCTCCAAAGCGTCGATCTGGACCTTGGCGCCGAGGCGCTGAGGGACGAGGTGGGCTCCCCGGTAAGTTGAGCTGATCGGCACGGCGGCCAAGCGGCTCGGAACGCAAACCCGGGCACAGTCTGGCGCGTCTCGCCGTTCCTGCGGCAACAGACTGGACAGCCCGACGCACGAGCATTGGCGTCGGGTTTCGAATCTGACGTTTGTGCAAGGACTTCTCTTCAGGTCAAGCCTTTCTGGTCGCGCA
>JAYVNL010000176.1:0-4416 GCA_043758495.1 Rhizobacter sp.
TGTGAAGATCAACGACAAGCACATCGAGGTGATCGTTCGCCAGATGCTGCGCCGCGTGCAGATCACCAACCCGGGCGACACGAACTACATCCTCAACGAGCAGGTCGAGCGCTCGGAGTTGCTGGGCAAGAACGACAAGGCCCTGGCCGAAGGCAAGATGCCGGCGACCCACGCCGACGTGCTGCTCGGCATCACCAAGGCGTCGCTGTCGACCGACAGCTTCATCTCGGCGGCGTCGTTCCAGGAGACCACGCGCGTGCTGACCGAGGCGGCGATCATGGGCAAGCGCGACGAGCTTCGCGGCCTGAAGGAAAACGTCATCGTCGGCCGGCTGATCCCTGCCGGCACCGGCATGGCGTTCCACGAGGCGCGAAAGACCAAGGAAGCGATGGACGACGCCGAGCGCCGGGCCATTGCCATGCAGGAGGCCGAGGAGCTGGCGGCCGTCCAGCTGTCGGCGATCGACGCGGCGACGGAGAGCGCAGCCGCCGCCGAGTGATCGGGCGGTTCTGCGATGAAGGGCGGCCTGCGGGTCGCCCTTTTTTTGGCTGGAGCCGGCGCGGTGGCTACGCCGTGCGGCTGGTCCAGCCCTCGACCGTCGCGATCTCGAGGCCAAGGGTACGGCCATGACGTGCCAGTCGCAGCACGGCGCGGTCGGCGCTGAGGAGGGCGCCGACACCGAGCTGTAGCGCCAGGTCGATGAACTTCTGGTCGTCGGTATCGGTGCAGCGCATGGCGGCGGGTGACGGCCTGCGATCGGGCTCGACCATCGTCGCCCAGCGCTCCCAGGCGGTGTCGACCGTCAAGGCGGTGCCGGGCCACTCGCCGCGCAGTCCGCGCGCCATCACGTGCTCGATTTCGTCGCGCATTGCGGTGCTGGCGACCCACCGGCAGCGGCCGTCGGCGAGTGCGGCCGCGAGCATGTCGCAGCGCCGGTCATGGAAGTAGAAGAGGTCCAGAACGACGTTGGTGTCGAGGACGAGGAGAGCGGAGGGCAGGCGACTCACAGCAGTTCAAGGTACCCGGGTTGCGGAGCATTCCACGACGACATACAATCGAAGGCTTTTCCGGCGAGGGGCATCCTTCGCCGAGCGCGCCTGCGGTTCGCAGCCACACCGGATGGATACCCTCTGATATGCCCACGATCAACCAGCTCGTCCGCCATGGGCGTGAGACCGAGATTGTCAAGTCGAAATCGCCGGCCCTGCAGGGAGGCCCACAGCGCCGTGGCGTCTGCACCCGCGTCTACACGACGACGCCGAAAAAGCCGAACTCGGCGCTTCGCAAGGTCGCCAAGGTGCGCCTGACCAATGGCTTCGAGATCATCTCGTACATCGGCGGCGAAGGCCACAATTTGCAAGAGCACAGCGTCGTGCTCGTGCGCGGCGGCCGCGTCAAGGACCTGCCGGGCGTGCGCTACCACATCGTGCGCGGCTCGCTCGACCTGCAAGGTGTCAAGGATCGCAAGCAGTCGCGCTCCAAATACGGCGCAAAGCGGCCGAAGAAGGCTTAAGAGGCCGTTCGTGGCGGCGCTTCGCGCGTCGCCGAGTAAGTGGGCCGTCCGGATGGCGGCCCGAGGCGCTTCCCTTCGGTAGGCGCCAACTGAAACCTGAAGGAAGTGCCATGCCACGTCGTCGCGAAGTCCCCAAACGGGACATCCTCCCAGATCCCAAGTTTGGCTCGGTCGATCTCTCCAAGTTCATGAATGTAATCATGGAGTCGGGCAAGAAAGCCGTTGCCGAACGCATCATCTACGGTGCGCTCGATCAAGTCGAGAAGAAGTCGGGCAAGGACCCGCTCGAGATCTTCGTCGTCGCCTTGAACAACATCAAGCCGATGGTCGAAGTGAAGTCGCGCCGCGTCGGCGGTGCGAACTACCAAGTGCCGGTGGAAGTGCGGCCGGTTCGGCGGGTCGCCCTGGCGATGCGCTGGCTGAAGGAATCGGCTCGCAAGCGCGGCGAGAAGTCGATGGCGCAGCGGCTCGCGAACGAGTTGCTTGAGGCCGTCGAGGGTCGCGGCGGCGCCATGAAGAAGCGCGATGAAGTGCATCGCATGGCCGAAGCGAACAAGGCGTTCTCGCATTTCCGCTTCTGAGCTCGATCTAGAGCGCTAACCTTTTTTGCTTCGCCCCCGAGTCGCCGCCTGGTGCGGCTCGACTCACGGCGCGACGCACCTGGAGCTTTTCATGTCCCGCAAGACCCCCATCGAGCGCTACCGGAACATCGGTATCTCGGCTCACATCGACGCCGGCAAGACGACGACGACCGAGCGCATCCTGTTCTACACGGGCGTCAATCACAAGATCGGCGAAGTGCACGACGGCGCCGCGACGATGGACTGGATGGAGCAGGAGCAGGAGCGCGGCATCACGATCACGTCGGCGGCGACGACCTGCTTCTGGAAGGGCATGGACTTCTCGCATCCCGAGCATCGCATCAACATCATCGACACGCCGGGCCACGTCGACTTCACGATCGAGGTCGAACGAAGCATGCGCGTGCTCGACGGTGCCGTCATGGTCTACGACTCGGTGGGCGGCGTGCAGCCGCAGTCGGAAACGGTCTGGCGCCAAGCCAACAAATACAAGGTGCCGCGGCTCGCGTTCGTCAACAAGATGGACCGCGTCGGCGCCGACTTCCTGCGCGTGCGCCAGATGATGATCGATCGGCTGAAGGCCAATCCGGTTGTCATCACGCTGCCGATCGGCGCCGAAGACAACTTCAAGGGCGTCGTTGACCTCGTCAAGATGAAGGCGATCTATTGGGACGAAGCGTCCCAGGGCATGAAGTTCAACTACGACGAGATTCCCGCCGAGCTGCAGGCCGAATCCGAAAAGTGGCGCGAACAGATGGTCGAGGCCGCGGCCGAGGCCAACGAAGAGCTGATGAACAAGTACCTCGAGTCAGGCGCGCTGAGCGAGGACGAGATCACTGCCGGCATCCGCTTGCGAACGATCGCCGGGGAGATTCATCCGATGCTCTGCGGCAGCGCCTTCAAGAACAAGGGCGTGCAGCGCATGCTCGACGCCGTGATCGACTTCATGCCGTCGCCGGTCGATATTCCGCCAGTTCCGGGCACCGATGACGACGACAAGCCGGTGACCCGCCGCCGCGCCGACGACGAGAAATTCTCGGCGTTGGCGTTCAAGCTGATGACCGACCCGTACGTCGGCCAGCTCACCTTCGTGCGCGTGTACTCGGGCATCCTGAAGTCCGGCGACTCGGTCTACAACCCGATCCGCGGCAAGAAGGAGCGCATCGGCCGCATCCTGCAGATGCACGCGAACCAGCGTGAAGAGATCAAGGAAATTCTGGCCGGCGACATCGCCGCGTGTGTCGGCCTGCGCGACGTGACGACCGGCGAGACGCTGTGCGATCCGGGCGCGATCATCACGCTCGAGAAGATGATCTTCCCGGAGCCGGTGATCTCGCAGGCCGTCGAGCCGAAGACCAAGGCCGACCAGGAAAAGATGGGCATCGCGCTCGGCCGGCTGGCCCAGGAAGATCCGTCGTTTCGCGTCAAGACCGACGAGGAGAGCGGCCAGACCATCATTTCCGGCATGGGCGAGCTGCACCTCGAGATCATCGTCGATCGCATGAGGCGTGAGTTCGGCGTCGAGGCCAACGTCGGTAAGCCGCAGGTCGCGTACCGTGAGACTGTTCGCAAGCTGGTGTCCGACATCGAAGGCAAATTCGTGCGCCAGTCGGGCGGCAAGGGCCAGTACGGCCACGTCGTCTTGAAGATCGAGCCGCAGGAGCCGGGCAAGGGCTTCGAGTTCGTCGACGCGATCAAGGGCGGCGTCGTCCCGCGCGAGTTCATTCCCGCGGTGAGAAAGGGCGTCGAGGACTCGCTGCCGAACGGCGTGCTCGCCGGCTACCCGGTCGTCGACATCAAGGTCACGCTGACCTTCGGCTCGTACCACGAGGTCGACTCGAACGAGAACGCGTTCAAGATGGCCGCGTCGTTCGGCTTCAAGGACGGCTGCCGCAAGGCGTCGCCAGTGATCCTCGAGCCGATGATGGCGGTCGAGGTCGAGACGCCGGAAGACTTCGCAGGCAACGTGATGGGAGATCTGTCGTCACGGCGAGGCATGGTCCAGGGCATGGACGACATGGCCGGCGGCGGCAAGATCATCAAGGCCGAGGTGCCGCTTTCGGAGATGTTCGGGTACTCGACGACCTTGCGCTCGATGTCGCAGGGCCGGGCGACCTATTCGATGGAATTCAAGCACTACAGCGAAGCGCCGAAGAACGTCGCCGAAGCGATCATCACGTCGCGCGGCAGCATCACCGCCGGCCGCGCGAGCTAAGGAGACAAGGAAATGGCAAAGAGCAAATTCGAGCGCACCAAGCCTCACGTCAACGTGGGCACGATTGGTCACGTCGACCATGGCAAGACCACGCTGACGGCGGCGAT
>JAYVNL010000177.1:0-13220 GCA_043758495.1 Rhizobacter sp.
GCTTCGTCTCGAGCGGCACGACGGCGACGCAGTTCGACTGCACCGAGCAGTCGCCGCAGCCCTCGCATACCCGGTCGTTGATGGTGAGGCGCCGCGCCGGATCGACGAGCTCGCCCTTCTTGCGGCGCCGGCGCTTCTCGGCTGCGCAGGTCTGCTCGTAGATCAGGATCGTCACGCCTTGCATCTCGCGCAAGCGACGTTGCACAGCGTCGAGTTCGGCGCGGTCGTGGAACTCGGTGCTGGCCGGGAACTTCGCGCGGACCCGGTCGTATTTGCCGATGTCGTCGGAGAGCACGACGACCTTCGTCGCGCCTTCGGCCTCGACCTGGCGCGCGATCCCGTCGACGCAGATGATGCCGTCGACCGGCTGGCCGCCGGTCATCGCGACGGCGTCGTTGAACAGGATCTTGTAGGTGACGTTGGTCTTGGCCGCGATCGCCTGGCGGATCGCGAGGTAGCCCGAGTGGTAATAGGTGCCGTCGCCGAGGTTCTGAAAGACGTGCGGCACCTTGGTGAACATCGAGTGCGAGACCCAGTCGACACCCTCGCCGCCCATCTGGATGAGCCCTTCGGTGTCGCGGTCCATCCACGAGGCCATGAAGTGGCAGCCGATGCCGGCCTGCGCGCGCGAACCTTCCGGCACTTTGGTCGAGGTGTTGTGCGGACAGCCGGCGCAGAAGTACGGCACCCGCTTCACCGAGTCGCCTTCGTTCGAGAGCAACTGCGGCAATGTGAAGTCGACGACGAGGGCGCGGCGGTCGAGTTGCGCAAAGCGCGCCGCCAGCCACGCGGCGACGATCTCGATCAGGCGCGACGGCCGCAGCTCGCCGAGCTCGCTGATGAGCGGCTGGCCAGCCGCGTCGCGCTTGCCGACGATCCTCGGCCGCACCGCGCGGTTGTAGAACTGGTCGCGCAGCTGCTGCTCGACGAGGCCGACCTTCTCCTCGACGACGAGGATCTCGTCGAGCCCGCTCGCGAACGCGTCGAGCCGCGTCGGCTCGAGTGGAAAGGCGAGGCCGACCTTGTAGAGGCGCACGCCGGCTGCAGCCAGTGCCACCAGCGGGATGTCGAGGCGGCGAAAGACCTCAAGCAGGTCGAGATGGGCCTTGCCGCAGGTGACGATGCCAACCGTCGCGTGCGGCGACGCCACGACCTCGCGGTCGATCGCATTGACCTTCGCGAAGGCACGCACCGCGTCGAGCTTGGCGTGCAGGCGCGCCTCGATCTTCAGCGACGGCAGGTCGGGCCAGCGGTAGTGCAGGCCGTCGGCCGGCGCCACGAAGCCGGTCGCGTGGGCAACGTCGGCCGCGCCCTTCCAGGCGGCGACGCGTTCGTTGGTCTCGTCGAGATCGACCGTCGAGCCGCTCTCCACCACCTCGGAGAGCGCCGTGAAGCCGACCCAGTTGCCGGAGAAGCGCGACAGCGCCCAGCCGTAGAGGCCGAACTCGAGGTACTCGGCGACGCTCGCCGGCGCCACGAACGGCATATGCCACGACTGCATCGCGTCGTCGCTCTGGTGCGGCATCGACGACGACACGCAGCCGTGGTCGTCGCCCGCGATCACCAGCACGCCGCCGTGCGGCGACGAGCCGTAGGCGTTGCCGTGCTTGAGCGCGTCGCCGGCGCGGTCGACGCCGGGGCCTTTGCCGTACCACATCGCATAGACGCCGTCGGCCGTGCGCTCGGGGTCTGACTCGACGCGCTGGGTGCCGAGCACCGCGGTCGCACCGAGCTCTTCGTTGATGGCCGGCAGGAATTTCACGCCGGCCGCATCGAGCAGCTTCGAGGCCTTCCACGCCTGCTGGTCGACCATGCCAAGCGGCGAGCCGCGGTAGCCGCTGATGAAGCCGTTCGACTTGCACCCGGCGGCGGCGTCGAGCGCGTGCTGCATGAGCGGCAGCCGGATCAGTGCCTGCGTGCCGGTGAGGAAGACGGCACCCGAAGGCGCTGCCAGGTTGTCGGCGAGAGCGTAGTCGGGGCGGGCGAGAGAGGTCGGCATCGGGATTCGCGTCCTTGGCAACCGGGATAGGATGACATGGGCGCGAGAGAAAGTGCTTCTCTTTCAGTCGTCGCCAGCCGCTTTCGTAGAATTCCCTTCTTCGATTCGACCGGAATCAGGATGTATCTCCTCGACGACAAGGACCGCGGCCTCCTCCACGAACTCCAGCGCGACTCGCGCCAGACCGTGCAGCAGCTCGCTGCCACAGTCGGCCTCACGGCCACGCCATGCTGGAAGCGCATCAAGGACATGGAGGCCGCCGGCGTCATCACCGGCTACGGCGCGCGGGTCGAGCGCGAGAGCGTCGGCCTCGCGCTCTGCGTGGTCGCCGAAGTGAACCTCACGCAGCACACCGAGACGACGGTGCGCGAGTTCGAGCGTGCCGTCGCCGCCTGCCCGCAGATCGTGAGCTGCCATAGCACGACAGGCGCGGCGGACTATTCGATGATGGTGCTCGTGGAGAACATCAAGACCTACGAGCAGTTCCTGCACGACACGGCTTTCAAGCTGCCGGGCGTGACCCACATCCGCTCGAGCGTGGTGCTGAAGGAGGTCAAAGCCGCGACCGGCGTGCCGATCGCCACCGCCCGGCGCGCGCCACCGCGCAAGGCGAGGGTCAGGGCTTCACGAACCTGAGCA
Organism: Rhizobacter sp.; assembly: GCA_043758495.1. Taxonomy (GTDB): domain Bacteria; phylum Pseudomonadota; class Gammaproteobacteria; order Burkholderiales; family Burkholderiaceae_C; genus Schlegelella_A. The sequence continues at coordinate 2,639 of JAYVNL010000177.1, forward strand.
CGAACTCGTCTTTCGGCTGCTTCGGCTCGGGCTCTTCCCGGTCGCGCGGGTCAGCCGGGTTGCGCAGGAAATCGCCGGCCTTGTCGAAGCGGAAGCCGGCCGCTTCGACTTCGCGGCGAAGGAACGATTCCTCGATGCGATGCAGCGTCGTCGATTCGGAGATGCCGGTGCCGGGCCGCCCGGCATGGTCGGCCACGACATAGACGCCGCCCGGCTTCAGGGCCGCGAACACGGCCGCATTGAGGCGCGCGCGATCGACGCCCATGCCGCCGAAGTCGTGGTAGTTGAAGAACAGCGTGACGACGTCGAAAGCGCCGTTTTCGAGGCCGACCGGCGCCGGGCTTTCGTACGGCCGTTCGACGGCGACGATGTTGGCCGCCGAGGCCTTCTGCGCCCGCTCGGCAAGCGCCGTCGCCGAGGTCCGCACCGGCGCCGGCCGGTTCGGATCGCGCGGCCGGCTTTGGCCGTAGACGCGGCCGCCGGGGCCGGTGGCGCGCGCCAGCAGCTCGGTCGTGTAGCCGCCGCCGGCACTGACGTCGAGCGCCGTCACGCCGGGCTTTATGCCGATGAAGGCGAGCACTTCGGCGGGCTTTCGGCGCTCGTCGTTGCGGCGATCGGCGTCGCTGCGGTCGGGCGCAGCGACGATCGCGGCGATCTGCTGCGAGCTCAGCGGCGGCGGCCCGCCGGTCGTCGAGGCGCAGCCCACGCAGATCAACGCAGCCAGCGCCATGGCGAGGGCACTGCGATGCGGGGTGCGGCGGTCGGTCTGGGCCATGGTCGCGGTCTCCTTATTCATCCGTCATGCCGATCCGATGCAGTCGTGATTCGAGTGCATCGACGCGCTCGATGAGGTCGAGCGCGAGGGCGACACCTGCTGCATTGATCTGGAGATCATGCATCAGCCGCGCCGCCGCACGAGTGCGGCGCAAAGCGGCAGCGCCGAAGCGCCACTGCTCGCGCGTCGCACCCTCGGCCGGTTGCAGCACGCCCTCGATGAGCCACAGCTCGACCTCGCGTTCGGAGGCCTGGCAGGCGCGGCAGAGCTCGACCATCGTCAGCATCGTCTCCTCGCCGACGATGCTGCCGCGCAGCACGGTGGAACCCTGGCTCGCCATCGCCGGTCACCCTGCAGGTCGGGCCCGCGGATCGAAGCCCGCGAACGATGTCGCCATCGCCTCGTAGGCCTCGCGGGCGCGGTCGCCGTCGGCCGCGGGGAGGGCGACGGCGAGCACGGCGTAGAGGTCGCCGGGATTCTTGCCGGGCAGGCCACGGCCTTTCAGCCGCAGCTTGCGGCCCGCCGTCGAGCCCTTCGGCACCGACAGCTGGACCGGGCCATCGGGCGTCGCCGCCTCGACGGTCGCGCCGAGCGCCGCTTCCCACGGCGCGACCGGCAGATCGACATAGACATCGCTGCCGTCGACGCGAAAGCGCGGGTGCGGCTTGAACTCGATCTCGAGGTAGAGGTCGCCGGCCGAGCCGCCGCCGGAGCCCGGCGCACCCTGGCCGGCCAGACGCAAGCTCTGGCCGGCGCGGATGCCTTTGGGGATGTGGACGTCGAGGGTGCGATCCTGCACACCGCCGCCTGCCGCCGGCATCCGCATCGTGATGCCGCGCTCGGCGCCGCGATAGGAGTCCTCGAGGTCGATCACGACCTTGGCGTGATGGTCCTCGCCGGGCACCGGGCCACGCCGGCGCGGCGAGCCGGCACGGCCGCGGCCACCGAACAGCGACTCGAAGAAGTCGCTGCTGTCGAAGCCCGCAGCGCCGTTGCCGAACGGGCTGGCGCCGCCCCCTGCGGCGCCGCCGCGCGACGCGAAGCCGTCCCAGTTCGGAGGCGGCTGGAAGTCCTGGCCGGCGCGGTAGCCGCTGCCGACCTGGTCGTAGGCGGCGCGCTTTTCCGGGTCCTTCAGGACTTCGTTGGCCTCGTTGATGTCCTTGAAGCGGGCCTCGGCATCGGCCACCTTGCTCACGTCGGGATGGAATTTGCGGGCGAGCTTGCGATAGGCGCCCTTGATGTCGTCCTGCGACGCCGTGCGCGCCACGCCCAGGGTCTCGTAGTAGTCCTTGTATTTCATGAGTGCTGCAGGGCTGGCTCGGGCAGCGCCGCGGCCCGGCCGTCGCACGGTGCCATCAGCGTTTCGGTGGCGGCCTGCAAGGTGCAGTGGTCGATCGCGAAGCGCTCGGCCATGCGCGCGGCGGCGCGGCGATAAAAGGCGTCGTCGGGGTGGCCGGCGGGGGTGACCAGGTGCGCCGTCAGAACCACCTGCGTGGTGCCGACGGCCCACACGTGCAGGTCGCTCACGAGGGCAACGCCGGGCAGCGCCGCCAGCTCGGCGCGCACGGCTTCGAGGTCGATGTGGGCGGGCACGCCGTCGAACATGAGGTGCAGCGAGTCGCGGAACAAGCCCCAGGTGCCGAGCAGGATCACGACCGCGATCACGAGCGTCATCACCGGGTCGAGCCAGGCCCAGCCGAACCAGAGCACGCAGGCGCCGGCGACGACGACGCCGGCCGACACCGCGGCGTCGGCCGCCATGTGGAGGAAGGCGCCGCGGATATTGATGTCGTCGGCGCGGCCGCGCATGAACAGCATCGCCGTGGCGAGGTTGACGACGATGCCGATCGCCGCCACGGCCATCACCGTACCGGCTTGGATCGGCGGCGGCGCGCCGAGGCGGCCGATCGCGGCCCAGGCCAGCCAGCCGATGGCCACCAGCAGCAGCAGGGCATTGGCGAACGCGGCGAGGATCGAGGCTCGCTTCCAGCCATAGGTGTGGCGCGGCCCCGGCGCGAGGCGCCCGGCGAATGCGCCGGCCCAGGCGAGGACGAGCCCGGCGACATCGCCGAGGTTGTGGCCGGCGTCGGCGAGCAGCGCCAGCGAATCGGCGCGCCAGCCGTAGAACGCCTCGATGGCGACGAACAGCAGGTTGATCGCGATGCCGATGGCGAAGGCGCGGTCGTGGTTCGCGGGCCCGTGGCCGTGACCGTGACCGTGGCCGTGGCCGTGCGTGTGGCCATGACCCGCGGGATGGCCCGGCGCGGCGTCGTGCCCGTGGTCGTGGCCGGGATCGTCGTGGCGGCTCATGACTCCTTGCTCCGCGCTAGCGCCCGAGTTGCACGCGCATGGCATCGATGACGGCGCGGTAGTCGCGCTCGCCGAAGATCGCGCTGCCGGCGACGAAGACATCGCAGCCGGCATCGGCAGCGGCGCGGATGTTGTCGGTCTTGATGCCGCCGTCGACCTCGAGGCGGATGTCGCGACCGCTCGCCTCGATGCGGCGCCGGACTTGTTCGATCTTGCGCAACGCCGACGGGATGAAGCTCTGACCGCCGAAGCCGGGGTTCACGCTCATCACGAGCACGAGGTCGACCTTGTCGATGACCCAGTCGAGCACGTCGAGCGGCGCCGCCGGGTTGAAGACGAGGCCCGCCTTGCAGCCGGCGTCGTGGATGAGCTGGAGCGTGCGGTCGACGTGGGTGCTGGCGTCGGGATGAAAGCTGATCACGTCGGCACCGGCTTTGGCGAAAGCCTGGGCGAGTGCGTCGACCGGCTGGACCATGAGGTGCACGTCGATCGGCACCTTGCTGCCGTCGGCCTTCTGCGCGTGCTTCCTGACCGCGGCGCAGACCATCGGGCCGATGGTCAGGTTCGGCACGTAATGGTTGTCCATCACGTCGAAGTGGATCCAGTCGGCGCCGGCCGCGATGACGTTGGCGACCTCGTCGCCCAGCCGCGCGAAGTCGGCGGCGAGGATGCTCGGGGCGATGAGGTGCTGCGGCATGGCTGCTCGAAGCGCCTCATTCTAGGTCGCGCGTTCCGGCCACGACCCCGCTCCTAGAATCGGCCATGCCCCATCCCGAATTCACGACCACGGTCACCGTCCGGCACCTGCCCGAGCAGTCCGACGCCGACGCCGGCCAGTACGCCTTCGCCTACACGATCACGATCAGGAACAGCGGCGACGTCACTGCCCAGCTCATCGGCCGCCACTGGATCGTGACCGACGCCCTCGGCCACGTCGACGAGGTGCGCGGCCTGGCCGTCGTCGGCCACCAGCCGCTGCTGAAGCCGGGCGCGAGCTTCGAGTACACCAGCTGGACCCGCCTTGCGACGCCGCACGGCACGATGCGCGGGACCTTCTTCTGCATGACCGAGGAAGCGCGGCCTTTCGATTCGCCGATCGGCGAGTTCGGCCTCACTCTGGCGTCCGCGCTCCACTGACCTCTCCGGATGGCGAAGACCCGCGCCTCGCCGTGGGATCTGACGGCGCTCCTCAACGCCGCCGACCCGAAGGCATCGCTGGCCGAGCGCCACCTTTGGGTCGTGCGTCTGATGGAGTGGCTGCGGCACGCACCGCTCGATGCCGGCGCCGCTGCCGGCGCGGCGCCGAAGACTGCCGCTGCGCCCGCCCTCCGCCTCAAGCACATGCTCGGCGTCCTCGAGCGCAATGTCGAGCATCGCGAGCGCGCCAGCGCAATGCTGGTGCTCTTCCTGCGCGAGGTCGACAGCTCGGCGCTGCTCGCCGACTTCGGCTTCGCGCCGCGCACCGGCCTCTGGGCCGAGCTCGGCCGCCGCCTGCGCGCCCGCGTCCTGCCGCTGACGGCCGCGACCACCGACCTCGGCGAGCTGTTCGGCCTGCTCTTTCCCCCCGGCACCGACGCCGACTGGCTGACCCAGCTCGACGACGAGACGCTGGCCCGCCTGCAGCGCGTGCTGGCGCCACTGGTGGACGGCGGCGGCGACTGGCGGCTGCCGTTCCTCGAGGCGATCATGTTCCTCGCCGCCGCCGTTCGCGCCGCCGGCTTCTCGCCGACGCTGCGCCAACGCATGAGCCCCGAGCTGCTCAAGGAGCGGCCGTTTCGCAAGCTCGCGCGCGCCGCCGAGCGCGTCGGCGAACTGGTCGAGACCGGCGGTCACGAAGGCCACGCGGCCTTGCTCCAGGAAGCCCAGTTCCTGCGCGCCCTGCTCGAGACCTGCCGGCGCTGCGCCGACAGCGTCCATGAGCACCTCGAAGTGCATGGCGTCTCGGTCGACGTGGTCTTCGAGGTCGATCAGCTCAAGGAGCGCACCCACCGCATCGACTCGATGCTCACCTGCGTGCTGAGCGCCGAGCGCGGCCGCGACCTGCTGCGGCTGGTCGCCGAGCTCGCCCACACCGCCGAGCGGCAGCGCTCGATCCGCGGCCTGTTCGCGCAGCACTACTCGCTGCTGGCGCGCAAGGTGGCCGAGCGCAGCGCCGCCACCGGCGAGCACTACATCACCCGCGACGCCGCCGAGTACGGCCGCATGCTGCGCGCCGCCCTCGGCGGCGGCGCCGTGCTCGGCGCGACGACGCTGGCCAAGTTCGCGATCACCGCGCTCTGCCTCGGCGCCTTCTGGGCCGGCCTCGGCGCCGGCCTCAGCTACGCCGCCTCGTTCCTGCTCATCCAGGTCCTGCACTTCACCGTCGCCACCAAGCAGCCGGCGATGACGGCGCCGGCGCTCGCCGACAAGCTCGGCGGCGTCGCCACCGACGCCGGCGTCGAGCGCTTCGTCGACGAGGTCGCGCACCTCATCCGCTCGCAGGCGGCCGGCATCTTCGGCAACCTGATGGCCGTCGTCCCGGTCGTGCTGGCGGCGCAGTGGCTGGCGCGTGCCGTTTTCGCGGCGCCGCTGATCGGCCCGAGCGAAGCCCGACACGTCCTCGATTCACTGACCCTGCTCGGGCCGACCGCCCTGTTCGCAGCGCTCACCGGCGTGATCCTGTTCGCGAGCTCGCTGATCGCCGGCTGGGTCGAGAACTGGTTCGTCTGGCACCGGCTCGACAGCGCCATCGCCTGGAACCCGCGCATCGTGGCCCGGCTCGGCGCAGCGCGGGCGCGGCGCTGGTCGACTTACTGGCGCGGCAACATCTCGGGCTTCGCATCGAACATCTCGCTCGGCCTCCTGCTCGGCCTGATCCCGGCGGTGGCCTCGTTCTTCAGCCTGCCGCTCGACGTCCGCCACGTCACCCTGGCGACCGGGCAGCTGTTCTCGGCGGTCGGCGTGCTCGGGTTCGGCATCGTCGCCAGCGCGCCGTTCTGGTGGTGCGTGGCGGGGATCGCCGCCATCGGCGCCCTCAACCTCGGCGTCAGCTTTTTCCTGGCCTTTCGCGTCGCCCTGCGCTCCCGCGGCATCCGCTTCGCCGACCGCAGCCGCATCCACCGCGCCATCCGCCAGCGGCTGCTGCGCGCACCGGCCAGCTTCTTGCTGCCGCCACGGCCCGGCCCGCGAGACGCCTCACCCTAAAGCCGCGGTCATGAATCTGCTGTCGAGATGGACGAGCCTGGTGCCCGTCGTCGCCCTGCTGTTCGTCGGCGCCGCCGTGCCGGCGCTGATCGGCGCCGTCGGCCTCTGCCTGCTGCTCGGCGGCATCAGGCACCCCGAGCAGACCTTTCGCCTCGAGGCCGCGGCTTCGGCGCTGGCGGCGCTGATCGCTCTCACGACGCTGTCGCTGGCCCTGCCGGCCTTCACCACCGGCTCGGTCGGCACCATCCATACCGACTCGCAGCTGGCGTTCGCGGCGGTCGCCTCGCTCCTGCTCTGGGGCGTGGTCGTGTTCGTGTTCGTGCAGACGGTGCGCCACCGCGACTACTTCCTGCCGCCGACCGGCGCCGGTGACGAGTCGACCCACGCGCCGCCGCCGACCATGCGCCTGGCCTGGCCTGGCTCAGCTTCGCCCTGCTGATCGTCGCACTGGTCGCCGTGATCGGCCTGGCCAAGCTGCAGTCGCCGACGATCGAGGCCGGCATCGTCGCCGCCGGCGCTCCGCAGACGGTGATCGGCATCGTCATCGTCATCGCCCTGCTCGTCCTGCTGCAGGAGACCTGGGCCGCCGTTCGCGCCGCTCGCGCCGACCGACTGCAGACCAGCCTGAACCTCGCCCTCGGCTCGGCGCTCGCCAGCATCGGCCTGACGATCCCGGCCGTGGCGCTGACCTCGGTGCTGCTCGGCATGTCGCTGCAGCTCGGCCTCGCCGCCAAGGACCTGGTGCTGCTGGCGCCGGCCGGACCCACCTGCTCCAGGGCGCCGTTCATCTGGTGATCTTCGCGGCCTGCCTGTGCCCGGCGCAGGTGCCTTAGCCGACTCAGCGCGGCTCGTCGTCGTGGCGTTCGCCCTTGCGGCGGCCGGCGAACATCGTCCACCAGACGATGAAGAGGAGCAGGCCCAGGGCGGCCAGCGCTTCCAGGAGAATGGCCCACATGTCGAGCGCTTTCCGATTCGCCCCGCGGTGGGTCGCGACAGCCATTCTAGGAACGCTGGCGGCGTGTTCGAGCACGCCGCTGCAGCCGCCGGCCGACGAAGTCCCGGCGCGGCCGGCCGTGATCGCGTCGCCGCCGGCCACCGGCGGACCGCGCCCGCCGAGCGCCGCCACGATCGAGCGGCCGCGCTCGCGCTGGATCGCCGCGTCGTGGGCCGAGCTTCCGGGCTGGGAGCGCGACCGAACCGCCGAGTTCTGGCCGGCCTTCCTGCGCAGCTGCGAGCGGCCGGTGGCGGGCTGGCTCGCTGCCTGCGCGAGCGCGAGGAAGGCCGCGGCCGACAACGACGCCGCGGTGCGGGCCTGGCTCGAGCAGCACCTGCAGCCGTACCGCGTGGAGTCCCTGGAACGCGACGCCGGCGGTCTCGCCACCGGCTACTTCGAACCGTGGGTCGAAGCGTCGCGAACGACGCGGCCGGGCTTTCGGGTCAGCCTCCAGGCGCCCCCTTCGGACCTGACGACCCGCCGCCCCTACTGGACTCGGCAGCAGCTCGACAGCCTGCCGGCAGCGCAGAAGAGCGCGCGCGGCAGCGAGATCGCCTGGGTGCGCGACAAGCTCGATGCGCTGCTGCTGCAGATCCAGGGCTCGGGTCGGCTCGCTTTCGCCGCCGCGCCCGGCGCTGCAGCACAGACCGTGCGGATCGCCTTCGCCGGCACCAACGACCTGCCCTACCGGTCGATCGGTCGCTGGCTCATCGACGAAGGCGAGCTGCGCCCCGGCGAAGCGTCGTGGCCGGCGATCCGGGCCTGGGCCCGCCAGCATCCGCAGCGCATCGACGAGATGCTCTGGCAGAACCCGCGCGTCGTCTTCTTTCGCGAGGAGCCGCTGCCCGATCCCGGCATCGGCCCGAAGGGCGCGCAAGGCGTGCCGCTGACGCCGGGGCGCTCGATCGCCGTCGACCCGCTGAGCGTGCCCTACGGCACGCCGGTCTGGCTCGACACCACCGAGCCGCTGTCGGCCGTGCCGCTGCGCCGCCTGACCGTGGCCCAGGACACCGGCACCGCCATCACCGGTGCCGTGCGCGCCGACTACTTCTGGGGCTGGGGCACCGACGCCGAGGCCCAGGCCGGGCGCATGAAGCAGCCCTTGCGGATGTGGGTCCTTTGGCCGCGCTGAAAATGAAAGATTCGCCCCCATGTGGCGACTCATGTCCAAACCCGATGGAGCCTTGCCGATGACCCGCCGCCCCTTCCTCGCCGTCCTCTCTGCCTTCGGCTTCGCGCCGGCCCTCGCCCGGGCCCAGAGCGCTCCCAAGGTCGAGCCGCTCAAGCTCGCCGATGCCGAATGGAAAAAGCGCCTGACGCCGCAGCAGTACGACGTGCTCCGCCAGGACGGCACCGAGTACCCGGGCTCGAGCCCGCTCAACGCCGAGAAGAAGAAGGGCGCTTTCCACTGCGTCGGCTGCGAGCTGCCGCTGTTCTCGTCGGACACCAAGTTCGAGAGCGGCACCGGTTGGCCGAGCTTCTGGCAACCACTGCCCGGCGCCGTCGTCACCAAGACCGACATCAAGATGATCATTCCGCGCACCGAGTACCACTGCGCGCGCTGCGAAGGCCACCAGGGCCACGTCTTCGACGACGGCCCGAAGCCAACCGGCAAGCGCTACTGCAACAACGGCGTGGCGCTGAAATTCGTCGCCGCCGGATGACGGCGAACGAACAAGTGGCTCCGGCTTGGTCAAGCGCGTCGCCTCGGACGTGGGCGAAGGCTCGGTGGTCGCGCAGGCGGTGCACCGCTTCCTGAACACGGACGAGGGCTGAGCCCGGCCGGCCGGCCGTCGTGCTGGCGGGCCTCTTGCCCGACCTGCCCACTGCGCCGCGCGTGCGCGCGGCCACGGCCGGCCCTTCGTTGATCCGCTACGCCTACGGCCTCACGGCAGCCGAAATGGCGCGCGGCCGCTACGCCGAGGGCGAAGGCATCAGCGGCGCGGTGCTCGCGACCGGACAGCCGATCATCCTGCAGGACATCGACGCCGAGCCGCGCTTCCTCGCGTTCAGAAGCCCAGGTCGCTCAGCGACGCGTGGTTGTCGGGCCGGCGCCCGAGCGGCCAGTGGTAACGCCGGTCGGCCGCGGCGATCGGCATGTCGTTGATGCTTGCCACGCGCCGGCTCATCAGCCCTTCGGCGTCGAACTCCCAGTTCTCGTTGCCGTAGCTGCGAAACCAGGTGTCGGCGTCGTCGTGCCACTCGTAGGCGAAGCGCACCGCGATGCGGTTTTCGCGAAACGCCCACAACTCCTTGATGAGCCGGTAGTCGAGCTCGCGCTGCCATTTGCGCACCAGGAAAGCTTCGATCGCTTCGCGCCCCGCGACGAACTCGGCCCGATTGCGCCAGCGGCTGTCGGCTGTGTAGGCCAGCGCCACCCGCGCCGCGTCGCGCGTGTTCCAGGCGTCTTCGGCGAGCCGCACTTTCTGAGTCGCGGTCTCGAGCGTGAACGGCGGAAGCGGCGGTCTCATCAGTACGTCTTGTACGCCAGGAACTTGCCCGACATCGTGATCGACACGCGGTCGCCCTTCTCGTGCGCCTGGCGCTTCATGTCCATGTGGAAGTCGATGGCGCTCATGATGCCGTCGCCGAACTCTTCGTGGATCAGCTCCTTGAAGGTCGTGCCGTACACGCTCACGAGCTCGTAGAAGCGGTAGATCAGCGGGTCGGTGGGTACCGGTGTGGGCAGCGAGCCCTTGTACGGCACCACCTGCAGCCAGGTGCGCTCGGATTCGTCGAGGTCGAACAAGTCGCCCACGATGTTCGCCTGCTCGGCGGTGAAGGTCATCTGGCCAAGGCAGCCGGCCGTGACCCACTCCTTGCTCAGGCCGACCTTGGCGGCAACGTCGCGCCACTTGAGGCTCTTGGCGACCTTGGCAAGGATGATCTTCTCGGTGACTGCGATGCGGCTCATGGCTGGCTCCTGATGCTTGAGTTGAATGGGGCGATCACGACTGGCGTTCCTTGAGCCGCACGACGTGGGCCGAGAGCTCGCGCATCGCCGCCAGTGCGCTCGACAGCTCGGCCGTGCGCTCGGCGACCCGCCGCTCGAGGTCGGCCCGCGCCTGGCGCAGCAGGTCGTCGGCCCGCTTCCGCTCGGTGATGTCGACGAAGGTGACGACCGCGCCGCGCACCGTGCCGCCGTCGACGATCGGGTGCGATGAGTAGCTCGCGTGGAAGTGCGAGCCGTCGGCACGCCACAGCACCTCGCTCTCGATGCGGCAGGGCAGGCCTTCGCGGAAGGCGTTGAAGATCGGGCACGCGCTCTCGGGGTAGTGGCTGCCGTCGCCGTGCGAGTGGTGGATGAGCCCGTGCATGTT
>JAYVNL010000178.1:0-13155 GCA_043758495.1 Rhizobacter sp.
GCGTCGACCTTGGCGAGGGTCGCGGTGCTCCGGTCGAGCTCGGCGAAAAGCTGGGCGAACCGCTTCATGTCGTGGGCGGCGGGTCTTCGTCGTCATCGCGACCGTACTCGGTAGCGAACGATCCCGCCTCGAGCCCCTGGTCACCGAGCCAGCGCACCATGACTGCTTCGTAGCCATGCGTGACGATCACCCGCTCGGCCCCCGTCGCCGCGATGGCGCGCTGCAGTCCGGGCCAGTCGGCGTGGTCGCTGAGCACGAAGCCGCGATCGACGGCGCGGCGGCGGCGCGCACCGCGCAGCTGCATCCAGCCGCTCGCGAAGGCGTCGCTGTAGTCGCCGAAGCGGCGCGTCCACGTCGAGCCCTGCACCGACGGCGGCGCGACGATGAGCGCGTTGCGGAACTCGGCCTTGTCCTTCACCTCCGTGGCCATGCGCGTCTCGGGCAGGTCGACACCGGCGGCGCGGTAGGCACGGTTCAGCGGCTCGACGCTGCCGTGTACGAAGATCGGCCCGATCGTGCGGTCGACGCCCTTCAGGATGCGCTGCGCCTTGCCGAAGCTGTAGCCCATGAGAAGGCTGGCGCGGCCCACTTCGGCGTTGCCGCGCCACCAGCCGTCGATGTCGGCGAACAGCTCGGCCTGCGGCTGCCAGCGATAGATCGGCAGGCCGAAAGTCGACTCGGTGATGAAGCAGTGGCAACGCACCGGCTCGAAAGGCGCACAGGTCTGGTTGTCTTCGGCGGCATCGGCATGCAGGCCGGCGACGTAGTAGTCGCCCGACGCGACCCACACCTGGCCTTGGTGCTCGAGCCGCACCTGCGCCGAGCCGAGCACGTGGCCGGCCGGGTGGAAGCTGAGGCGAACCCCGAAGTGATCGACGGTCTCGCCATAGTCGAGCGTCTGCAGTTCGATCTCGCCGAGCCGCGTGCGCAGCACGCCCTCAGCCGGCGCTGCCGCCAGGTAGCAGGTGTGGCCGCGGCGCGAGTGGTCGGCATGGGCGTGCGTGATGACGGCGCGCTCGACCGGCTGCCACGGGTCGATGTAGAAATCGCCGGCCGGGCAATAGAGGCCTTCGCGACGTTGCACGACGAGGTCGGTGCTGTCCATCAATAGCGGTTCCTGGTGGCGAACAAGGCGATGCGCATCGCCGCGTACGCGAGCCACGCGAGGCTGCGCACCTTCCAGGTCCGCCGCTGGTGCGACGACGCTTCGACACGCTGGCCGCCCTGTTCCGCCGCATCGAGCAAATGGCCTCGAAGCTCGGCCGCGAAGGCGTCGTCGCGCACGAACACATTGGCCTCACGCGCCAGCAGCAGGCTCAGCGGATCGAGGTTCGACGAGCCGACCGTCGAAACCCAGCCCTGCGAACCATCGAACACCGCCACCTTGGCATGCAGGAAGCTTGGCGCGTATTCGTGGATCTCGATGCCGGCATCGAGCATCGTTGCGTACATCGCGCGACTGGTGTGGTGCTGCATGAAGTATTCGTAGCGGCCCTGCAGCAGCAGCTGGACGCGAACGCCGCGGTTGGCTGCCTTGAGCAGCGCCCGCTGCAGCGCCAGACCGGGCACGAAGTAGGCGTTGGCGATGACGATCTCGCTCTTCGCCTGCGCGATCGCGAAGCGATAGAAGTGCTCGATGCGCTTTCGAAAGCGCAGGTTGTCGCGCAGCACCAGACCAGCAAGCGCGCCCGGCTCGGCCGGCCCCGGTGCCGGGCGGAGGTTGTCAGCCTGCATGGCGGAGTCGGCCATGTCGGTGCCGGCATCGGCCGATGCGCGCACCGATGCCAGTGCCGCCTTGAAGTCGAAGTGGCGGGCATCGCGCGAGACCTGCATGCGCAACCAGAGCCGCGTCATCGTCTCGTGGGCATCCGCGACCAGGGGGCCGCGCACCTGCACCGCAAAGTCCAACCGGGGCTTCTCGAGCGCACCGTGGGTCAGGTCGACGTAGTCATCGATCAGGTTGATGCCACCGCAGAATGCGACCGCGCCATCGACGACGCAGAGCTTGCGGTGCATGCGCCGCCATCGGCCCGGCAGCAGCACCCGCCAGCCGCGCGCCGGGTTGTAGATGCGCCAGTGCAGGCCGGCCTTCGTCCAGCGCGCCTGCCAGGCCGCGGGTACGTCGCCGGTGCCGATGCCGTCGACGACGACGCGCACCTCGAGGCCGCGCGCCGCGGCCCGTTCGAGCGCTTCGGCGACGGCCAGCGGCGCGCCGGCAAACTCGAAGATGTAGGTCTCGAGGAGCACCTCGGCGACCGCACCGTCGATCGCTTCGACGAGCGCCGCGAACAGCGACGCGCCGCCGCGATGCAGCGTCAGCGAGTGGCCGGGCTGGAGCGCGCGCGCAGCCGCCGCGTTCCGGGTCGTCGCCACGCCACGCGCCCTACGCGAGCTCGAGCTCGGCAACCAGCGGCAGGTGGTCGGACATCCGCGCCCAGGCGGCGCCGCGGGGCACCGCGGTGGAAGCGCAGCGAAAGCCGCGCGTGTAGATGCGGTCCATCGAGAACAGCGGCAGCCGCGACGGGAAGGTGTTGAAGCGCGCTGGCGGATCGCCGGGCACGAGGCCGCGGACGAGGCCGCAGCCGGTCATCAGCTCGTCGAGGCGGTCGCCCCAGTCGTTGAAGTCGCCGGCAACGATGAGCGGCTCGCCGGCCGGCACCTCGATAGCGATGAACTTCGCCAGCCGCTCGACCTGGCGGACGCGGCCGGAATGCATCAGGCCGAAGTGGGCGACGACGGAATGGATCAGCGTGCCGTTCCAGGTGACCGGCACGTGGAGAAGGCCGCGCTGCTCGAAGCGGTGGTCGGAGACGTCGTGATGGCCGATGTCGCCGATCGGCCAGCGCGAGAGCAGCGCGTTGCCATGCTCGCCGTCGCGCGTCGTCGCGTTGGTGCGGTAGGCCACTTCGTAGCCTTCCGGGGCCAGATAGTCGGCCTGCGGTACTTTCGGCCAGCCGATGTTGGTGTCGGGAAAGTGGCGCGCCTCGGCGCGGTTCATGCGCCGGACTTCCTGGAGGAACACGAGGTCGGCATCGAGCGCCTCGATGCCGAGCACCAGGTTGTGGATCTCGAGGCGCTTCTTCGGGCCGACGCCGCGTACACCCTTGTGGATGTTGTAGGTGGCGACGCGCAGATGCCCGGTGTGCTGAGTGGTGTGGAAGGTTCGCATCGGCGGGTTCAGGAGCAAGCAGCGCGCCGAGGCAGCTGCAGAATGGCTTCGGCGTTCGACGGCGAGAAGCAGCGGTCGGCAGCGGCTTTCCAGTCGTGCCACGCGAAGGCGAGATGCTCGTTCGGCGCCAACCGCACAGCGATGTCGCGCGGCACGCGAAGGCCGAAGACGTGCTCAGTGTTGCGGGTCACGCCGGGAGCATAGCGATGGCGCCAGACCGGGTAGATGTCGTACACATTCGCCAGCTCCCAGTCGACCAGCGCAGCCAGCGGCACCGCGGCAGTGCCGATCTCGATACCGGTTTCCTCGCCGACCTCGCGCACGCAGGTCTCGACCAGGGTCTCGCCTTCATCATCCTTCGAGCCGGTGACGCTCTGCCAGAAGCCGGGCTGGTCGGCGCGCTCGAGGAGAAGCACGTCGAGCGCCTCGGTGTGGATGACGACGAGAACCGACTCCGGGATCTTGTGGCTCTGGCCCACGGGTGCTCAGACGCCGCTCAACACGGCATCGAGCGCGTCGCCGATCTCGTGCGAAGCCCCGGCCAGCGAGGCGACGGATTTGCGCAGATGCCGAGCCTCGACCACGGCCGCGAGATGCGCGAGCAGGAGCAGGCTTTCTCCGGACACGTCGAGCCGCGGCACCAGCCGCCGCGGCAGCCCCTGCGTCATGTCGGCGCCGAGTCGCGACAGCGGTATGACGAGACGCGTCTGCAGCCGCTCGAGAAGATGACTCTGGACGTCGACCAGGTAAGGCATGGCCTCGCGTGACCGGGCATTCGGATTCGCGTAGACGTCGTACTGGGCCATTACCAAACGCGCATCTCGTCGTTCCAGAGGCCGTTCGCTTCTACATGCGCGTTCATCAGATCGAACCACTCCCGGTGCTGGCCGTAGAACTGCGTCGCTGTGACGGCGGCTGCCTTCAACCCGGCGGCGGCCAGCAGACGGTCGTACTCGTCGATCGACAGCACGACGCTGTGTCGCCGCCCGGCCTTCTCGATGAAGACCGGCTTCGTCTGTGCCTGCTCCAGGACCTGTCCCAGCCGGTTCTTGGCCTCGGTGGCGGTCACGTTGACAGTGCGGCGACTCTCATGCATTAGCTATTCTAGCCATCAAAACCGCTGCTTGCGGATTGCGCAGCCGGATGTGCAGTCACGAGCGATCGCGCAGGGCCGCGCCGCGCTCGCCGCTTCACGCGACCCCGGCCTGCACTTCCGCCTGCTCGAGTCGCCGGCGCTGGTTGCCGCACGGCAAGGCCGCTGGCACGACGCGACCTGGACCGCCGGCCACGTCGATCGCCTCTACGCTCAGCGAGGCGAGGTCCGCTGGCCGTTCGCGCAACGGCACCGAGCCGAGCTCGACGCCGTGCTGGCCGAAAGCATCGAAGCCGCGCAACCGGGGCTGGCAGGCCGAAGGCGCCGAGGCCGGCCTCGACACTGCCTTCGAGCGCGCTTTGGGCCCGGCGCAGGCTCAGCTGGCCGTCGCCTGAGTGTTGCGCAGCCGGATGTGGAGCTCGCGCAGCTGCCGGTCGTCGACCGGGCCGGGCGCGTTGGTGAGCAGATCCTGGGCGCGCTGCGTCTTCGGAAAGGCGATCACGTCGCGCAGCGATTCGGCACCGGTCATCAGCATCACGAAGCGGTCGAGGCCGATGGCGATGCCGCCGTGCGGCGGCGCGCCGTACTGCAGCGCGTCGAGCAGGAAGCCGAACTTGAGCTGCGCTTCCTCGGCATCGATCTTGAGGGCGCGAAAGACCTTGCTCTGCACGTCTTCCTTGTGGATCCGCACCGAGCCGCCGCCGAGCTCGATGCCGTTGAGCACCACGTCGTAGGCCTTGGCGACGCAGCGGCCGGGGTCGGTCTCGAGCCAGTCCTCGTGGCCGTCCTTCGGGCTCGTAAACGGGTGGTGCACGGCGTTCCAGCGGCCGGCCGCGTCGTCGTGCTCGAACATCGGGAAGTCGACGACCCAGAGCGGTTCCCAGGCACCCTGCACCAGACCTTTGGCCTTGCCGAGCTCGCTGTGGCCGACCTTGACGCGCAGGGCACCGAGCGCATCGTTGACGACCTTGGCCTTGTCGGCTCCGAAGAAGAGCAGGTCGCCGTTCTGAGCGCCGGTGCGCTTCAGGATCTCGGCGAGCGCGGCGTCGTGCAGGTTCTTGACGACCGGCGACTGCAAGCCCTCGCGGCCCTTGGCCACGTCGTTGACCTTGATCCAGGCGAGGCCCTTGGCGCCGTAGATCTTCACGAACTCGGTGTAGCCGTCGATCTCGCCACGGCTCATCTCGCCGCCGCCGGGAACGCGCAGCGCGACGACGCGGCCGCCCTTCATCGTCGCCGGGGCCGAAAACACCTTGAAGTCGACGCTGGCCATCACGTCGGTGAGCTCGGTGAGCTCGAGCTTGACGCGCAGGTCGGGCTTGTCGGAGCCGTAGAGACGCATCGCGTCGTCGTAGGCCATGACCGGGAAGGCCGGCAGCGCCACCCCGATGGCGTGCTCGAAGGTGCTGCGGATCATCCCTTCGAACATCGTGCGGATCTCCTCCTCGTTCATGAACGAGGTCTCGATGTCGATCTGCGTGAACTCGGGCTGGCGGTCGGCGCGCAGGTCTTCGTCGCGGAAGCACTTCGTGATCTGGTAGTAGCGGTCGAAGCCGGCCACCATCAGGAGCTGCTTGAAGAGCTGCGGCGACTGCGGCAACGCGAAGAACATGCCGTCGTGAACACGGCTCGGCACCAGGTAGTCGCGCGCACCCTCGGGTGTGCTCTTGGTGAGCATCGGCGTCTCGATGTCGATGAAGCCGTTGGCGTCGAGGAACTTCCTCACCTCCATCGCGACGCGGTAGCGCAGCAACATGTTGCGTTGCATCTGCGGCCGCCGCAGGTCGAGCACGCGGTGCGTGAGGCGGGTCGTCTCGGAGAGGTTGTCCTCGTCGAGCTGGAATGGCGGCGTGACGCTCGGGTTCAGCACTTCGAGCTCGTGGCAGAGCACCTCGATCTTGCCGCTGGTGAGGTTGGCGTTGATCGTGCCGGCCGGGCGTGGCCGGACCAGGCCGATGATCTTCAAACAGAACTCGTTGCGCACTTCCTCGGCCACCGCGAAGGTCGCGGCACGGTCGGGGTCGCACACCACCTGGACCATGCCTTCGCGGTCACGCAGGTCGATGAAGATCACGCCGCCGTGGTCGCGGCGGCGATGCGCCCAGCCCATCAGCGTGACCGTCTGGCCGAGGAGCGCTTCGCTCACCAGGCCGCAATACGTCGTTCTCATCACATCACTCCATCGAATCGGGTCGGGTCGGGTCGGCCCGAGGCGGCCGGCCGGCGCGCTCAGCCCGACAGATTGCGAAGCGGCGCCGCCGCCGCATGCAGTCGAGCGGGCGGCGCGACGACGCCCATCGAGATCACGTACTTGAGGGCATCGTCGACGCTCATCGCCAGGAACACCACGTCGGCGCGCGGCACCATGAGGAAGAAGCCCGAGGTCGGATTCGGCGTCGTCGGCACGTAGATGCTGAGCCAGTCGCCTTCGAGGTGGCGCGCCGCCTCGCCGCCGGGCTTGCCGGTCACGAATGCGATCGTCCAGCAGCCGGCGCGCGGGTACTGCACGAGCACGGCCTCGCGAAAGGCGTTGCCGCTGCTCGAGAACAGCGTGTCGGAGACCTGCTGCACCGAGCTGTAGATCGACTTCACGATCGGAATCTTGGTGAGCACCCGATGACCCTGGCGCAGCGCCCATTGGCCGACGAAGTTGGTCGCGAAGACGCCGGTCAGCAACAAGCCGGCAAGCATCACGAAGACGCCGAGGCCCGGGATCCTGCGCAGCATCGTGATGAACGACTGCGCGCCCGTGGGCAACACGAATTGCGAACCGTCGAGCAGCCAGACGAAGACGCCGTCGAGGACGCCGAGCACGGCCTGCAGCACCCAGATGGTGACGGCCAGCGGCAACCATACCAGCAAGCCGGCGATGAGGTATTTCTTCAAGCGCGTGCCTCCGGCCGGTGCGGTCAGCTGCCCGACTTGCCCGACGGCGCAGGCTTCGGCGATGCAGCCGCAGGCGCTGCGGCCGGGGCCGGCGATGCGCTCGCCCCGGCCGGCGATGGCGGCGGCGGCGCGGCAGCCGGAGCTTCTGCCGTCTTGCTGCCGTCGCCAGCGGCCGAGCCGCCCTCGCCGTTCGCAGACTTCGTATCAGCCTTGTCGCCTTTGTCGCCGCTCACCGCACTGCCGTCCGCCTTCGGCGCCTTCACGCCTTCACGGAAGTCGGTGACGTACCAGCCCGAGCCCTTCAGCTGGAAGCCGGCAGCCGTGACCTGCTTGACATAGGTCGCGGTGCCGCATGCCGGGCACACGGTGAGCACCGGGTCGGACATTTTCTGCAGCACGTCCTGTGCATGACCGCAGGTCGCGCAGCGGTAGGCGTAGATCGGCATCGCCGGACCTCTGGTTTGGACAACCTCGAATTATATTCGCCGCCCGGTGCGGGCCGGCCTTCAGTGCAGCCGGAGCACGACCTGCATCGCGACGAGGCCGAGCAGGAAGCCCACGGCGGTGAAGACGACGCCGGTGAGCAGCCGGTTCGTCCGCCGCTGCTCGGCGAGCATTGACTCCAGCAGCCGCTGCTGCGGCTGTGCCGTGTTCTGCAGCGCCGCGTGGAGCAGGCGCGGCAGTTGCGGCAGCAGGTGCACGAAGCGCGGCGCTTCCTTCTGCACCTGCTGGACCAATCCCTTCCAGCCGATCTGCTCCTCCATCCAGCGCTCGAGGAAGGGCTTGGCGGTGCTCCAGAGATCGAGTTCGGGATCAAGGTCGCGGCCGAGGCCTTCGATGTTGAGGAGAGTCTTCTGCAGCAGCACCAGTTGCGGCTGGATCTCGACATTGAAGCGCCGCGAGGTCTGGAACAGGCGCAGCAGCACCTGGCCGAGCGAGATGTCCTTCAGCGGCCGGTCGAACTGCGGTTCGCAGACGGCGCGGATGGCGCCTTCGAGCTCGTCGATCCGCGTCGTCGGCGGCACCCAGCCGCTCTCGACGTGGAGTTCGGCGACGCGCTTGTAGTCACGGTGGAAAAAGGCGATGAAGTTCTGCGCCAGGTAGTCCTTGTCGAACTCGGTCAGCGTGCCGACGATGCCGAAGTCGAGCGAGATGTAGCGGCCGAAGCTGGCCGGCTCGATCGAGACCTGGATGTTGCCGGGGTGCATGTCGGCGTGGAAGAAGCCGTCGCGAAACACCTGCGTGAAGAAGATCGTGACGCCGTCTCGCGCCAGCTTCGGGATGTCGACGCCGGCGTCTTTCAGCCGCTGCACCTGGCTGATCGGCACCCCCTTCATGCGCTCCATCACGATCACGCTCTGGGTGCAGAACTCCCACACCATCTCCGGCACCATGACCAGGCCGAGGCCCTGCATGTTGCGGCGCAGCTGGGCCGCGTTGGCCGCTTCGCGGACGAGGTCGAGCTCGTCGTGCAGGTAGTTGTCGAACTCGGCCACGACCTGGCGCGGCTTCAACCGCTTGCCGTCGGCCGACCAGAGCTCGACCCAGCGCGCGAGCTGGCGCATGAGGGCGACGTCGTCGTCGATGGCTTCGAGCATGCCCGGCCGCAGCACCTTCACCGCGACCTCGCGGCCGCTTTTCAGGACCGCGAAGTGGACCTGCGCAATCGAGGCGCTGGCGACGGGGTCGGCGTCGAAGCTGGTGAAGACCTCTTCGAGCGGCTTACCGAACGCACGCTCGACGATCGCCCGCGCAGTCTCGGCTGGAAACGGCGGCACCCGGTCCTGCAGTCGTGCCAGTTCGTCGGCGATGTCGGCCGCCAGCAGGTCGCGCCGCGTCGACAGCACCTGGCCGAACTTGACGAAGATCGGCCCGAGCCGCTCGAGGCCCATTCGCAAGCGCTCGCCGCGCGGCCGGTCGAGGCGGCGGCCGATGGTGATGACGCGAACGAGCAGCCGGACCCAGGGCTGCCGGAAGCTCGAAAGCGCCAGCTCGTCGAAGCCGTAGCGAAGAACCGTGACGCAGATGACGACGAGCCGGGCGAGATGCCTCATCGGCGCGGCGGCTCCGGTTGGCGGCCGCCGGCGTCGGCGTCGGCAGCGCCGCTGGGCGAAGCCAGATCGCGGACGCTGCGCGCCGCGTCGCGAAAGGCGCCGGCGACGAAGCCGCCGAAGCGCGACAACTCACGCGCCGGCGCATCGCCGACGAAGCGGGCAAGGTCGTCCTGCACGTCCCAGCGCAGGTTGTCGATCAGCCAGTCGATGTCGCTCGCGAAGGCAGCGTCGCCGGAGACGGTGATGGCGGGCCGCTCGCCCGTGAGCAGCTTGCCGAAGAGGGCCGCCGGATTGGCCGCGGCGATGGTGACGCGCAGGTCGGCGGCGGCTTCGGCGGCGGCAGCGTCGAGCCACTCGACGAGGCCAGCCGGGGTGACGCGAAAGGCGAACGGACCCACGGGCGGCAGCATCTTCGGCCAGTCGGCGAGCTCGAACTTCATGGTCCGGCCGGCGTGCGGTCGCAGCCGGTCGAGCGCTGCCGGCTCGGCGCCGACGACATGGTTCACGAACAGCACCAGCCGTTCCATCAGCGAGCGCTGGGCCATCGTTTTCATTGCGTCGAGCATGGCCTGATTGTAGGAGCCGCATGCCGGAGAATCGTGGCGATGATCCTGCTGACCGGCGCCACCGGCTACATCGCTTCGCACACCTGGCTCGCGCTCGACGCTGCCGGCTTCGAGGTCGCCGGCCTCGACGATTTCTCCAACAGCTCGCCGGTCGTCCTGCAGCGCCTGGCCGCGCTCGGCGCCGACGTGTCACGCTTCGCCGAGGCCGACGTCCGCGACGCCGCTGCCGTCGGCGCCGCGTTCCGGCGCTGGCCGATCGACGCCGTCGTCCACTTCGCGGCGTTGAAGGCGGTCGGCGAGAGCGTCGCCAAACCGCTCGACTACTACGACGTCAACGTCGGCGGCCTCATCACGCTCGCCCGGACCATGCAGGCGAACGACTGCAAGACGATCGTTTTTAGCTCGAGCGCGACCGTCTACGGCACACCTGAGCAGCTGCCCATCACGGAAGCCGCGCCGCTCGCGGCGACGAGCCCCTACGGTGCCACCAAGCTCGTGAGCGAGGGCCTGCTCGGCGACCTGAGGCGCGCCGACGAGCGCTGGCGCGTCGCCCTGCTGCGCTACTTCAACCCGGTCGGCGCCCACGAGAGCGGCACGATCGGCGAGGACCCGCGCGGAACACCGAACAACCTGATGCCCTACGTGACCCAGGTCGCCGTCGGCAAGCGGGCCCGGCTGCAGGTCTTCGGCACCGACTACGGCACCGTCGACGGCACCGGCGTGCGCGACTACGTGCACGTCGTCGACCTCGCCGAGGGCCACGTCGCAGCGCTTCGCCATCTGCTCGCCGGCCGGGGGTCGCTGACCGTCAATCTCGGCACCGGCCGCGGCAACAGCGTCCTCGAACTCGTGCACGCGTTCGAGCGCGCCAGCGGCCGCAGCATCGCCTACGACATCGCGCCGCGACGGGCCGGCGACGTCGCCTCGTGCTACGCCGACGTGGCCCTCGCCGAGCGCCTGCTCGGCTGGCGCGCGACCCGCGACCTCGATGCGATGTGCGCCGACAGCTGGCGCTGGCAGACGATGAATCCGGGCGGCTACGGCGGCTGAGTAGGGCTGTCGTCGAGCCCGCTCGAGCCGACGCTAGAACAGCGCCTGCTGCCGCGCCAGCCGCCAGGAGGGCGAGCCGTCCTTGCTGCTGCTCAACATCCAGAACTCGCGAAACGGCACTGCGCCTGCCTCGACCGACTCCCTGATCAGGCCCGAGAACTCGATGCTCGCGAGATAGCCGGCGCTGACCTCCTCGACGCCGAGCAGTTCGGCGTGCAGAGTGATCACGTCGGTGCGGTTCGGCGCTGCACCACGAACGCTGAGTACCGGCAGCAACTGCTCGAGCATGTCGGGCGTGGTGAGATTCCCGAGCGCCTGCACGTCGCCGGCGTCCCACGCTGCCTGAAGGCGCAGGAACCGCGACCGCGCCGCCTCGAGCACCTGCTTGCCGTCGATCCCCGGCGGCCAGTCCAGGGCGCGCGAGGTCGCGACGGCGATCGTTGGCGACCGTCGCGACGCACCCACGCGCGCCCGCTGGTAGCGCCAGCCCCCGACGCTGACGAACATCGCCGCGACGACGACCGCGACCCAGGCGGTGCCGACCGAAGCAGCGACCTGGCTCGGCCCGAGCACGGCCCACAGCGCCGCGAGAACGCCGATGCACGTCGTGAAGGTACCGAGGGCGCCGACCGAACCGGCCGCGGCGGCAGGCGTGCTGCCGAGTAGCAGCGGCAGGCCGAGCGCCAGCGACAGGCGCAGCCGAAGCCAGCGTCGCACGGTCAGCACCTGATCCCCACGTGCAGCGCGACGACGCCGGCGCTCATGTTGTGGACGTCGACGTGGCCGAAGCCCGCGCTCTTCATCATCGCCTTCAGCTCGGCCTGGCCGGGATGGACGCGGATCGATTCGGCGAGGTAGCGATAGCTGTCGCCATCGCCCGCCACCCACTGGCCAATCCTCGGCAGCACCTTGAACGAATACCAGTCGTAGGCCCTCTGAAGCGGCGCCGCCACCTTCGAGAACTCGAGCACGACGAGGCGGCCGCCGACCTTCAGCACCCGTGCCATCTCGGCGAGCGCCTGGTCCTTGTGGGTCATGTTGCGCAGACCGAAGGCGACGCTGACGAGGTCGAACGATGCGGACGCGAACGGCAGCGACTCGGCGTCGCAGAGCAGTGTCGGCAGCACCCGACCTTCGTCGATGAGTTGGTCGCGGCCCTGCTTCAGCATCGCCTCGTTGATGTCGGTGTGGACGACGATGCCGTTCGCGCCGACGCGCCCCGCGAAGGCGCGGGCGAGGTCACCGGTGCCGCCGGCGATGTCGAGCACCGCTTGCCCGAGCTTCACGTTGGCGACAGCCACCGTGTAGGCCTTCCAGGCACGGTGCAGGCCCATCGACATCAGGTCGTTCATGACGTCGTACTTCGGCGCCACCGAGTCGAAGACGCCCCGGACCTTGTCGGCCTTGGTGGCATCGTCGACGGTGCTGAATCCGAAGTGGGTTTCGCTCATGTCGATCTCAGTGGCGATGGCCAGGCGTCGCGCAAGACGACCCGCCCGCCTTCGTCATCGGCGCGTCGCGATTCGCGCCGGCCGCGGCCAGCCGCGCTTCGTACTTCTGCCAGAGCTCGGCCTCCTGCGAGCCGAGGAAATACAGGTAGTCCCACGAAAAGATGCCGCTTTCGTGGCCGTCGGAAAAGCGCGGCTGCACAGCGTAGTTGCCGACCGGCTCGAGCGCGGCGAGCTCGACATCGCGCTTACCCGTCTGCAGCACTTCCTGACCGGGCCCGTGGCCCTGCACCTCGGCCGACGGCGAGTACACACGCATCAGCTCGAATGGGATCCGAAAGCTCCGGCCATCGGCGAAGTCGACTGCCAGCACGCGCGAGCGCTGATGCACCGTGATCGATGTCGGCTGCGGTGTCTGGGGTGTGAGGCCGGCCATGACGTGGAGAAAGCTGAGAGCGACACTGAGTCTAGCGAAGCGGCCCGGGCCACGGCCCGACTGGGGAGATTGAATCGACACGAGCCCTGAACACCGAGGCCAGCGACTCGACATTGGCGGCCAGGTCGTAGTGCGCCATGACGCGGTCGCGGCCGCTCGCTCCGAGGCGGTGGCCGAGCGCGGGGTCGCTCCTCAGCGATTGCAGCGCCGCGACCAGACCTTCGAGATCGGAGGGCGCGACGAGCAGACCGTCGACGCCGTGGCGGATGAGCTCGGGGATGCCGGTGATGTGCGTGGTGACGCACGGCAAGCCCATCGCCATCGCTTCCATGAGCACCACCGGAATGCCTTCGGCGAAGCTCGGAATGCAAAAGCAGTTGGCGGCTTCGTAGAAGCTGCGGATGCGGTCCTGGTCGACGCCTCCGGCCAGGCTCACCACGCCCTCGGCGCCGA
>JAYVNL010000179.1:0-4349 GCA_043758495.1 Rhizobacter sp.
CGACCAGCCGGCCTACAGCATGCTGGCGTATCCGTGGTCGACCACCTATCAGCAGTCGAACCAGTGGGCGATCGAGACGCTGGCGATGGCCGAGGACACCCTGCCCGCCGGCGCCGCGCCGTCGCGCGAGCGCGCCCAGGCGTGGCTCAGGCTGCGCGGCTACGAGCCGACCGTGCTGCGCATCGGCGCCTTGCAGCGTCTGGGCGCGCGCGTGACCAGCGCCCACATCGCCTTCGACGACCATCCGAACGACAAGCGCTTCGCCGACCGCATCGAGACCGTCGGCGTCGATTCGGTCTTCGCCTGGCTGGAGCGCAGCGGGCTCGGCGGTCGCGAGCAGACCGTGCGCTGATGCCGCCGGGTTAGATTTCGCACACTTTTCCGGGGAGAGCGCTTGAACACCACTGAAACCGCCGCTGTTGCCATCGCGCCTCTGGCCGGGGGCACCCATGCGAACCAGTTCGCGCTGCTCGGCCAGCGCCGCTTCGCGCCCTTTTTCTGGACCCAGTTCCTCGGCGCCGGCAACGACAACCTGTTCAAGTTCGCCTTCACCGTGATGGTGACCTACCAGTTGCAGCTGGCGTGGCTGCCGCCGGCATTCGCCGGGCTGGCCATCGGCGCGCTGTTCATCCTGCCGTTCCTGCTGTTTTCGGCGACCAGCGGCCAGCTCGCCGACAAGTTCGACAAGGCGCGGCTGATGCGCTTCGTGAAAACGCTGGAAATCGCCATCATGGCGCTCGCCGCCTGGGGCTTCCTGCAGACGGACGTGCCGGTGCTGCTGGCTTGCGTGTTCCTGATGGGCACGCACTCCGCCCTGTTCGGCCCGGTGAAGTTCGCCTACCTGCCGCAGCACCTGACCCCGCGCGAGCTGACCGGCGGCAATGGCATGGTCGAGATGGGCACCTTCGTGGCCATCCTGCTCGGCAACGTCGCCGGCGGTCTGCTCATCGCGCTGCCGCAGGTCGGACCGTACTACGTGGCCTTCGCCTGCGTCGGCATCGCCATCGTCGGCCGCATGACGGCGCAGGCGGTGCCGGCGTCGCCGGCGACCGACCCCGGCCTCGTCATCAACTGGAATCCGGTGAGCGAGACGTTGCGCAACCTGAGGCTCGCGCACGAAAACGTCGTTGTCTTCCGCTCGCTGCTCGGCATCTCGTGGATGTGGTTCTTCGGCGCTGCGTTCCTGGCGCAGTTCCCGTCGTTCGCGAAGGACGTGCTGCACGGCGACGAGCAGGTCGCGTCGCTGCTGCTCGTCGTCTTCTCGATCGGCATCGGCATCGGCTCGCTGCTCTGCGAGGTGCTGTCGCGGCGCCACGTCGAGATCGGCCTGGTGCCGCTGGGCGCCATCGGCATGAGCGTGTTCTCGCTCGATCTCTACTTCTCGTCGCGCGGCCTGCCGCCGTCGGCCGGCTACACGCTGGCGGCCTTCGTCGCTCAGCCTGCGCACTGGCGCGTCATGGCCGATCTGGCGCTGCTGTCGCTGTTCGCCGGCCTCTACAGCGTGCCGATGTACGCGCTCATCCAGATGCGCTCGCTGCCGAGCCACCGGGCCCGGATCATCGCCGCCAACAACATCCTCAACGCGGTGTTCATGATCGCCAGCTCGATCATCGTCGGCGGGCTTCTCAGCGCCGGCTTCACGATCCCGCAGGTGTTCCTGGTGATCGCGGTGCTCAACGCAGTGGTCGCGTTCTACATCTTCATGCTGGTGCCGGAGTACCTGCTGCGATTCGTCGCCTTCGTCGCGGCGCGGCTCGTCTATCGCTTCCGGGTGCGCGGCGACGAGCACATCCCGGCCACGGGCGCGGCCATCCTGGTCTGCAACCACGCCAGCTTCATCGATCCGGTACTGCTGATGGCAGCGAGCCCGCGGCCGATCCACTTCATCATGGATTCCGGAATCTTCAAGACGCCGCTGCTCGGCTGGTTTTTCCGACTCGCCAAGGCGATTCCGATCACGTCGCAGAAGGTCGACGCCGCCACCTACGAGCAGGCGTTCGCGCGCGCCCGCGCCGTGCTCGACGACGGCGACCTGCTCTGCATCTTTCCCGAGGGCGCGATCTCGCGCGACGGCGAGCTCGCCGAGTTCAAGGGCGGCGTGATGAAGCTGCTCGGCACGAACCCGGTGCCAGTGGTGCCGATGGCACTGCAAAACCTCTGGGGGTCATTTTTCTCGCGCGCCGGCGGCCGCGCCATGAGCCGGCCGTTCCGGCGCGGCGTGTGGACCCGCGTCGCCCTCGTCGTCGGCCCTGCAGTGCCGCCGAGCCAGGCCACGCCGGACGTCCTTCGCGAGCACGTCGCCGTGCTGCTCGCTCGCTGAGCCCCCGCCTCAGACCGCGGCGCCGATCGCCGCCGGCTTCGGCTCCTTGGCGACCGGCTCGACGCCGATGCGCTCGTACTCGGAGATCACCTGGGCGCCGAGCAACAGCAGCGTCGCCGCGATTTCGAGGCTCAACAGGACGATGATCGCGGTGGTGAGCGAGCCGTAGACCACGTTGACCTGCGACAGCGTCGCGAAATACCAGACCAGGATGTGGCGTGTGATCTCCCAAAGCACCGCCGCGGTGACGCCGCCGATCAGCGCATGCCTGAGGCTCAGCCGCCCGGCCGGCATCACCAGATATACCGAGGTCAGCACGAAGATCTCACCGGCGAAGCCGACCAGGTAGAGAAGTGCGCCCGAGAGACCGCTCAGCGACCACTCGCGCCCGAACAGGTCGACGCTTTCCTTGCCGACGGCCTGCAGGCCGCCGGCCACCAGCGTGACGAGCAGGAGGCCGATGCCGAGCGAGACGATGTAGGCGTAGGGAATGAGCACCGAGAAGATGAAGCGGCGCTTTTTGGCGACGACGCGGTGGTAGAAGATGACCGACATCGCGTTCTCGAGCACCGAGAAGGCCAGCGAGCTGAAAAAGATCATGGTCCCGAACACGACCCAGCCGACATTGCTGCGATTGGCGAGAAACACGCCTAGCTCGGTGACGAAGGCTTTCGACTGGCCGGGCACGATGTACTCGAGGTAGCGGCCGATCGTCGCCAGCAGCTCCTTCTCGTCGATCAGCTGCGACAGCTCGATCACGGCGAGGATCAGCAGCGGCACGATCGAGAGCAGCGCGTAATAGGCGACGGCACCGGCCAGCAGGAGGCCCTGGTTGGCGCGAAACGCCTTCAGCGTCTGCCACGCAAAACGGCCCGGGTGGCGCAGCACGTACTGCGCGGCCGGGGCGATGAAGCGAACGCCCAGGTAGCGCTGCAGGGCGTTCGGCTTGAACTCGGTGGTCGGGGGAATCAATGCTCCGGCGCGGAGATCTCGCGCAACGCGTCGTCGGTGTGGCCTGATTGTCGCGTCGCGATGTCGCCGAGCGCAACGATGCCGACGATCTCGCGGTTGGCATCGAGCACGGCGAGGCGACGGACCTGCGCTTCGCCCATTTCCGCCAGCACCTGCTCGACGGTGTCGTCGGCGCTGCACCAGCGCACTTCCTCGGTCATCACTTCGGAGACGAGCGACTCCTGCGGGATCATGCCGTCGGCGACGCCGCGGATGGCGATGTCGCGGTCGGTCACCATGCCGATCAGCGCCTTGCCGTCGACCACCGGCATGGCGCCGATGTCCATCTCGCGCATCCTCAATGCGGCCGCCTGCAGGGTCTCGTCGCGCTGAACGACAGCGACGCTGCGGGTCATGATGTCGGCGATGCGTGTCATGGCTGGTGGCCTTTGGTTTACGCGCGGAAAGCGCACGTCGGTCGTGGAGCGAGGGTAGGCGTTGCAAGTTTGCAAGACTGTCGGCGCTGCGGCCTTGCCCGGGTAAGGTCCGTCCGACGCTGGCGCCTTGCGGCTAGACGCCGCGCTGCCGATCGGCGCGGAGTTGCGCCGCGAACACCGGGAAGTCGTCGGCTTCGATGGCTTCACGGATGTCGCGCATGAGGCTCGCGTAGAAGTGCAGGTTGTGCACGCTCGCCAGCATCGGCCCGAGCATCTCGTCGCAGCGCTCCAGGTGGTGCAGGTAGGCGCGCGAGAAGCCGGCGCAGGTCGTGCAGCCGCAGCTTTCGTCGAGCGGCCGTTCGTCGGCGCGATGCCGGGCATTGCGGATCTTCACATCGCCGAAGCGGGTGAACAGATGGCCGTTGCGCGCATTGCGGGTCGGCATCACGCAGTCGAACATGTCGACCCCCGCGGCCACGCCCTCGACCAGGTCTTCCGGCGTGCCGACGCCCATCAGATAGCGCGGCTTGGCCGCCGGCAGGCGATGCGGCGGGTGGGCGACGATGCGACGCATGTCCTGCTTCGGCTCGCCGACGCTGACGCCGCCGATCGCGTAGCCGGGCAGGTCCATCGCCGCGAGC
>JAYVNL010000180.1:0-4344 GCA_043758495.1 Rhizobacter sp.
GTGGTTCCAGTACGCGGCGTAGAACTCCATCATCGTGAACTCGGGGTTGTGCCGCACCGAGATGCCTTCGTTGCGAAAGCTGCGGTTGATCTCGAACACCCGCTCGAAGCCGCCGACGATGAGGCGCTTCAGGTAGAGCTCGGGCGCGATCCGCAGGAACATCTGCTGGTCGAGCGCGTTGTGATGCGTCACGAACGGCTTGGCATTCGCTCCGCCCGGGATCGGATGCAGCATCGGCGTCTCGACCTCCATGAAGCCGTTCTCGACCATGAAGCGTCGGATCGACGACAGCGTCTTGCTGCGCGCCGCGAAGCGGGCCCGGGCCGCCTCGTCGGTGATGAGGTCGACGTAGCGCTGGCGGTACTTGTCTTCGGCGTCGGCCAGGCCGTGGAACTTGTCGGGCAGCGGGCGCAGGCTCTTGGTCAGGAGCCGCAACGAAGACAGCCGCACCGAAAGTTCGCCGGTTCGCGTCTTGAAGAGCGTGCCCTCGGCGCCGACGATGTCGCCGAGGTCGAGGTGCTTGAAGGCGTCGTAGCCGTCGTCGCCGAGCGCGTCCTTGGTGGCGAACAGCTGGATGCGGCCGGTGGCGTCCTGCAGCGTCGCGAAGCTGGCCTTGCCCATGATGCGCTTGAGCATCAGGCGGCCGGCGAGCGTCACGTGCACGGCCAGCGGCTCGAGCGATTCGTTGTCGAGGTGGCCGTGCCGGCGTGCGAGCTCGGCGGCGCGGTCCTTGGGCTTGAAGTCGTTGGGGAAGGCGATGCCGCGGGCGCGGATCGCGGCGAGCTTGTCGCGGCGCTCGGTGATGAGCGAGTTGTCGTCGTCTGAAGTCATGTCGGAAGTCCTCTGAACCAGATCAGTGGACGGGTGGCGGCCGTGCATTCTAGGAAGGTCGGTCGAGAGGTCGGCGATGCGACAATCCGCGCCGCACGACCCATGAGCTCCCGCTTCCCGCGCCTCACCGCCCAGGCCTACTTCCTCGGCCTCGCGGCGATCAATGCGGTGCACCGCTTCCTGCCCTTCTTCGCGCGCCGCGGCCTCTACCGCCTGTGCCGTTTCGACATCGATCCGAGCGCGACGCTGCAGGGCGGCGTGCGCTTCTTCCACGTCGGGCGGCTGCGCATCGGCGCCGGCACGCTCGTCAACCGCGGCGTCTACCTCGACAACCGGGCCGGTCTCTCGATCGGCGCCCAGGTCTCGATCGCCCACGACGTTCGCATCTACACGATGGGCCACGACGTCCACGACCCGGCCTTCGCCGCCAAGGGCCAGCCGGTCCGCATCGACGACCATGCCGTGCTGTTTGCCGGCGCGCTGGTGATGCCCGGCGTGCACCTCGGCAGCGGCGCGGTGGTGATGGCGGGCGCGGTGGTGACGAAGAACGTGGGACCGGGCCGCATCGTCGGTGGCAATCCGGCGGTCGACATTGGCGCTCGCGAAGGCGAACCGAGCTACACGCTCGACCGTCGCTACTGGTTCGCGCATTGAGCGCGCCGAGGATGGTGCGGTGAGGTTCGCGATCATCGACGGCAGCTCTTCGGTGCTGCCCTACGACTACCAGCTGGTGCGCGCCCTCGCCGGGCAGGGCGCGCGCATCGACTTCTTCGGCTCGACGACGCGCTACAACGGCGAGCTGCTCGACGTGATGCGCTCGTTGCCCGGCGTTACTGTCCAGGCCCGCGCCATTTCGAGCACGGTGGCGTCGCGCTGGCGCGGTGCCATGGGCTACTTGGCGCTGCTCTGGCGGCTCTGGCGCGATCGGGGCCGCTACGACGCCGTCAACCTGCAGTTCAGCATCCTCTGGCCGCTCGAGCTGCCGTTCCTCGCGGCGATGCGCAAGAAGCTCGTCTTCACCGTCCACAACGCCGTGCCGCACGAGCACGCCGGCCGGCGCCACGCCGCCACCGGCTGGATCGCGTCGCTGGCGCGGACGCTGGTGTTCCCGAGCCAGTACAGCCACGACGATTTCCTGCGCCGCTACGGCGAGCGCTTCCGCGCCCGCTCGTTGGTCGCGCAGCACGGTGCCTCGCCGCTGGTGGCCGAAGCGCCGGCGGTGCCTTATCGAGCGCTGGCGACACCGGAAGCGCTCGTCTACTGGAGCACGATCAAGCCGTACAAGGGCGTCGAGCTGTTCGCCGAGCTGGCGCGCTCGCCGCGCATCGGCGGCGCTGTACCGCCGCTCGAAGTGCATGGCGCCTGGGCGCACGAGCTGCACGGCCTGCGCGACGAGCTGCTCGGCCTCGGCGTCAAGGTCGAGAGCGGCTTTCTCGACACTGCCAGCGTGCTGGCGCTGTTCGCCCGCCCGGTCGTGTTCCTGCTGCCCAACCGCGACGCGACGCAGTCCGGCGCGCTCTACACGCTGCTACATCACGGCTGCGTCTTCATCTGCGCCGACACCGGCGACCTCGGCGTCTTCATGCGCCGCTTCGGCCTCGAGCGGCTGCTGCTGAAGGAGCGCAGGGCCGGCGCCGTCGCCGACTGCCTGGCCGCGCTGCGCGCCGATCCGGCTGGCATCGCGCGGGCCTTCCAGGCCGCGCAGGACGCGTCGTCGTGGGCAGTGACGACGGCCGGACTGGCCGCCATCTACGCCGGCGGATCACCGCGCGCCGCAGCAAGCCCCGATGCCACAATCGGTGCCTCCCGACGATGATGCGATTGATCCAGCGCGCGCTCGCCCCGTTCGGCATCGAGCTGACGACGGCGGCGCAACGCTCCCACGCTGCACTGGCCGACCTCTCCGCCGCAGATCGCGCCATCGTCGACCGCGTCGAGCCATTCACCATGACCAGCCTGGCCAGGCGCGCCAGCCTCGTCGGCGCCATCGATCACGTCGTTCGCCATCGCATCGAAGGCGCCATCGTCGAATGCGGCGTCTGGCGCGGCGGCAGCATGATGGCGGTGGCGCTGGCGCTGATGGCGCGCGGCGACACCTCGCGCGAGCTCTGGCTCTACGACACCTTCGAAGGCATGAGCGACCCGACCGATGCCGACGCCAGCGTCCACGGCGAGTCGGCGGCGGCACAGCTCGCGCGCACGAAGCGCGGCACCGGTGTGTGGTGCGAAGCCGGCCTCGCCGAGGTTCGCGCCAACCTCGCCGCCACCGGCTATCCGCCGGAGCGGCTGCACTTCGTCGAAGGCAAGGTCGAAGACACGATTCCGGCAGCGCTGCCCGGCCGGGTCGCGGTGCTGCGGCTCGACACCGACTGGTACGAGTCGACCCGCCACGAGCTCGCCCATCTTTACCCGCTGCTGGCGCCGCACGGGATCCTCGTGATCGACGACTACGGCCACTGGCAGGGCGCCCGCCGCGCCGTCGACGAGTTCTTCGCGGCCCACGCCGAGCCGGCCTTCCTGCACCGTGTCGACTACACGGCGCGGCTGCTCGTCAAGGGCTCATGACGGCCACTGCGCCGCGCCTGCTCAGGTCGCTGCCGCAGGTCTATGCGGCAGCGGCGGTGCGGCTGGTGCTGCCGCTCGCGGTGCTGCCGATGATGGCGTCGCGGATCGGCGCCGACGAGTTCGGCAGGCTCGGCTTCATCCTCGTCTGGGCCGGTCTCTTGTCGGCGCTGGTCGAGGGCGGCTTTCTCGCCGCCGCCACGCGCGTCGCCGTCGGTGCCAGTGCCGATCGCCGCTGGCAGCTGGCGCAGCAGGTCTTCAGCGCCCGCTGCCTGCTGTCGCCGCCGGCCGTGTTGCTGTCGTTCGCGGCCGTGCGCTGGGCTTCGCCCGATGCTTCGCACCCCTTCGCCGATTCGTTCGCGATCGCGACGCTGGCGTGCGCGCTCGGCTGGCCGGCGACCTGGTACCTGCAGGCGACGCAGCAGCTCAACCGCTGGGCCCGCGTCGAGATCCTTGTCTACGGCGCCTTCATCGCCGGTTGCTGGCTGTTCGCCCACAGCGTTGCCATGTTCGTGATGCTGCAACTGGCAGCGTCGACAGCGTTGGCCTGGTTCGGCTGGCGCTGGCTTCGCGCCGACCTGGCGGCGCAGGCGGGTCCCGAGCGGCTCTACCGGCGCGCTGCCCTGGCGCCGGGCCTGCGCCTCGGCGCGACGATGTTGCCGGTGTCGATCGCCGGCGCCGCCTATTCGCTGGCGCTGCCGGCGGCGGCCTCGGCGCAGCTGACCAGGCCCGAGCTCGGCATCTATTTCATGGCCGATCGCATCGTCCGTGCCGTGCTGGCGGCGGCCGACCCGGTGTTCTCGGTGGTCTACCCGCGCATCGTCGCGCTGTTCGCGCAGAGCGGCCGAGCAGCGCTTTGGTACGCAGCGCGCTGGGCGGCCGCCGGCACGATCGCCGGAGCGCTCATGTTCGGCCTTGCGCAAACGGCCTGGCCGCTGCTCGAGCCGATTC
>JAYVNL010000181.1:0-4343 GCA_043758495.1 Rhizobacter sp.
CACCGGCGGGCCCGACCACTTCCGCCACCTCGTGGCCTGCCACCGCCCGCGTCCACCGGCCGAGGCCTACCTGCGCCTGCGCACGCTGCCGGGCGAGCAAGCCCAGGTGGACTGGGGTCACTTCGGCCATCTGCAGATCGGCCGCGCCAAGCGCCCGCTGATGGCCTTCGTGATGGTGCTGAGCTACTCGCGACGCATCTTCCTGCGCTTCAGCCTGAACGCCCGTATGGACAGCTTCCTGCGCGGCCATGTGCTGGCCTTCGCCGCCTTCGGTGGCGTGGCCCGGGTGCTGCTCATCGATTTTGTTCCCGGGAACAAAATCGTACTTTTGTGC
This sequence comes from Rhizobacter sp., assembly GCA_043758495.1. GTDB lineage: Bacteria > Pseudomonadota > Gammaproteobacteria > Burkholderiales > Burkholderiaceae_C > Schlegelella_A. The sequence goes on from JAYVNL010000181.1 coordinate 335, forward strand.
CCTGGTTCGTTATGTGCCCTGCTGGCTTGAGCAGCGCGCCGGCGTTGGTGAGTTGCCGGCGTCCGGGCACATAACCTTCAGAGCGATTGCAGCCACTTCATCAAGTCCTGGTCTTGGCGCCATCCGGCGCGGTGCTGGGATACCGCCGAAGTCGTCGGAGGCATGCATGTCGCGAGGGCTGCTTGCTTGGTTCGCATGGTGATCTCGGCGTACCGATTGGTTGTGTCGAGACTGACGTGCCCGAGCCAGCCTCGGATGACGTTGGGCTCGACACCGGCCTCCAGCAATCGGACCGCGGTCGTGTGCCGAAACACATGCGGAGAAATCGTTTTGCCCTGGTCATGCCCATCGCTTCGAACGAGGTCTTGCGTGTGTCGCCTGACGAGCTTGTAGATGCCAAAGCGCGTCAGCGGTTGGCGTCGGTTCGAGACGAAGATTGCCGCCTTCACGTCGCCAACCTGAACCGTCTCCAACTTCTTCAGCAAGGCCGCCGTCTCGGGCCATATTGGGCAGCCTCGCCACTTGTCGCCCTTGCCGTGCAGTCGCACGCGCAGCGGCCCGTCGAGATCAATGTCGCCCACCCGCAGATCGGCGATCTCCTGGACGCGAGCGCCCGTGTTGTAGAGCAGCATCAACAAGGCCTGATCGCGTACAGCCCGTTCCCCTTTGGTCGCGAGCATCCCGAACAGCCGATCAATTTCTTCCTGCTCAAGGTAGTGCGTTGGGGCCGGCGATGTCCTCTTGTTCGGAATGGCCTCAACACGCTGGGCTTCGGCCAGCATCTCACAGTGGTGCGTTGCGACGAACCGATAGAAGGTGTGCAGCGCAGCCAAGCGCTGATTACGCGTTTGCGGCTTGTTGTGGCGATCAACCTCGATCATCTGCAGGAACTCGAGCACCCGCTGCGACGACAAATCGCTCAGACTGAGCCGGGTGACCGGCTTGCGACCTGCGCGGGCAACGAAGGCGAGAAATAGCTTTATCGTGTCCCGGTAGCTCTTGATGGATCCTGGTCGCAGACCCTTCTGTACCTTCAGATGGTCTTCGAAGAAACTGAACAGGACTTGCCCGACAGTGCTCATGATTTGCCTCCCCCGGGCGCGAACGCATGAAATCGTCGGTCGGCCTCGCGCAGCAGTTCTTCGGTGATCGTCAAGTACACCGCGGTGGAGGCCGGATCGGCGTGACCGAGAAATGTCGACAGTTGGATCAATCAAGTGTTTGGATCGACGCCTGATCGATACCAACGCAACAAGGTCCCGACTGCGAAGGCGTGCCGCAGATCATGAAGCCTTGGGGTGCATACGCCGGCGGGTACATCCAGCTTGAGCTGCGGCAGCAGGGAGTGAAACGTCAGGCTGATGGTGCCCTCATGAACGGCGCCGCGCTTGGTGAACGAGAACAACGGCGCTTCGGGATCGACTTGCTTGCCGAACCGTTGATCGAGGTAGTGCGCCAGGCGCTCGCCGATGCGGGGGCCAAACGGCACAAGCCGGGACTTGTAGAACTTGGTATCGCGCACCGACAGCGCCGCCCGCTCGAAGTCAACATCGCCCACCAACAGTCTGGTCGCCTCGCCGACGCGCAAGCCCAGTCCGTACAGCAGCGCGAAAACCGTCTCGTAGACAAGTGCGCGATGCGGTGCCTTCGGGCGTGTGCGCATTCTGCGAGCGGCATCGAGTAGCCGCTGTGCTTCGGCGAGACTGAACAGGTAGGGGATGCGCTGACCGGTAACGCGCCTGGGGCTGGCATCAACCGGATTGCGTTCGACGATTCCCTGGACCAACGCCCAGGCGAAGAACCGGCGCGTCACGCCGACCAGATGGTTGTAGCTGCGAGCGTGGGCGCGCGGACGTGAAGCGAGAAAGGCATCAATGAGCCGGGAGTCAATCTGATCCAACGCGACTACGCACCGGTCGGCGATGAAGCTGTCGAGCAGGCGCAACGCAGCGGCCTCAGTCTGGAACTTGCAACCCAAGGCTGTCTTGTATTGCAGGAAGACACTGATCGACCCGGCGAGCAAGCTGCGCAATTCGGCGCGGGGGCGGCTCACAACGCCTCCCCGTTGCCCATGGCAACTTCGCGAAGCGCGGCAAGGTCGACCTTGGCGTAGATCTTGGTCGATTGCGGGGAACGATGGCCGACGTAGTCGCCGATCGTCTTCAACGAGAACTCGGCATCGACCAGCCGCTGCACGCAGGTGTGGCGTAGCGTGTGCGCGCCGGCACGATGGACGCGAACGCCGGCGCGCTGCAGGTACCTCACCGCAGCAGACGAGACCGCTGCGCTCGTGATCGGGCGCAACGGCGCCATCGCGCGCAAAAACACATGGCGATCAGCGGTCTGAGGGCGCCCGTTCTTCAGGTAGTCGATGATCGCCTCGCCGACGACGCTGGCCAACGGGTACGCTGACCAGTTACCGGCCTTGCGCTGGGGAATGTTGAGCCGCTCGTGCTGCCAGTCGATGTCCTCCAGCGTCAGCTGGGCAACCTCATTGCCACGCAAACCGTAGGTCACCAGTAGCAACAGCATCGCGTAGTCGCGCCGACCCAGCGCGCAGCGCCGATCTACGCAACCCAGCATGTCTCGGACTTCATCCCACGTGATGGCGCGCGGCAGACTGGCCAGGCGATGCAGGCGCGGCACCTCCACTGCAGCGCTGAGGTCCCGCTTGATGATCCGCTCGCGGTGGCAATACCGAAGGAAGATGCGCAGTGTTCCGCACAGGTCGCGTCTGCTGGTGCGAGCCAGGTCGGCGCAGCGCTCGATTAGGAAGGCTGCGAGCAGCGGCGGCGACACCGATGCCAGCGATGTGACGCCCGCACCATCGAGAAATGCGCTCAACCCGTTGAGGTAGAAGGCGTGCCGGTCAACGGTGTCGGTCTTCAAGCCGCGTTCGTCGCGCAGGTGGCCGGCAAACCCCGGGGCTTCTCCCGCAAACGGGAACGGCTTACGTTGGCGATGCGGTCCGACGCTGCCGTGCAGCGCCAATTCGAGCATTTGTCGCACCGGGCTGCAGGCCTCAAGCACGACCTTCGCGCGCGCGACCTCAGACCGACACGACTTGCCGTGAATCGATAACCAATGCTGCCCAAATGCCTCAACGTAATCGAGTGCACTCTGGCCGTCGACGGCACCACGGGCGCTGGCGAACTCACCAAACTGACAAATTAAAGGCACTCGCTTGAAGACATTGCGCTGCGCATAGCCCTGCGCTCGGAGCCAGCCGACATAGTGCTCGATGTAGGCCCCGGCGACATTGGCTCGAATGCGATCAACCGTGGCCAGACGGACGAAATAGTGCTCCAACATGACAACCTCGATTCCAGAAGGGAAGGGAGACTGATCGTCGGACTGGCGGCCCCGCGTTATGTGGCCATCGCCGGAGAATCGTCAGGGCGCTGCCCGCTGCTCAAGCCAGCAGGGCACATAACGAACCAGGGCACAAAAGTACGACAACCTCAAAAGCGCGGTGCTCGAGCGCGTGGGCGATGCCATCCGCTTCAACCCCGAACTGCTGGCACTGGCCGGCCACTACCACTTCGAGCCACGCCCGGTGGCAGTGGCACGCGGCAATGAGAAGGGGTGTGGCTCATATTGCCTCCTGTGGGTTACGTGGAAGTGTGGTTTTGCGCAGCGGCTTTGGACGGTCGGCCAGTCTTCGGCCGCGCGATTGTTCCCGGTTCGACCGGGCGATAGAGGAAGTGGCTGCCGCCGCAGTTCTCGCGCTGCAGCAGGCCTCGGCCCCCCCAGTCGTGGACGGTGGCGATGCACACGCCGAGGTGCTCGGCCAGCACCTTGGCCGCCAAGTAGCCCCGTGCGCGCAGCCGATCGATACGGCTGCTCAGGTGATACCGGCGCCGCAGGCGGCAGACCTTCTGGTACGTGAAGGGCTCTTGCCGCCAGTTGCCGTACCCCATCTCGTTGAGCCGCCTGGCGGCCTGGGCATCATTGCAGGATTCGAGCAGGCGATCGATCTCGGCGATGACCTCGCGGGTTGTCTTGCGCA
>JAYVNL010000182.1:0-13113 GCA_043758495.1 Rhizobacter sp.
GCCGACCTCGCGAAGTTTCCGTTCACGGTCAAGAGCGACCTGCGCGACAACTATCCGTTCGGCATGTTCGCCGTGCCGAGGGAGCGCGTCGCCCGCATCCATGCGTCGTCGGGAACGACCGGCAAGCCGACCGTCGTCGGCTACACGCTGGCCGACATCGACATCTGGGCCGACCTCGTCGCGCGCTCGATCCGCGCCGCCGGTGGTCGGCCGGGCGATATGGTCCATGTCGCCTACGGCTACGGCCTTTTCACCGGCGGCCTCGGCGCCCACTACGGCGCCGAGCGCGCCGGCTGCACGGTGATCCCGATGTCGGGCGGGCAGACCGAAAAGCAGGTCCAGCTCATCATGGACCTGAAGCCGAACATCGTCATGGTGACGCCGTCGTACATGCAGGTGCTGATCGAGGAGCTGGCGCGCCAGGGCATCGACCCGCGCTCGACCAGCCTCGAGATCGGCATCTTCGGCGCCGAGCCGTGGACCGAGGCGATGCGGGTGTCGATCGAGTCGAGCGCGGGCATCGATGCCGTCGACATCTATGGCCTTTCGGAAGTGATGGGCCCGGGCGTGGCCAGCGAGTGCATCGAGACCAAGGACGGCCCGGTCGTCTGGGAAGACCACTTCTATCCCGAGATCATCGACCCCGACACCGGCGCCGTGCTGCCCGATGGCGAAGAGGGCGAGCTCGTCTTCACCACGCTCACCAAGGAAGCGCTGCCGATCGTGCGCTACCGCACGCGCGACCTCACCCGCCTGCTGCCACCGACCGCGCGCGCGATGCGCAGGATCGGCAAGATCGTCGGCCGCAGCGACGACATGCTCATCATCCGCGGCGTCAACCTGTTCCCAACCCAGATCGAAGAGCTCGTGCTCGCCCAGGGCCAGCTCTCGGGGCAGTACCAGATCGTCGTTTCGCGGCAGGGCCATCTCGACGACGTCGAGGTCCGCTGCGAGATGCTGCCGAGCCATGCCGCCGCGAGTCGCGACGACGCCGGCGGCTGGCTGCGGCAACGCATCAAGACCATGATCGGCATCAGCACGACCGTGACCGTCGGTGCCCCCGACAGCCTCGAGCGCACGCTCGTCGGCAAGGCGCGACGGGTCGTCGACCGACGCACGAAATAGCAACCGGAGTTCACCATGTATACGCAAGCCATGGACACGATGACCAAGAGCGAGGCCGCGCCGAAGCCTGTGCGCTCGGCCGACGAGCTCGCCCATCAGCAGCGCTTCGATGCCCGCATCGACGCCGGCGAATTCATCGAGGCCAAGGACTGGATGCCGGAGCACTACCGCAAGACGCTGGTGCGCCAGATCAGCCAGCATGCGCACTCGGAGATCGTCGGCATGCTGCCCGAGGGCAACTGGATCAGCCGCGCGCCGACCTTGAAGCGAAAGGCGATCCTCCTCGCCAAGGTCCAGGACGAAGCCGGCCACGGCCTCTACCTCTACGCCGCCGCCGAGACCCTCGGCACCTCGCGCGACCAGCTCTTCGAGGCGCTCCATTCGGGCAAGGCCAAGTACAGCTCGATCTTCAACTACCCGACCTTGAGCTGGGCCGACATGGGCACGATCGGCTGGCTCGTCGACGGCGCCGCGATCATGAACCAGGTGCCGCTCTGCCGCTGCTCGTATGCCCCGTATGCCCGGGCGATGGTGCGCATCTGCCGCGAGGAATCGTTCCACCAGCGCCAGGGTTTCGAGTCGCTGCTGACGATGATGACGAAAGGCAGCGACGCTCAGAAGGCGATGGTGCAGGACGCCGTGAACCGCTGGTGGTGGCCGAGCATCATGATGTTCGGGCCGCCCGACAGCGACTCGCCGAACTCCGGGCAGTCGATGAAGTGGGGCATCAAGCGGATCAGCAACGACGACCTGCGCCAGAAGTTCATCGACGCGACCGTCGAGCAGGCCAGGCTCCTCGGCGTGACGTTGCCCGATCCGGATCTTAAGTGGAACGAGGCGCGCCAGCACTGGGACTTCGGCGCCATCGACTGGAACGAGTTCTGGCAGGTCGTCGGCGGCGAGGGTCCGTGCAATCGCGAGCGCCTCGGCGCGCGCGTCAAGGCGTGGGACGACGGTGCCTGGGTTCGAGAAGCGGCGATGGCGCATGCGGCGAAGCAGGTGCCGATGAAGGAAGCGGCATGAGCGCGGCGCCGCAAGCCGCCGAGTGGCCGCTCTGGGAAGTGTTCGTTCGCAGCAAGGCCGGCCTCGACCACAAGCACTGCGGCAGCCTTCATGCCGCCGACCCGCAGATGGCGATCCAGGCCGCCCGCGACGTCTACACGCGGCGCCAGGAAGGCGCCAGCGTCTGGGTCGTACGCTCTGACCAGATCACCGCGAGCGACCCTGGCGAGAAGGCAGCGTATTTCGATCCGATGGAAGACAAGGTCTACCGACATCCGACGTTCTACGCGCTGCCCGAGTCGCTCGACCACATGTGACGTGGTGAAGCCGCCATGAGCGCCTCGATCACTGTCTCCGCCGACCCTGGCGTGCAGTACCTGCTGCGCATCGGCGACACCTGTCTGGTGCTCGCGCAGCGCCTCGGCGAGTGGTGCGGCCATGCGCCGATGCTCGAGGAAGACATCGCCCTGACCAACATGGCGCTCGACCTCGTCGGCCAGGCACGGGCGGTGCTCACGCGTGCCGGCGAGCTTGAGGGCGAGCGAGGCGGCGAGCGTCACGACGAAGACCAGCTCGCCTTCCTGCGCGACGAGCGCGACTTCCGCAACTGCACGCTGGTCGAGCTGCCGCGCGGCGACTTCGCCGTCACCGTGCTGCGCAACCTGGCGATGGCGATCTACCTGCGGCTGCTCTGGCAGCGGCTGGCGGCATCGAGCGACGCCGAGCTCGCGGCCATCGCCGGCAAGGCCGTGAAGGAAGCGCGCTATCACCAGGGCCACGCCGCCGACTGGGTCGTGCGCCTGGGTGACGGCACGGCCGAATCGGCACAGCGGCTGAAGGCGGCGCTCGACCTGCTCTGGCCCTACACCGCCGAGCTGTTCGAGACCGACGCGGTCGACGACGCAGCCGCCATCGCGGGCCTCGGCCCGCGTGCCACCGACCTTCGCGACGAGTGGCGTGCGGAGTTTGCTGCCGTGCTCGACGAAGCCGGCCTGGCCTTGCCCGCCGACCGCACGTTCCGCAGCACCGGCCGCTTCGGCCGCCACAGCGAGCATCTCGGCTTCCTGCTCGCCGAGATGCAGCACCTGCAGCGCTCGTTCCAGGGCGGTGTCTGGTGATGGACGTGGCGCCTGCCGTCGCGACGCGGATCGACCGTGCCTGGGCCGTGCTCGACGGCGTGCTCGATCCCGAAGTCCCGGTCGTCTCGGTACGCGATCTCGGCATCGTCCGCGACGTGCTCGAGGATGCCGACGGCCTGACCGTGATCGTCACCCCCACCTACTCCGGCTGCCCCGCCACCGAGGTCATCGCCGACAGCATCGCGACTGCGCTCGACGCCGCCGGCCTCGGTCCGGCGACGGTCCGCATGCAGCGCGCCCCCGCCTGGACGACCGACTGGATCAGCGCCGCCGGCCGCGCCAACCTGCGTGCCTACGGCATCGTGCCGCCCGGCCCGGCCGACCTGTCGCAAGGCGCGCCGCTGCGCTTCCTGCGTGGCGCCGCCGCCGCGCCGCTCGCCTGTCCGCGCTGTGACAGCACCCGTACCGAGCGCCTCGCCGCCTTCGGCGCCACCGCCTGCAAGGCCCTCTGGCGCTGCAAGGCCTGCGGCGAGCCGTTCGAGCATTTCAAGCCGATATGAGTCCCGTCAGTCCCGTTACTGTCATCCTGGACGCAGCAAAGGATCTCGGCGCCCGCGATCGCCGGGATCCTTCGCCTGCGCTCAGGATGACATCGGCCGGGGCCAGGCGATGAGCTCGCACTTCCATCCGCTCCGCGTGAAGAGCATCCGCCCCGACACCGAGGAAGCCGTGATCGTTTCCTTCGAGGTGCCGGCTGATCTTGCCGAGCAGTTCCGCTTCACCCCCGGCCAGCATCTCACCCTGCGCGAAACGATCGACGGCAACGACGAGCGGCGCTCGTATTCCATCTGCGCCGGCGCCTTCGACGGCGAGCTCCGCGTCGGCGTGCGCAAAGTCCCGGGCGGGCGCTTCTCGACCTGGGTCAACGAGCGGCTGCAGCCCGGCGATGCCATCCAGGTGATGGCTCCCGAAGGCCGCTTCTTCGTGCCGCTCGATCCGTCGTCGGCGCGTCACTACCTCGGCATCGCCGGCGGCAGCGGCATCACGCCGATCCTGTCGATCATGAAGACGGTGCTCGCCGCCGAGCCGGGCTCGCGCTTCACGCTGATCTACGGCAACCGCAAGCAGCGCTCGACGATGTTCCTCGAGGAGCTCGAGGACCTGAAGAACCGCTACCTGTCGCGCCTCACGCTGCACCTCGTGTTCTCGCAAGAGGCGACCGACCTGCCGCTTCACGGGGGCCGCCTGACGCGCGCAAAGGTCGGCGAGTTCCTGGCCGGCCTGATCGACCCGGCGCGCATCGATCACGCTTTCGTGTGCGGCCCATACGGCGTCAACGACGAAGCGGAAGCGGCATTGTTGGCGGCCGGCGTTGCCGCCGAGCGCATCCACGTCGAACGCTTCGGCATCCCCGACGAGTCCGGGCCCGGCCGGGCCGCGCTGCAGGCGCCGCGCGAGGGCGACGCTGCCGACGCGCGCGTCGTCATCATTCGCGATGGCCTCAGCCGCGAGATCGATTTCCATGCTGGCCAGGGCAACGTGCTCGACGCTGCTGCCGCCGCCGGGCTCGAGGTACCGTTCTCGTGCAAGTCGGGCGTGTGTTGCACCTGCCGCGCCAAGCTGCTCGAAGGCGAGGTCCGGATGGCGCGCAACTTCGCGCTCGAGAAGCACGAGGTCGCGGCCGGCTTCATCCTGACCTGCCAGGCGCATCCGCTGACCGAGCGCGTCGTCATTTCGTTCGACGAGCGCTGAACGAGCCCGATGGCGCCTCTCTTCGTTCGCTGCCCCCCGTGGGGGCGTTCAGCGCCCTTGGGGCGGCTCGGCCGGCGCTGATCCGACATGCCCCGAGGACGCGCCTCCGGCTACGAGCTGCAACGCGAGACCATCGTCGCGAAAGCGGCCGAATTGTTCGCGCGCCAGGGCTACACGGCCACGTCGATGAACGAGGTCGCCGAGGCGTGCGGCGTGTCGAAGCCGGCGCTCTACCACTACGTGCGCGACAAGCACCAGCTCCTGGTCGAGATCACCGAGGGCCACATCGTGCGGCTGCTGGCGCTCGTCGAAACCACCGCGCTGGACGCGCAGCCCGCCGAACCCCGCCTGCGCGCCTTCATCGCCGCCTTCCTCGCCGTCTACGCCGGCTCGCAGAACGAGCACCGCGTCCTCACCGAAGACGTCAAATTCATGCGCATCGAGGAGCGAAAGCGAGTGCTGCTCGGCCAGCGCCGGGTCGTGGCCGCGTTCGCCGATGCCGTTGCCGCAGCCCGGCCCGACCTGCGCGGCACCGGCCTGGACAAGCCTGTGGCGATGTTGCTCTTCGGCATGATGAACTGGATGTTCACCTGGCTGCGGCCGCACGGGGTGCTGACGTACGCCGACATGGCTCCGGTCGTGTGCGACCTCTTCTTCAGTGGCCTCGCCGGCGTTCGTCCACCGGCCTCGGTACCTTCCCTTCACCACCAGGACAACGGAGACTCTTCATGCCCTTCGCCAACACCTATTTCTGCCGCGCCATCGTCGCCGCCGGCCTCACCGCGGCGGCCACGCTCTCGGTTGCCGACATCAACGTCGGCGTGACCATCTCGGCCACCGGGCCGGCCGCCTCGCTCGGCATCCCGGAGAAGAACACGATCGCGCTGATGCCGCAGACGATCGGCGGCCAGAAGGTGAACTACATCGTCCTCGACGACGCCTCCGACACCACCACGGCGGCCGCCAACGCGCGAAAGCTCATCACCGAGAGCAAGGTCGACATCCTGCTCGGTTCGACGACGACACCCAACTCGCTGGCGATGATCGACGTCGCCGCCGAGTCGCAGACGCCGATGATCTCGATGGCGGCATCGGCTTCGATCGTCGAACCGGTCGACGCCAAGCGCAGGTGGGTCTTCAAGACGCCGCAGAACGACATCATGATGTCGCTCGCCATCGCCAGCCACATGGCCGCATCGGGCGTCAAGACGGTGGCCTTCATCGGCTTCGCCGACGCCTACGGAGAAGGCTGGTTCCGCGAGTTCTCGAAGGTGGCGCCGATCAAGGGCCTGACCATCGTGGCCAGCGAGCGCTATGCGCGCACCGACACGTCGGTCACCGGCCAGGTGCTCAAACTCATCGCCGCCAAGGCCGACGCCGCGCTGATCGCCGGCTCGGGCACGCCGGCCGTGCTGCCGCAACGCACCCTGAAGGAACGCGGCTATGCCGGCAAGTACTACCAGACCCACGGCGTCGCCAACAACGATTTCCTTCGCGTCGGCGGCAAGGACGTCGAGGACACGTACCTGCCGGCCGGCCCGGTGCTGGTCGCCTCGCAGCTGCCGAACAACGACCCGGCCCGCGCCGGCGCGGAGGACTACGTGGCGAAGTACGAAGGCCAGTACGGCAAAGGCTCGGTGTCGACCTTCGGCGCCCACGCCTGGGACGCTGGCCGGCTGATGGCCTCGGCCGCCGCGCGCGCCTTGAAGAAGGCCCAGCCCGGCACCCCGGAGTTCCGCAGCGCACTCCGGGATGCGCTCGAGACGACGAAGGAAGTGCAGGGCGCGCACGGCATCTTCAACATGTCGCCCACCGACCACCTCGGCCTCGATCAGCGCGCCCGCGTCATGGTGAAGATCGAGAACGGAGCCTGGAAGTACCAGCCCTGAGCGCCCCGTGTCCGACCTTTCCATCCTGCAAAGCCTGATCGCCGACCGCTGGGTCGGCAGCCGCCCCGGCGCGCGTCTCTCGAGCGCCATCGACGGCTCGGCGATCCACCACATCCACGCCGACGCCATCGACTTCGGCGAAGCCCTCGCCTTCGGCCGCGGCACCGGCGTGCCGGCGCTGCTGAAGCTCGACTTCCAGCAGCGGGCGGCGCGGCTGAAGGCGATCGCGGCGTACGTCAACGAGCGGAAGGAGGAGCTCTACACGCTGTCGCGCCACACCGGCGCAACGCGCGCCGACAGCTGGGTCGACATCGAGGGCGGCACCGGCACGCTCTACGCCTATGCGTCGATGGCCGGCAACGAGCTGCCGTCGGGCAACCTGATCCACGAAGGCCCGGCCGCCGCGATCGGCAAGAAAGGCGGCTTCGCCGGCACCCACATCCTGGTGCCGCGCGGCGGCGTCGCCGTCCACATCAACGCCTTCAATTTTCCGGTCTGGGGCCTGCTCGAGAAGTTCGCGCCGACCTTCCTCGCCGGCATGCCATGCATCGCCAAGCCTGCCACGTCGACGAGCTTTCTCACCGAGGCCCTGGTGCGGATGATGATGGCGTCGGGCCTGCTGCCGGCGGGCGCATTGCAGCTCGTGATCGGCTCGACCGGCGACCTGCTCGACCGCCTCGACAGCAACGACGTGGTGACCTTCACCGGCTCGGCCGACACGGCGCTGAAGCTTCGCGGCAACGCCAACCTGCTGGCGAAGTCGATCCCCTTCAATGCCGAGGCCGACTCGCTCAACGCCGCCATTCTCGGCCCCGACGTCTCGCCCGACGATCCCGAGTTCGACCTGTTCGTCAAGGAGGTCGCCCGCGAGATGACGGCCAAGGCCGGACAGAAGTGCACCGCGATCCGCCGCGCCATCGTGCCGCGCCGGCATATCGATGCGCTTGCCGCGAAGCTGCGCGAACGCCTGGCCAAGGTCAGCGTCGGCGACCCGGCGGTGGAGGGCGTGACGATGGGGGCGCTGGCGTCGCTGGCGCAGCACGCCGACGTAAGCGAGCGCGTCGCGCTGCTGGCGCGCGGCAACGAGGTCGTGTTCGGTCACGGCGACGGTTTCTCGGCGCGCGGCGAGGGCACGGCCGGCGGCGCCTTCTTCTCGCCGACGCTGCTGCTCTGCCGCGACGGCATGGCAAACAGCGCCGCCCACGACATCGAGGCCTTCGGCCCGGTGTCGACGCTGATGCCTTACGACGACCTCGACGAGGCGCTCGCCCTGGCCGCGCGCGGCCGCGGCAGCCTCGTCGCCACGCTCGTCACCCACGATCCCGCGGTGGCGGCGAGAGCGGTGCCGCAGATCGCGGTCTGGCACGGCCGTGTCCACATCCTCGACCGCGAGGCTGCGGTGGAGTCGACCGGCCACGGCTCGCCGCTGCCGATGCTGAAGCACGGCGGCCCCGGGCGCGCGGGAGGCGGCGAGGAACTCGGCGGCATGCGCGCTGTGCGCCACTATCTGCAGCGTGCCGCGCTGCAGGGGTCGCCCTCGATGCTCACGGCAGTGACCGGCGAATACGTGCGCGGTGCTGCCCTCAAGGAAGGCATCGTCCATCCCTTTCGCAAGCACTTCGAGGAGCTCGCCGTCGGCGACTCGCTGCTCACGCACCGGCGCACGGTGAGCGAGGCCGACATCACGGCCTTCGGCGGCATCTCGGGCGACTTTTTCTACATGCACTTCGACGCGATCGCGGCGAAGGAATCGGCGTTCGGCCAGCGCATCGCGCACGGCTACTTCGTGCTCTCCGCCGCGGCCGGGCTCTTCGTCTCGCCGGCGCCCGGGCCGGTGCTTGCCAACTACGGGCTCGACACGCTGCGCTTCGTCAAGCCGGTGGCGATCGGCGACACGATCCGGGCCCGGCTCACGTGCAAGCGCAAGATCGACCGCGACCGGAAAGACGCGCAGGGCAAGGGGCAGGGGGTCGTCGCCTGGGATGTGGAGGTCACGAACCAGCACGGCGAGGTCGTGGCCAGCTACGACATCCTGACCCTCGTCGCCAAGAAGTCGCCCGAACCGGCGCCGTGAAGCGGCGACGGGGAAACCCCCGCGAGGGCCGACTGCCGCGCTCCTAGAATTCCCGCTCTCTCACGCCGGAGCAGGCATGGCCCCCACTCGACGCGCCGCCAAGGCGCCTGCACCCCCCACCGCCGAGGCCACGTCCGGCCAGCGCATTCTCAAGAAGTACCCGAACCGGCGCCTCTACGACACCGAGATCTCGAGCTACATCACGCTCGCCGACGTCAAGACGATGGTGCTGTCGGGGCAAGCGTTCGAGGTGCGCGACGCCAAGACCGGCGAGGACCTCACGCGCAGCATCCTGCTGCAGATCATCCTCGAGGAAGAAACCGGCGGCGTACCGATCTTTTCCTCGGGCATGCTGTCGCAGATCATCCGTTTCTACGGCCACGCGATGCAGGGCATGATGGGCTCTTACCTCGAGAAGAACCTGCAGACCTTCACTGACATCCAGGGCCGGCTGGCCGAGCAGTCGAAGGGACTCTACGGCGCCGGCGATCCGAAGCCGCCGAGCCCTGAGATGTGGGCGCAGTTCCTCAACGGCCAAGCACCGATCGTGCAAGGTCTGATGGGGAACTACCTCGAGCAGTCGCGGCAGGTTTTCGTGCAGATGCAGGACCAGATGGCCAAGCAGGCGGCGACGCTCTTCACCGCCGTGCCGATCAAGCCGGTGGTGCCGAAGCGATAGCAGCTTCCAAGGTCGGGGGAGGGTCGGGTCGATGATCTTCGAGCACATTGCCACCGGTGGCTGTCAGTCCTATCTGATCGGCTGCGCCGATACCTGCGCCGCCGCGGTGATCGATGCCGAGTCGAGCCAGATCGACCGCATGATCGCCCTGGCCGCCCGCCACGGCCTGCGCATCCGCTACGCCATCGACACCCACACTCATGCCGACCATTTTTCGGCGAGCCGGCAGCTGGCGCACCAGCTCGGCATTCCGGCGGTGATGCACCGCGCAACGCCGGCGCCAGTGGATCTGCGCATCGACGACGGCGAGTCGCTGATCGTCGGCAAGCTGCGCCTGCAGGTGCTGCACACGCCCGGCCATACCGCCGATTCGATGAGCCTCGTCGTCGAAGACCGCGTCTTCACCGGCGACGCCCTCCTCATCGGCGGCACCGGCCGCACCGACCTGCCGAGCGGCGACGCGGCGGCGCTCTACGACAGCCTGTTCGGCAAGCTCTTGAAGCTCGACCCGGCGCTGAAGGTCTTCCCTGCCCACGAGTACAAGGGCCGCAGCCACTCGACCATCGGCGACGAGCAGCGCGACAACCCGCGCCTGCGCGCCCAGGACCGGGACTCGTTCGTGGCCATGATGGGCAGCCTCAGCCTGTCGATGCCGACCCACGTCACCGAGGCGTTGCGCACGAATCTGAGCGGCGGCAAGACGGTCGCGCAGATGCTCTCCGAAGCCGCGGCGACGGTGCCGTTCATGTCGCTCGCCGAGCTGAAGGCGCGCGTCGACGCCGGCGACGGCGATCTCATCGTCCTCGACGTGCGCGAGCGCGATGCCTACGAAGCCGGCCACGTGCCCGGCGCCCGCCTGCTGCCGCGCGGCCAGCTCGAGCTGCGCGTCAACCAGGACCTGCCGGACCCGACCCGCCGCATCCTGACCTGCTGCGACTTCGGCCGCATCTCGACGCTCGCCGCGGCCACCTTGCGCGTGATGGGCTTTCAACGCGCCGTCGCGCTCGACGGCGGCATGAAGGCGTGGCGCGAAGCCGGCTACGGGGTCACGACCGGCGGCGCTGCCTGAGCGCGAGCGTCGCCCCGCGGCGAGGGCGGCGGCGGCGATCCGGGACAATCCGTGGATGTCCGATGAATTGCTCCTTCCAGCGCGCGCGGCCGTGCGCACCCCCACGATCGGCTTCGTCTCGCTCGGCTGCCCGAAGGCGCTGACCGATTCCGAGCTGATCCTGACGCGTCTCAACGCCGAGGGCTACGCGACCTCGAAGACCTTCGCCGGCGCCGACCTCGTGATCGTCAACACCTGCGGCTTCATCGACGATGCCGTCAAGGAAAGCCTCGACACGATCGGCGAGGCGCTGGCCAAGAACGGCCGGGTCGTGGTCACGGGCTGCCTCGGCGCGAAGGCGGGGCAGGGCGGCGGCAACCTGGTGCGGCAAATGCATCCGAGCGTGCTCGCCGTCACCGGCCCGCATGCCACCGACGAGGTGCTCGACGCCGTGCACCGGCACGTGCCGAAGCCGCATGACCCGTTCGTCGACCTGGTGCCGGCCTCGGCATCGGCGACGCCCTCGATCGGCATCAAGCTGACGCCGAAGCACTACGCCTACCTGAAGATCAGCGAAGGCTGCAACCACCGCTGCACCTTCTGCATCATTCCGAGCCTGCGCGGCGACCTGGTGTCACGGCCGGTCGGCGACGTGCTCTCGGAAGCGTCGGCGCTGTTCGAGTCGGGCGTCAAGGAGCTGCTCGTCATCAGCCAGGATACCAGCGCCTACGGCGTCGACGTGCGCTATCGCACCGGCTTCTGGAACGGCCGCCCGGTAAAGACGCAGCTGCTCGATCTGTGCGAGCGGCTCGCCGAGATCGCCGAGCCGCACGGCGCCTGGGTCCGGCTGCACTACGTCTATCCCTATCCGCACGTCGACGCGGTGCTGCCGCTGATGGCCAGCGGCCGCATCCTGCCCTATCTCGACGTGCCGTTCCAGCATGCCCACCCCGACGTGCTGCGGCGCATGAAGCGGCCGGCGAGCGGCGAGAAGAACCTCGAGCGACTGGCGCGCTGGCGCGAGCTCTGCCCGGAGCTCGTCGTTCGCAGCACCTTCATCGCCGGCTTTCCGGGCGAGACCGAAGAAGAGTTTGCGTATCTGCTCGACTTCATGCGCGAAGCGCGCATCGACCGTGCCGGCTGCTTCGCCTACTCGCCGGTCGACGGCGCCCTCGCCAACGACATCCCCGGCATGCTCGCGAAGGAAGTCCGCGAAGAACGGCGGGCGCGCTTCATGGCCGTGGCCGAAGCGGTTTCGGCGGCCAAGCTCGGCGAGCGCGTCGGCGCCACGATGCAGGTGCTGGTCGACTCGGCGCCCGGCCTCGGCAGAAAAGGCGGCTGGGGCCGCAGCTACGCCGATGCGCCCGAGATCGACGGCCGCGTTCGCCTGCTGCCGCCCGAGAAGGCATCGAAGACGCTGAAGGCCGGCACCTTCACCCGCGCCCGCATCGTGGCCAGCGAGGGCCACGACCTCGTCGGCTTGCCGATCTGACCCCGACCGAACGAATCGAAGCGAATGAAGAAGACACCGCAGCGCAGCACGTCGCTGATCGCCCACCCCTACGTGCCGCCGGCCGGCTTCATGGCGCCACAGCCGCCCGTGCACAGGGCCTCGACCGTCATCTTTGCCGACACCGCCGCCCTGCAGGCACGGACCTGGAAGCAGAAGACCGGCTACACCTACGGCCTGCACGGAACGCCGACGACCTTCACCCTCGAAGAGCGAATCGCAACGCTCGAAGGCGGCCTGCAGACGCTGCTCGTGCCGAGCGGGCTGGCGTCGATCACGCTCGTCGACATGGCGCTGTTGAAGAGCGGCGACGAGGTCCTGATCCCCGACAACGCCTACGGTCCCGGCAAGGAATTCGCCCGCCACGAGCTGGCACGCTGGGGCATCGCGCACCGTTTCTACGATCCGCTGAAGCCGGCCTCGCTCGCCGAAGCGATCACGCCGGCGACCCGCCTGGTATGGCTGGAGGCGCCCGGCTCGGTCACGATGGAATTCCCCGACCTGACGGCGTTGCTGATGGCCACGCACCGCCGCGGCGTCGTGACGGCGCTCGACAACACGTGGGGTGCCGGCCTCGCCTTCGATCCCTTCTCGATCGGCGCCGACGGCAGCGCCCTGGCCGTCGACATCTCCGTCCAGGCGCTCACCAAGTACCCCTCCGGCGGCGGCGATGTGCTGATGGGGTCGGTGACCACGCGCGACGAGACCCTTCACCAGACGATCAAGGCCACCCACATGCGCACGGGCTGGGGCGTCGGCGGCAACGACGCGGAGCTCGTGCTGCGCTCGCTGCCGTCTCTGCCGCTGCGCTACGAGGCTCAGGACCGCGCCGGCCGCGCGCTCGCCCTCTGGTGGGCCGAGCGGCCGGAGGTGACGCAGGTGCTGCATCCGGCGCTCGAAGGTTCGCCCGGCCACACCCACTGGGCGCGCCTGTGCGGACAGGCCGCCGGCCTGT
>JAYVNL010000183.1:0-13074 GCA_043758495.1 Rhizobacter sp.
CTACGGCGTCATTTTCTCGGCGCTCTATGCGCCGATCATCGCCATGCTGTTGGCGCTGGTCTTTCGTGGCGTCGCGTTCGAGTTCCGCTGGCGCGATCCGGCCCACCGCGCATTCTGGGACATCGCCTTCACCGGCGGCTCTTTCGTCGCGGCGCTGGCGCAGGGCGTCGTACTCGGTGCGCTGCTGCAAGGCATCGCGGTGAGCGACCGCGCCTACGCCGGCGGCTGGTGGGACTGGCTGACTCCCTTCTCGCTCGTCACCGGTGTCAGCGTCGTCGTTGCCTATGCCCTGCTCGGGGCGACCTGGCTGATCCTCAAGACAGAAGGCAAATTGCAGCGTCACGCCACCCGCCTCGCCTGGTGGTTCGGTGGCGCCACGCTGGTCGCCGTCGTCGCCGTCAGCCTCGCGACACCCTTTCTCGAAGGCGCCTACTTCGATCGCTGGTTCGGCTTCCCCAACATGTTGTGGGTCGCGCCGGTGCCCATCCTGGTCGCTATCGCCAGCTTCGCCTTCGTGCGCAGCCTCCGCGCCGGCCGCGATCTGGCGCCCTTTCTGCTCACCCTGTTCATCTTCCTGCTCTGCTTCATCGGACTGGGGATCAGCATCTTTCCGTATGTGATTCCCGGCGCCGTCACCATCTGGGACGCCGCCACCGAGCGGAGCAGCCAGATCTTCATGCTGATCGGCACGGCCATCGTCATGCCGATGATCCTGGGCTACACCGGCTGGGCCTACTGGGTATTCCGCGGCAAGGTGAATGACGGGGGGTACCACACATGAGGTTCACACGCCCGAAGTGGCCGGACATCGCCCCGCCGCCGCCGGGAGCGCCACAGGCGCCGCTACACGTCCGCCTGCTGTGGATGGTGGCCATCTGGGCCGTAAGCATCCTCGGCCTGCTCGTGGTGGCAGAGGTGCTGCGCCTGGTATTGCGGTGATATTCGGGCGCGCCGCAGCGCAGGCCACCGCGCCCGGGTCGAAGCCAGCCGACTGCCGCAGGCACCGGCTTTCTTGGACGCAGGCGAACTCGAAGGCTCGCCGGCCGGCGGCGCGCCGGCCTGCGCTCATCCGTGCACTGCGAGCCCACGCCAGAGCTCGGCCAACGCCACCGCTGACAACGGCTGCCCGGCGTCGATTGCGATCGCCAGAGTGCCTTCGTCTTCGGTCAGTGGCTCGGCCACAGCACGCAGCCGCTCGAGCACCGCCACATCGGCCTCGGACGCATCGCTGCCGCCCGCCTTCCGCCGCTCCAGCCGCAGGCGCAGCAGCGGCAACGCCGCGCGGCAATCGAGAATGGCGAACGGCACGCACAGCTCCGCGGCAAGTGCGGCGAAGTTCGCCCGTTCCGCAGCACGCAGGAACGCCGCGTCGACGATGACCGGCCAGCCCGCGACCAGTGCGATGCGAGCCATCTCGAGCAGGCGCGCGTAGGTGCGCGCGGTGCTCGCGCCGCCATAAATGCCTGCGGCCACACGACCCTGCGACGACTGCGACGCGCCCAGCCCGAACAGGCGCTTCCTTTCGACATCGGAGCGAACGCGGAGCGCGCCGGTCGCCTCGAGCAGGCCCTGAGACACGAAGCTCTTGCCCGACCCCGGCAGGCCGTGCGTGATCGCTAGCCGCGCGTCGGTCTCTCGCGGCAGGCCCATCGCCAGAGCCAGATAGTCGGCAGGCCCGCAGCCGGACGGCGCATGCCCGCCCTGGGACTCGGCGATTGCAGCCACCTGCGCCCGCACCAAGGCGCGACCGACCAGGTAGAAGCGCAGCGCAGGCAGGCCGCCGTAGTCGCCGGTCGCCTCAAGGTACGCATCGACGAACCGAAACGCCAGCCCGCGCTCGCCGTGCGCCATCAGGTCCATCGCGACGAAGGCAATGTCGTTCAGAACGTCGATCCAGCGCAGCTCGGGATCGAACTCGATGCCGTCGAAGGCGGTCGCCTCGTCACCCAGCTTCAGCAGGTTGGCAAGATGAAGGTCACCGTGGCACTCGCGCACGCGTCCATCGCGGAGGCGGGCTTCGAACAACGGCGTCAACGCCAGCAGTTGCTCGTGCAGCCAGACGCGCAAGGCGGGCCAGTCGTGCGCCGTTGTCGCCGCCGCAGCGTGGCCGGCGTGCCAGGCATCGATGGCGTCGATCAGCCCGCCGGTCACCCGTTCGTGGACTGCCGGCGATCCGAACCCGCTCTGCACCGGGGCCACGGCGACATCGCGGTGAAAGCCAGCCAGCCGCTGCGCCAACTGATCGACGTCGCTCGGCACCAACTCGCCCGCGGCGAGCCGGTCGCTCCACAACGCACCGTCATCGAAGCGGCGCATCTTCACCGCGACATCCAGCAGAGGACCGTCGCCTCCGAACACAGGCCCGCGAGCGCTTTCGCGTATTTCCACCACGTCCAGGTACAGCGACGGCGCAAGCCGCCGGTTCAGCCGCAGTTCCTCCTCGCAGAAACGGCGCCGTGCGGCCAGTGTCGAGAAATCGACAAAGGGCAGCCGCAGCGGCTTCTTCAGCTTGTAGGCATGGCGGTCGGTGAGGAGCACCCAGGAGATGTGCGTCTCGACCCGCCGAACCGGGCCGGTCTGCAACGCCTGGAGCGATATGCGCAAGGCGCCGACACGGGCCCGCGCCGCGCCCAGGGAATCGCTATCGGACGGGATCCGTGTCATGTTCATGGCTCCGAGGTGCATGGACTTGATCGCGGTCAATCAACACGCGAGCGTCCTCGCTGGATACATCAAATGGGTTCGTGCCGACAGCGAATCATGGCAATGAAAGCTGTTATCCGGCGTTCGACGTGC
Organism: Rhizobacter sp.; assembly: GCA_043758495.1. Taxonomy (GTDB): domain Bacteria; phylum Pseudomonadota; class Gammaproteobacteria; order Burkholderiales; family Burkholderiaceae_C; genus Schlegelella_A. The sequence continues at coordinate 2,797 of JAYVNL010000183.1, forward strand.
GCGCCAAGTTCACGACGTGGACTTGCGCAGCATCAAGTCGCACCGGGACGGGCACCCGAACAATGACCAGTCCGGATATTGGAAAGACCCCATGAGCTACCGAAGTCTCCTCGTCTTCCTGGACCAAGACCCATTGTGCGCAGCACGTACCCAGGTCGCAATCCGGCTCGCCCGGGACCACGACTGCCACCTCGTCGGTGTCGCGCCGACCGGCCTTGTCGACGTTCTCGCTACCCCTGACGCGGCCGCGACGCTGGCCGAGTTCGCCGAGAGGGCGAGAAACGCGTTGCTCGAGGAAGCCGAAGACGCCATCCGACGCTTCAGCGAAGCGTGCCGCACCGCCGGTCTCAAGTCCGTCGAAGCCATCGTCGATGAGGCCGACAAGGCACGCTCGCTCGTGCGTCACGCCCACTGCAGCGATCTCACCCTCCTGACCCAGGCTGACCCGACAGCTTCGAGCCACCGCCGGGCGCAGGATCTTGTCGAGCAAGTGGTTCTCAACAGCGCGCGGCCGACGTTGATCATTCCCTACGCGGGCCGGTTCGAGACCCTCGGGAGCCACGTGATGGTGGCGTGGGACGAAAGCCGCGAGGTCGTCCGTGCCCTGTCGGATGCGCTGCCGCTGCTGCGCCGGGCCAAACGCGTACAGGTCGTCAGCTGGAACGAGAAGGGCGCCGGCGACGACGGGGCGCTGCGCGCGCGTCTCGATGCGTTGCATCAGTGGTTGATGTGGCAGGGCGTCTCGGCCGAGATACGGGTCGAGACGACCGAAGTCGACATCAGCAATGCGATGCTCTCGCACGCTGCTGACCTGAACGTCGACCTGATCGTGATGGGCGCCTATGGCCACACCCGTTGGGTCGAACGCATCCTCGGCGGCGCGACGCGCGGCCTGCTGGCATCGATGACGGTGCCGGTGCTGATGGCGCACTGACGCACGCCCTGATGCAAGACCTCGCCATGGGCAGCATCCGTGTCGTGCTGATGCATCTCGACGGCACGCCCGCGAGCGTTGCCCGCCTCGAGTTCGCGCGCAACGTGGCGCTACGCCATGAAGCCACCCTGTGCGCCATGTTCGCCGCCGCGCCGAAGCATCCGCTCTTGCGAATGGCCTTGTCGGAAAGCCCGGCGGCGTTGCTGCAGTGGGTCGACCAGGCCGCCTTGGAGCGCACGAGTCCCGCTTCAACGAGGCGCTCGGCGCGTGCGATGCCAGGGTGCGCTGGCTGGATGCGCTGACTGGAAAACGACGGCGCCGATGGGGTCGCGGCTTTCTGTCGGCAGGCGCTCTATGCCGGCCTGCTGGTGCTCGGGCAGTACGGTGCAGCCCGCACGTCTTCAGGGGCAAGCGCGCCGACGGGCTTTGTCGAGTCGGTCCTCGTCGCGAGCGGCAAGCCGGCCCTGATTCTTCCTCTGGCCGGCGGGCACGAGACCGTCGCGCACGAAGTCGCGGCCGACCTGTTGGTGATGGGCTGCTACGGCCGCGGCCGGACTCGTGAACTGTTCTTGGGCGGCGCGTCGCGCACCGTCTTGCAAGAGATGACGCTGCCGGTGTTGATGGCGCATTGTTGGGGCAGGTCTCGGACCGTTTCCCTCGCTTCATGCCGTTTGCGGGCGGACTGCTGCCTACATCGTCAGTAGTTCGGAGATGTCGCCGGGCCTGGCGGCGATGTGCCATGCCAAGGCCTGCTCGCCTTCGGCGTTCTCGGCACGTTTTCCAGCATCCTGCGGGACGGACTCCCTGATCGCGATGGGTCCGGCCGCTGTCGATCGCTCCGGCCGCAGTGCGTAAGAGCGCTGTCAGGCCGGCGCTCCGAGCGTTTGCGACAACTCGAGTGCGCCGGCGATCAGCTCGCGCGCCCGGGCCGCGATCACGCGCTCGTTCATCCGTGTCGCCGGGGCGAATATGCCCATCGAACCAGCGATCGCGCCGTGCCGGTCGAAGAACGGCGCGGCGATGGCGACGGCGCCTTCGATCAACTCGTTTCGGCTTATCGCGTAGCCGCGCTTGCGCGTGCGCTCGAGTTCGCGGCACAGTTCCTCGAAGTCGAGCTGGGCGTCGCGTGTGTAGCCGCGCAGCTCGGCGTCGCTGACCGACAAATGCGCGAGGATCGCGCGCCCGGTTGCGCCGCGGGCTATGCGCTCCGTGTAGCCGACGCCGCGCCTGAAGCTGAGCGCCTGCAGGCTCTGGATCTCGGCCAGGCAGCGGCGCAGCGCGCCCTGCGGCACGAAGATCGCGACAGTCTCACCACTACTCTTCCAGATCCTGCGCATCACCGGGCCGGCCACGAGCGCGAGATCGAGGCTCGCGGTCCAGGCATGCGCGAGCCGCGCCACTGAGGGGCCGAGACGGAAGCGTTGCGGTTCGCCGTCGGCGACAAGAAAGCTTTTCTGCTCAAGCGTGTAGAGCAACCGGTACAGCGTCGGCCGCGAGAGGTCGACCCGCTTTTGCAATTCGCCGACGGTGAGCTCATGGTCCTGCGGCGTGAACGCGAGCAGCACCGCGAGCGCGCGGTCAACGGCGCGGACGTTGTCGCCGCCTCTTTCCACACGCGGGGAAGCCCGTGGGACATGCGATGCGGCCTTTGCGACTGCAACTGCGACCTTCCGGGTGGCTGAAGGCCCGATGGCCGGCTCGGCCCTGCCTTTCATTGCGGCGAGCTTACGAGCGTCGGTTGACATGTACCATTGTGTTCGTAGAATGGACTATGTGTCCATTGTGCGGACATATCAAGACGAATGCTGGCGGCGCGGGGCAGCTTCTCTTGCGAGGCCCCGCATTCCTCGCCATCCAAACATTCAAGGAGACCCACGCCATGCACCGTTCTCGACGCCTTGCCTGCAATGCCCTGGTTGCGCTCGCTGCGTTTGCCGGCGCCGGCGTTGGCCAGGCTCAGTCGAGCTACCCGGACAGGCCGGTCAAGGTGGTGGTCGGCTTCGCGCCGGGCGGCACCAACGACATCCTCGCGCGCCTGATCGCGTCGAAGCTGCAGGAGCGGCTGAAGCAGCCTTTCATCGTCGACAACAAGGCCGGCGCTGCGTCGATCATCGCGGCCGAGTATTCGTCGAAGGCGGCGCCCGACGGCTACACGCTCTTCGTTGCGTCGAGCGGCGCGCTGACGATCAATCCGGCGCTCTATTCCAAGCTGCCCTACGACCCAGTGAAGGATTTCACCCCGATCGCGTTGCTCGGCTCGTTTCCACTCGTGGTCGCAGTCAACGCGGCTTTTCCGATCATGGACATGAAGGGCCTCGTCGAAGCGGGGAAGAAGGCGCCAAGCGGCTCGCTGAACCACGGCGTCGGTTCATCGACATTCCAACTCGCCGCCGAGATCCTCGCGCACGACAACGGCATCAAGTTCACGCACATTCCGTTCAAGGGCACCGCGCCGACATTGAACGCGCTGCTTGCCGGCAGTGTGGAGGTTGCGGTGCTCGACATCTCGCCGCTGATGCCGCACATCAAGGCCGGCAAGATCCGGGCTCTGGCCGTCACCACCGCAAGGCGCTCGCCGGTGCTGCCCGACGTGCCCACCGTCGCTGAGGCCGGGGTGCCCGGCTACGACGTGGCGATCTGGACTGGCCTTGTGGTGGCGAAGGGAACACCGGTCGACGTGACGAACATCCTGCGTGATGCGCTGAAGGACATCCTTGCCGAAAAGGACGTCATCGCCGTGCTCGAGCGAATCGGCATGGAACCCGGCAACAGCGACGCTGCCGCGTTTGGGCGCCGGATCACCGGCGACCTGGCGAAGTGGAACGCCGTGGCAAAGAGCGCCGGCATCCGCGCCGACTGAGCGCGCCCATCCCCATGATTTCCATGCCATCCGCCTCGCGCTACGACGGCTTGGTCGACCTGCGGGAGGGCCGCATTGGCCGCGAAATCTTCTCGAGCCGCGAGATCTACGAAGCCGAGCTCGAAAAGCTTTATACGCGGGCATGGCTCTTCGTCGGCCACGAGAGCCAGATTCCGCACTCGGGCGACTACACCACCTCGCGCATGGGCGCCGAGTCGGTGATCCTGGTGCGCGACAAGCAGCGCAAGGTCCACGTGCTGCTGAATTCGTGCCGGCACCGCGGCATGAAGGTGTGCCAGTACGACCACGGCAACACGGCGATGTTCGTTTGCCCGTACCACAGCTGGAGCTACGCGACCGACGGCCGACTGACTGGCGTGCCGCAATACAAGGGGCTGTACGAAGAGCGTCTCGACAAGGCCGAGTGGTCGCTGATCGAAGTGCCGCAGATGGCGCTTTACAAGGGTACTGTCTGGGCCACCTGGGACGACAGCGCGCCCGATTTCCTAACCTATCTCGGCGACGCGAAGGAGCACCTTGACCTCGCGCTCGACTGCCGCGACGGACGCGAGGGAGGCTCGGAGGTGCTGGTCGGCGTGCACAAGTGGGTGATTCCGTGCAACTGGAAGTTCGCCGCCGAGAATTTTCTCGGTGACACGTACCACAACGTCAGCCACCGCTCGGTCGACATGATCGGCATCGGGCCGAGCGCCGAGGCTGGCGTGAAGGGTCGACGCGACAACGAACTGCAGCACGCTCAGCACCTCTGGATCAATTTCCCGGCCGGCCACGGCGTGCACAGCGCGCTGATGCCCGAAGACAGCGTGTTCGTCGACACCTACCGAGACAACCCTGTCATCGCCGACTACTTCCGTCACTGCCATGCCGAGCGCAAACGTCGCATGGGTGAGCGCCACCGACTGGTGCCGTTCGTCGGCACGATTTATCCGAACGCCTCGTTCCATGGCAGCCAGCCGAGAAATATCTGCGTTTGGCACCCGAACGGCCCCGAGTCGACCGAAGCCTGGCGCTACTTTCTTGTCGATGCCGACGCGCCGCAGCAGGTGAAGGATTTTCTCCGCGCTTACTACATGCGCTATTCGGGGCCTGCCGGCATGACCGAGCAGGACGACATGGAGAATTGGAACTATGCGACCGCCGGCAGCCGCGGCGTGATCGCGCGGCGCTATCCGTTCAACTATCAGCAGTCGCTCGGCAAGGTGCAGGCCGATGGCCCGCTGCCGGGTAACGTGAGCGTGCAGGTCAGCGAAGAAAACCCGCGCCAGTTCTACCGGCGCTGGCGGGACTACATGAATGGGGCCGACTGGGACACCTTGCTCGGCCGGCACGACCGCGGTCCGGCGAGCGTCGCGGGCTGAGCACAGCGGCGCCTTTTTTCGAGCGAGCCGGCGCATGCCCTCACCCGTCACCATCGTCAGCGGTGCCACCTACGGCTTGGGGGCGACGGTCGCGGTCGAGTTGGCGCGACGCGGCCATCGCGTCATCGCCTTCGGGCTCGCCGCGCGCCAGGTGTCGAGCACCGCCGAAGGCATGGGCGATCTCCGCGCCGGGCTCGACGCTGCCGCGGTCGAGGCCGACGTGCTCGAAGCCGACGTCTCGAGTGCAGCCGATGTGGCCCGCGTCGTCGCGCATGCGCTGGCGCGCCACGGCCGCATTGACTGCCTCGTCAACAACGCCGCCATCGGCCCACTGGGCAGCGTGCTCGACACTGACGAGGCTCTGTTCGACCGCATCGTCGGCGTGAACCTGAAAGGCACGTACCTGATGAGCCGCGCCGTGCTGCCCCAGATGATCGGACAAGGGGGAGGCGCGATCGTCAACGTTGGCTCGGGCGCCGGGCACGGCAAGCCGAACATGGCCGCCTATGCAGCGAGCAAGGGCGGCATCTTCGCGCTCAGCAGCGCGATGGCGTACGACCACTTCCACGCTCACGTGCGAATCAACGTGGTCGTGCCGGGCGGCGGCGGCATCGTCTCCGGAATGAGCGTCGGCCGCCTGGGCGGCGACGTCGAAACATTCCTGCGCCGTGGCGCACCGGGCTCTGCAGCAGGTCGACCAACCAGCGGCACCGACCTCGCGAATGCGATTGCGTTCCTGCTCTCCGACGAAGCTGCGGCGATTTCCGGCACGGTGATCGATGTCGGCTGCTTCGCGAACCAGGGCGGCCCGGTACCGGCGAAGTCGTGAACCACGATTGAACACCCTGCCATCGAGACACTTGAAAACCGAAATGAATCAGACGTTGCAAGCACCAGCGCCGGAATCGGAAGTCGATGTGGCGAAGCGCGCCCGCCTGCCGCGCGACACGCGATATTTCGAGGTCCGGCGCGAGGCCGAGGAGTTTCTCTACGACGAGGCCGAGATGCTCGACGGGCGGCAGTTCCGCGAGTGGCTGACCACGCTTTCCGACGACCTCGAATACTTCATGCCGATGATGTTCAACGTGAAGTACGGCGAACACGCGGCCCACGAGAAGACGCGGCGCGAGAAGGATATGAGTTGGTTCAACGAAGGCAAGTGGACGTTGACCAAGCGCGTCGAGCAGATCCTGACCGGCGTGCACTGGGCCGAGGAGCCGCTGTCGCGGGTATGCCGAATGGTCTCGAACGTGCAGGTCACCGGGCTCGAAACGAACGCTGCCGGCGAGGACGAGGCGAGCGTGACGAGCCGCCTGCTCTTGTATCAGAACCGATGCGAACACGAGGAGTACTTCTTCGTCGGGAGGCGCGACGACGTCCTGCGCCGGACCGCTGCAGGGTGGAAGCTGGCACGCCGCGAGATCACGCTTCACCAGAGCGTGCTTCTCGCGAAGAACCTGACGGTGCTCTTCTGAACGGCAGCATCGAAGAGACCGGGTGGTTGCCGCAATGACGCGGTACGAGGCACAGGTGCTGATCGTCGGTGCCGGGCCGGTCGGCCTGGTGCTCGCGATCGACCTCGCGCAGCGCGGCGTCGACGTGCTCGTCGTCGAGACGCGGCGCCGCGGCCAGGCCCCGAGCGTCAAGTGCAACCATGTCGCGGCGCGCTCGATGGAGGTTCTCCGCCAGCTCGGCTTCGTGCAGCAGATGCGCGACGCGAGCTTGCCGGCCGACTATCCGAACGACGTTGCGTATCGGACCACGACGACAGTCGCCGAGCTTTCGCGCATTCCGATCCCGTGCCGTCGTGACCGCTCCACCGCGACCGACGGCCCGGACACCGGTTGGCCGACGCCGGAGCCGGCGCACCGTATCAACCAGATCTACCTCGAGCCGCTTCTGTTCGCGCATGCCGAGGCGACGAAGGGCGTGCGCATCGTCGATCGGACATCGATCGACGACTGCACGCAGGACGCCTCCGGCGTCGTCGCGACCAGCCACACGCTCGACGTCGGCGCCGTGTTCGAGGTCGCGTGCGACTATCTGATCGGCTGCGACGGCGGGCGCTCGATCGTGCGCGAGAAGATCGGCGCGAAGCTGCGTGGCGCCGCGGTCATCGGTCGCATGCAGTCGACCTACTTCCGCGCACCGAGCCTGCTTGGGCGCCTGAAGCCTTGCCCGCGACGAGGTCGAATTCGAATCGGGCGACCGCGACTGGGCGCTGTGTACGATCCCTCGGCGTCGGCGACGACTTCGAGTACGAGGTCATCAGCAAGGAAGACTGGGTCGCGCGGCGCCTCGTCGCCGACAAGTTTCGCGACCGCCGCGTCTTCATCTGCGGCGACTCGACCCATCTGTGGGTGCCGATGGCCGGCTACGGAATGAACGCCGGCATCGCCGACGCGATGAATCGTTCGTGGACTCTCGCTGCGTACCTTCAAGGCTGGGGCGGGCCGGCGATGCTCGACGCCTACGAAGTCGAACGGCAGCCGATCGCCGAGCGGGTCTCGCGCTTCGCGATGAACCACGCGCTCGCGTTGCAGAAACAGCGCGAGTCGGTGCCGGCGGGGATCGAAGACGAAGGCGCTGCCGGCGAGGATGCGCGTGCCGAGGCGGGTCGCGCGCTCTATGAATCGACGTGATGGGCGCCGGCTACATGTTGCTGCGCACCGACCCGGCGGTCGACGGGGCGCCGCTGTTGCGCGCTGCTGCGGCGAAGGGGGTGCCGATTTCGCTGCTGGACCTGTCGCACGCCGTGGCTGGCAAGGTCTACGCGCACGCACTGGTGCTGTCCCGGCCCGACCGTCACGTCGCGTGGCGCGGGATGCGACTGCCAGACGATGTCGAAACCCTCGTCGAGACGATCCGTGGCGCCTGGCGGCAACCTTCCGGGCGGGCGTCGTCAAGCCGATTGGTGTCTTGAAGTAGCAGGGGGCGGAAGCCCAGGTCTTTGGAAACCACAACTACTCGGAGCTTGCCTTGAAAGCACATCAGACCTTCGGAGTTTTCCTTTCTCCCACCCACCTGATCGTCGGTGCGGTGCTCGCGGCCAGTTCGACGTTCGCGCTCGCCGATATCAATATCGGCGTGATCGTTTCCACGACCGGCCCTGCGGCGTCGCTGGGTATTCCCGAAGAGCGGACTATCCGCTTGTGGCCGGCAGAAATGGCCGGTCAAAAGGTGCGTTTCACGATTCTCAATGACGACAGCGATACGAGCATTGCAGCAAAGAATGCGGCGCGCCTCATTGACGAGGACAAAGTCGATCTGATCATCGGCGGTTCGGTCACGCCGAGCGCGCTCGTCATCGTGCAAGCAGCGGGCCTTGCGAACGTACCTGTGATTTCCTTGGCGGGTGGAGGCGCGATTGTTCTCCCACAAGACGGCCCGCGTCGTTGGGCGTTCAAGCTCGCTGCGAGCGAGCAATTGCAAGCCGAAGTCGTGCTCGATCACTTTCAGAAGATGAAGGGAAAGAACCTCGCAACGATCGGCTTTGCCAACAGCTACGGCGAGGGCTTCCTGAAGGCATTAGAACCGCTCGCAAAAGCACGCAGCCTTAACGTCGTCGCGAGTGAAAGATACAACCCGGCTGATCAGAACGTGACGGCGCAAGTCCTCAAGGTAATGGCAGCCAATCCCGACGGGGTCTACATCCTCGCCTCCGGGACGCCGGGCGCGCTGCCCCAGATCGAGCTTGAACGTCGCGGCTATAAAGGCTTGGTGTATCAGACGCAAGGGGTGGCCAATGGCGACTTTCTTCGCGTCGGCGGGAAAGGGGTGGAAGGCGGATATTTGGGCGTTGCGCCCGCGCTGGTCCCGGAACAACTGTCAACAAGCAACCCCATCAGGAAGGTGGCGCTCGACTACGTGCAGCGTTACGAAGCGAAGTACGGGGCGGGCTCTCGCTCACTCTTCGGCGCCATGGCATCGGATGCCTTGCTCATCATTCAAGACGCGGCGTCGCAGGCGCTGAAGAACGCAGTCCCTGGAACGCCGCAGTTCCGGCTGGCACTGCGCGATGCCATAGAGGCGACGCATGAATTGGTGGGCACACAGGCCGTCTACAACATGAGCATGAAGGACCACAACGGCGTCGATGCCCGTAGCCAGGTATTGGTTCGAATCGTCGACGGGCGCTGGCAGGTTCAGAACTGATCCGTCGACGAATTGCAATGACGAAAGCTAATCTTGCATCGGTCCTTGGTATGCGCAAGGCATTGTTGGTCGTCGACATGCAACGTGACTATTGCGTGCCTGAAGGCGTCATCGGCATGCTGGGTCACGATACTTCCCACTTCCCTCCGATAGCGGCACGACTGAACGCGTTCATAGAGCAGTCGCGTGCTGCTTTCGATCTGGTTGTGTTCGTTCGAACTGTTTCCCCTGCTTGGCCACGATCCGAAGCCATGGCGATGCACTACCAACGCTCAGCGCTGTCTCGCGTGAGAGACGGCTCGCTTGCCGACTGGTTCGGCGTGCATCCTCTGCCCACTGATCCGGTCGTGGAAAAGTTTCGCTACTCAGCGTTCGCAGACACCGAACTGGACGCCCTGTTGCGATCGTCTGCCATCAAGACCGTCGTTGTCTCAGGCGCGACAACCGACGTGTGTGTGGACACCACGGTTCGCGATGCGTTCATGCGCGACTACTCTGTCGTCCTTCTATCAGATTGCTGCGGTGCGTCAACGCCGCAACGACATACGCACGCGCTAGATGTGCTCGATTCTTTTTTTGCCCGGGTGCACACCGCCGATGAAGTCGTCGCCGCACTGTTTGAAGGCACGCAACCCTCGGCACGCTCGACGCTGCTCGACGCGTAACGCTCCGCCATTCGGCGACCGGTCCGACGGTGCCGTTCGCGAGACCGCGTTTCTGCCGTCATCCCTCGATGCACCGCGACCCCGCGCACGTGAGAACGCTGATCGATCGCGTCATGACATGGTTTCCGCGGCTGGCGCAACGGTCGAAGTCGCAGGCCGGCTGTCTGTCCGGCGGCGAGCAGCAGATGCTCGCCATCGGCCGCGCGCTCATGACCGAGCCGCGTCTGCTGATGCTCGACGAGCCCAGCCTCGGCTTGGCGCCCCTCCTGGTCGACGAGATCTTCG
>JAYVNL010000184.1:0-13050 GCA_043758495.1 Rhizobacter sp.
GCACTCGAGGCCGACGTCTGGAAGTTCGCCGGCGACCTGCTGCCGGTGCAGATCCGCGCCAGCGCCAAGGCGCAGCGCACGAAACGCATCGACACCGCGAATCCGGCGTACGAGTACAACCGCGCCATCGCTTTCGAAGTCGCCGCGATGCCGGGCCTGGCCTGTGCCAAGGTCACGCAACGCAGCGCCGACGGCGCCGCCGTGACGCTCGCCTTCTACAAGCCGCACCCGGGCGCCATGAACCAGCGCCGGCTCGCGCTCTGGACGAGCGACGGCAACGGTCAAGGCGCAAGCCTCGACCCGATGGTCGGTGCGACCCGCAGCAGCGACGACAGCTGGCTCGCACTGCCGGAAGGCAGCGCCGGCGACGCCGTCATCCGCAACTTCTATCGCGGCGGCCGCACCGTCGTCGTCTCGCTCTATTCCGACGACGCCTGCAGCAGCGTCTTCGCGGTTGCTGGCAAGAGCGCCTTCGAAGTCGACGTCGAGGGCGTGCCGCCGGTCTGGTTGGGAATGGAGACGCTGCCGTGGCCCGAGCTGGACGCGAGCACCGTCGCCGCCGTGCGTGCGCTTGCGATCGACGGCACCGCCACCGCCAGCCTGCGCGCGGCATGGACCTTCCCGCGCGGCATGCTCGGCATCAACGGCGCCACCATGTGCGGTGGCCGTGCGTCATGCGGCGACGGCGGCACCGGCCGGCTCGGTAGCCTTGAGCTGCGCCCCGGCGCGACCTCTGCCGCCCTGAACCTGCGCAACATCGGCCCGACGGTCAACGGCGACGACGCGAAAACGCTCGCCCTGTACGGACGCAACGGCGAGGGCGTCGACCTGCAGAGCAACTACAGCTCGTGCCCCGGCGTCGCCGCGATGGAAATCTGCCGCTGACAAAACCGGTCGGCGGGGCGCCTCCGCCCCCTCACGTCGGTCGCGGCAGCGTCACGGTCGGATCTCCGAGCACCACCATTGCCAGCCGGTCGCTGGCGACGAGCCGCGAAGCGCGGGCTCGCTCCCGGGCGCCGGGCTCGAGGTTGCCGACGGCGTCGAGCGCGTCGGCATAGTCGCCGAGCAGGCCGGCAACGGCGCGGAAGTACACCGCCATGGCGCGCCCGACTGGCGGCCGCCGCGGCAGGTGGAGCTGGCCGTAAAGCGCGTCGATCACGTGCTGGCTCGTCGTCTGCCCGGTCGCGACCTCGCGCAACGTCCAGTCGAACGTCGGCTCGACGTGGCCGATGAAGGCGCCGAGTGGATTCGCGCCGCCGAGCAACGCGCGCGGCAGCGGCGCCGTGCAGGCACCGGCACCGGCGATCGCGGTCAGTGTCTTGCCGAGCGACGAGTCGGCGCCGACGAGGCCGTCGAACGACGACTTCGCGTCGGCTCCGGCCGAGCAGCAGGCATGCGCGTACCAGATCGCGCCGCGCGGATTCCAGGCCGCGGCGATGGCGCTGGCGCTGCCGACGCCGTGGCCCACGTCGACGAGCGCGCCCATCTGCGCCCGCATCGCCGCAGCGTCGTCGAGCGGGAACGTGGCGCCGTGGCTGGAGGTGGTGACGAAGGCCGGCTGGCGCTCGCCGAGCGCGGCGAGCAACGCGGCGTGAGTGGCGTCGGCGTCGCCGCGAAAGCCGCCTTTCATCGCGAACTCGGTGTCGTCGGCGAACGCGCTGCGAAGCCGGTCGGCAATCGACTTCCGCATCAGCCGCGTGATGTCCGGGTAGCCGTGGTCGACGCACCAGATCAAGGGTTTCGAGACATCGCGTTTGGCGCCGCTCCATTGGCCGAGCAGGGCGTCGACGTAGCGGCCGAGGCCGGCGTCGTCGAGGTCGAGGCGACCGACGAAGGCTTCGGTCTGCAGCCGATACTGCAAGCGCCAAGGCACCTCGGCCGGCGACGCGGCGATGAGCAGGTAGTGCGGCACTGCGTTGGCGGCGGTGCCACGGGCGCCGCGCAGGCTCAGGTCGGCGGCCTTGCCGTCGACGCCGTAGCGGCGCAGCCGCCCGTCCTTGACGTCGGCGCGCCAGCGCAGCACCGGCGCGTCGCCGCGTGCTGCGATGAGCTTGCGGATCGGTTCCGGCGCGTCGAGACCACGCGCCTTGTCGGCGGCCGGCACATCGTCGCGATCGGCGAGCACGACGCCCCAGCCGACGAGCGGATGCGTCCAGTCGTCGTAGTCGAGCTCGACCGCCGCGAGCGCCTGCGATGGCGTCGGCAGGTCCTGCCGCGAGCCCCACTGCAACGAGGCTTCGGCCAGCGCGCCCGACGCGGCCTCGCCGCACCAGGCGTTGCTGCGCAGGAAGTTTTCGTCGCCATCGTCGACGTCGTCGCCCTCGGCCATGTTGCTCTCCCGCCGGTTCAGAAAGTGCCGTCGACCTTTGGCCAGAACGCCTTCGGCACGTCGTCGAGCGCGCTCGCCATGATGCTCTGGCGCACGGTTTCATCCTTCTGCTGGCCGACGGCCTGAAGCCACTCCGCGACCGTGCGCGCCTTCGCCTTGAAGACCGACGTATCGGCCTCGGATCCGGGCGGCGGCCGATCGAAGGTGAACGGCTCGATGCCGCGCACGTAGAGGACGGGCAGCGTCCACTCGCGGGCGTTGTTGGCATCGCTGTTGTGCTGCTCGCTGATCGCGGCGCGGGCATCGACCATCGCCTCGCTCCACTCGAACGGCACGCGCGCAGCCTGTTGAAGCGCCTGCGCCGCCTTGGCGAGCGACGCGAACAGCGAGCGGTAGAAGGCGCGCGCGAACTCGTGCGCGTCGCCAGCGTCGACCGGCTCCAGCATCGCCACCGCAGCGGGAAAGCCGTTCGACACGACCCGGTACGCGATCGACTGCAGGTTGGTCGCGGCCTGGCCGCCGGAGCAGCAGTTGAGGACCAGCAGCCACGGATTGGTGAGGCTGGCGCCGAGACTCTCCAGCTGGTCGACGCTGATCCGCACCGAGCCGGTGGTCGCGCCGTTGGCGTAGTCGACGCCGTTGGCGAGTTCGATGCCCTGCCCGGTCGCGTCGGAGCGGCCGTGAGAGAACACGTGGACGATGTTGGGCTGCCAGTCTCGGATGTCCTGGATCACACGCGTCGGTGCCTTTTCGAGGGCAGCGACATCAATGTCGGCGAGGCCTGCAGCCACGTCGGCCGCGATCGCCGCAAGCAGCGACGGCTCGCCCACCATCACCTTCACCACGACCGGCAGGCCGGCGGCGCGCGCGGCGGCGATGCCGTCGCGCAGCACCTGCCACTCCTTGACCTGCCCCTGGATGCCGAGCGCCGAGATCAGCACCATCATCCGCACCGGCAGCTTCAACTCGGCCGGCGGCCGGGTGACGCCGCTCATCGGATCGGTGATCCGAGCGATCGGCCAGCGCGCGTCGAGGGCGACGAACTTGTCGTTGCCGTCGCAGAGCGTCTCCCAGCTGATCTGCTCGGCCTCCGAGCGCGACAGCATCACGAACAGCGACTGGGTGGTGCCGATCTGCGTGGTGAATATCTGCCTCAGCACCTCGCCGACACCGGGATGCGAGTTCAGCGATTCGCGGACGGCGCGGCCGCGCGAGCGCACGCCGTCGGGGCTGGCCCAGTCGACCTGCTTGGCGGGGTCGAGCTCCAGGGGCCGCGAGCGATCGGCATTGTCGACATGGAACGGCGAGCGGATCACGCGCACGGTGAGCTGCTCGATGTCGCTGTTCGGATCGGGCATGTGCGGCTCGACGGAGAGCACCGTCCTCATGACGCCGCCCTCGGCATCGCGGCGCCCAGCGTCTCGTGCTCGGCGACGGCGCGGCGCAGCTTGTCGAGCGTCTCGAAGGTCGCTTTCGCCTCGGCATCACCGGCGCCCCCCTTCGAGATCAGGTCGTCGCGCGCCATCTGCTGAAAGCGCAGCTGCACCTGCTCTGCGTAACGCTCGGTCGACGCGACCAGCGACGACACGCGCTCGCTGCTGCTGAAGATGGCGTCGAGCGGCGACGCTTTCAGCGATCGCGTCGCAGCGTGCGCCTGCACGGAGTTGCGGGCGATCGCGCCCACCGGCACGCCACGGTCGCTGCCGCCCGCCGGCGCCGGCGGCGCCGCCCGGGCACCGCGCTCGACCATCATGCCGGACACCGGGCGCGCGACCTTGTCGGCAGCGAGGTAGGGCTGGCAGTACATGAAGAGCGCCGTCGAGCGTGGCGGCGGATGCGCCTCGCCGCTGTAGAGGAAGGCGTAGCCGGCCGCGAGCGCACCGGCCTGCGGGTCTTCGCGGAGCACGTGCATCAGCATCGGCCCCGGCCGCGACTGCGCAATCTCGTCGGCGAGCGAGCGCAGCCCGGCTTCGGAGTGGTCATCGGGCAGCGAGCTGAAGACCGACGACCAGGCGCCGATCTGGGTCAGGAAGGTTCCGAGCTCGCTGCCGCCGACCGGGCCGGCAAGGAAGGTATCGGCCCGCTCGAGCGGCGACTGCGCGAACAGCATGGCGCCGCGCTCGCGCGACAGGTGGCCGTGGCAGATGAAGTGAACGACGTCGACGCCCTGGCCGGCGAGCGCCGAGCGCATCCAGAGCAGCCACGGCGAGCGCAGGGTGCCGGCTTCGTCGAGCAGGCGCGACGAGATGTCCTCCTGCGCGTACGGCGCGGCCTGCTGGTTGTCGTGGACGAGGATCTGCCGGCCGAGCCGGCCCTGGCTCTGCCAGCGCTGCGACAGCGAGGCCGCGATCTGCGAATCGGCGAAGACATGGAGGCGCATGTCGCGCTTGCCGCTGTCGAGGATGCGATCGACGGCGATGCGCAGGGCTTCGCGCACCGTGTGGTCTTCGTAGCCGAGCGGCGCGCTCGCGCAGAGCACGACGTCGAACGACTTCACGGCCTCCCGCGGCCGCGGGAAGATGAAGTCAGGCAGCATCAGGATCGGCCGACCGAGCGCCTTGCCGAGAGCGCGCTCCCACGGCACCAGGCGCAGCGTCGCGTAGGGCTTGACGAGGTGCACCCAGAGCGGCCGGTCCGGCTCTGCGTTGTTCCGGAACCATTCGCCAAGGCCGTCCAGCAGCGCCGGCGGCAAAGGCAGATCGGACTCCGGATCTCGGCTGCTGCGCGAGCTCGGCGTCGGCGCGATCTCGGCGAGGGCGAAATCCCACTGCTGGCCGTCGTGGAGTGCGCCCTTGTCGTGATACTGCAGCGTGAAGCGGACCCACGGGTCGTCATCGCCTTTGCCAACAGGAGCGTCGCCGACCTGCGCCTTCAGGACGGCGATGTCGAACTCCTGCTTCAGAAAATCGGCCACGGTCTTCGCCTCAGGCCGAAGGCGACTGCGATGCCAGCGTGTACGCGATCCACCAGGTGCTCGGGTTGTTGATGTCGCCGTGGCCCGAGATCGTGCGCGTGCCGCGAACGCCGACGATGTGACCGCCAGGGCCGAAGGCATAGGGCTTGGGCGGATCGAGGATGTCGACGATCAGTGCGTCGGACGCCTGCGGGCCGTAGCCACCGAGCGCGCAGTACGGACTCGGCGGGCCGCCGGCGATGTTCGGCTGCTCGCCGAGGTCGACGGCGCGGCGCATCGACAGGTGGAACATCTTGTTGAGCGGCACGTCGTTGTCGCTGAAGGTCGCGACGACGGGGCTCGCCACCCGCGCCAGCGCCTTGCGAAAGCCGCCGTGGACGCCGGGGTGGTCGGGCACGTCGGTGGCGAACGCGTACTGCGAGATCGCCGGCTGCAGCAGCAATGCGGACTGGACCTTGCGCAGGCCGTCGGGGATCGCGCAGACGGCCGTCATCACGACCTTGCAACCGTAGGAGTGGCCGAGCACGTGGACGCGCGCGGTCGACTTCGCGAGCAGGCCGGCGAGCAGTTCGGCGACACCGCTGCCGCCGACCTTGCCGGCCCGGTCCTTCATCTGCCAGACGGTGAACGGCTTGAGGATCTGCCGCGGGTCGATCTTGCGGAGCACGTCGCCGAGGCCGAAGGCGGCCTGCGGGGCGCCGCGCGCGACCGCGGCCGGTGCGCCGCCACCGCCGACGGTGCCGACAGCGTCGTAGTCGGGCTCGGGCGCATCGAAAGCAGCAGCGGCAGCGAGCAGGTCGTCGGCCGACGGCGCGGCCGCAGGGCCGGCTTCGTCGTCGCCGGCGCTGGCGGTCGTCGAGGCAAGCAGGGTCGCGAGTTCGTGCGCGTCGGCCTCGTTCAGCCACTCGGCCGTCACCAGCGAGAAGAAGCGTGCTCGTTGGGCCCGCGGCAGCTCGCCGGCGATGTCGGCAAGGAGGCGGCTCGAGGCTTCGCTGGCGGCGTCTTGCGCGGCCCGGCCAGTCTCGGCGGCGAAGCCGGGACCAGTTTCCGAGTCGAACCACTCGAGCGCCTGGCTCGGCCAGAACACGCCGACGAGAAGCGGCCGCCAGCCGGCCGGCATCGCCAGGCCGAGCGACCTACGTTGCCCCTGAAAGCCCTCGATGAACTCCTCATAGCGGTTGGTCGCCGAGGTCCAGTCGTTGTTCCATCCGTGCGAGAACAGGAACACGTCGCTGTACTCGGCGCAGTTCGCGAGCAGGTGATCGCGCGTCTGCGGGCCGATGCAGTGGCCGTCGGCATCGAACGGGACGATGTAGTAGGGGAACGACTGACCCTCGACCGTGGTGAGGGTTCGATACGGCCCGGCAGGAAGCAGCGGCATGGCAGACCTCGCGAAAGAAAAAGCGGCGGCGCGCAGGCGACGCCAGCGTTGTAAGCCTTCGCCGGCCCCGGCGCATCCCTAACAATACGGGATCGCATCGCCGCTGCCGCGGGCACACTCGGCGCCCGCACCGAGGGAGCCGAGAATGCTGATCATCACCAATCGCGCGCTGCAGGACAAGGCCGACGAAACCGCCTTCGGCACCCGCTTCGATCCGGGCTCCGAGCGCATCGGTTTCGCGCAGGTGCAGGGCAACGCGGGCACCTGGCAGGTCAGCGACGTGCATGCCGACGCCAGCGAGGCCGACGCCATCGTCGCCCTCATGAGCGCCTTCGCCGGGGCCCGGCCGGTGCTCGTCTACCTGCACGGCAACAACAACACGCCGGCATCGTGCTTCGAGCGCTGCGCCCGCTTCGATTCGCTCTACGACGTCGAGATGGTCGGCTTCTCGTGGGCCTCCGAAGGGTTCCTGCCCGACGGCAGCAGCGGCGTCGGCACGCGCGCCGACAGCAGCGGCAACGAGGTCAACCTGAGCGTCGTGATTCCGCAGAACCGCACGACATCGCGCATCCAGGACATCATCGGTCGCTACAAGCAGGCCAAGCTCAACGCCGAGCTCTCGATCGACGCGCTGGCGCGCTTCTTCCGCGTGCTGGGCAGCGCCAGGCTGGCCACCGACCACCAGCCGTTCAGCCTCGCGGTGCACAGCCTGGGCGCGCACTTCCTTCGCAGCACGCTCGACGTCGCCGGCAACGACGAGGCCCTCATGACCGCCCACAACGTCGCCCTGCTCGCCGCCTGCACGCGCGCCGCCGGCCACCGCGAATGGCTGCAGAAGCTGGCCAGCGAGGGCCAGATCTTCGTGACCTACAACAACGCCGACGCCGTGCTCGCCGGCGCCCAGATCGCCGACGGCGGCGAGGTCAAGCTCGGCGCCAACCCCGGCGGCGACCTGCTCGACAGCGTGGCGATGCGCTACGTTGATTTCACCGGCGCCTCCAACGACCTGCTCGGCCACGACTACTTCGTGGCGGGCGCCATGTCGGCGAAGAAGAAGCGCGTGCTCAAGCGCATGTTCAGCTCGCAGCGCGACATCCAGGGCAACGAGCTACCGCGCGATGTCTATCCGGTGGGCTGCGACGAGCGGACGCTGACCTGCTTCATGGCGGCGCCGCGGATCGTCGATGGCGGCGGCGGCGGCGGCGGTTGAAGATGAGCCGTCCGTCTTTCCGGACGAGTACCTCGACGGCGGCGACTTGGCTGTCAACGCCGACAGTGTCAATCGCCCGGCGAAGCCACGCTACTCAGCGGAATGGGTTGAGCCGGCGTTCGCACGTGTCGCGTGTTTGGGCTTTATTGGGTCTGATCAAGGATCGGCGATGAAATGCACCTCGCGCGGGTCGAGTGCGTTGATCGCGACGATGTCCTGTGGGCAGGCGGACAAGACGACGACGCAGTGCATTTCTGCGCGCAGGTCGACGTAATCGCCGGGGCGAGACACCGGCGCCAGCCAGCGGATGCCGAAGTCGGCGCCGACCGGAATGTTCATCCACAGGTTCAGCGGGCAAGGGACCTCGCCGGTGCGCAGGCCAATCGCCTGCAGGGCCAGGCGAAGGTTGTCGCTGCAGCTGTCGTGATAGCCAACGACGCCGAGCGTGCGGTAGCGGTCGATGTCGCACGGCGCGATCAGCGTGTCGTGCACGCCGGGCGAAGTGTCGGCCAGCAAGGTCAGGATGGCGCGGCGCCGATTTGTGACCAGCGCGTCGCCGGGGCCGGGCGTGAGGCGGTCGATCCACGCGCGGACGTGCTCCATCGACATGAATTCGGCCAGGTCGGCGGCGTTGAAGGCCCAGGTGTCGCAGACCTGCGTGCCGTGCGTGTTGACGACGCGGATCACCTGCCCCGCAGCCAGCCGAACCGCGCGGCCGTTGCGCGCCGGCACGCAGTAGCGCATTCCCGGCACCGGCGTGCCGTCGGCCGAAATCGGTTCGTGCAGCGTTGCGTTGATGCCGGCCGGCTCGCCGTTGTCGCGACGGCAGACCTGCTCTGTAGGACTCATTGCGGCGCCTCTTCCCACACCAGCACTCGCACCGGCGTCGGGTGGAA
This sequence comes from Rhizobacter sp., assembly GCA_043758495.1. Taxonomy (GTDB): domain Bacteria; phylum Pseudomonadota; class Gammaproteobacteria; order Burkholderiales; family Burkholderiaceae_C; genus Schlegelella_A. The sequence goes on from JAYVNL010000184.1 coordinate 8,731, forward strand.
ATCGTTGCAGGGGTTGTTGATCTGCGGGCAGTTCGAGATCACCACGAGCAAATCCATGTCGGCGACGAGATCGACATGGCTGCCGGGCGGCGAGAGCCCGTCGGCCACCGCGAAGTCGCCAGCGGCGTCAAGCGGCACGTTCATGAAAAAGTTGACGTTCGGAACGATGTCGCGCTTGCCGAGGCCGTGGCGGCCCAATTCGAGGACGAAGTTTTCGCGGCACGCGTGCTGGTACTTGGTGGCTTCGCCGAAGCGCACGGCGTTGCTCTCGCACGAGCAGCAGCCCGCGAGCGTGTCGTGGCGGCCAGCGGTGTCGGCAACGACGCGAGCCATCACGCGGCCTTCGCTCGACATCAGCTTCGTGCCGAGACCGATGTACGCCGAGCCCTGCTCGCGCAGCGTGTCCTGTGCGCTGTAGCGTTCGGCCGTGTCAGGCAGTGCATAGAACAGGGCGTCCACGGCCTGCCGGCCCTCGAGATCGATCAGGCGCAGCGTCTGGCCGCGCCTGAGCGCATACGACCACGGCGCGCGTTCGGGGATCACGAGGTCGAGCGTGGCGCGCGCAGGGTCGAGGTTCATGGGTTCCATTCCCGGTTGAAGCGATCCGTGAACTCGAAGGCGCGCGCCGCTTCGACGCCAGCCTGCCGACACGCATCGTCCGCGGCGGTGGTGGCCGCCTGGAAGATCGTCGCGTCGACGGCCGCCGGCGCGGCGCTGCGGGCCGGGTCGAGCGGATGACCGGCGTTGGACAGCACGACCCACAGATCGATCTCGGCGCGAAGGTCGACGAAGTCGCCCGGCCGGCGACGGCCTTCGTGCCAGACGAAGCGACCGCCCTCGTCGACGCCGACCGGCGCGAAGAAGCTCACGCACATCGGGATGTCGCGCCGCGACAGGCCGAGCTTGGCGGCAGCAGCGAGGAAGTTGTCGCGCGTGTTGCGTGCGGCATCGCGGCCTGCCGCCGTGGCCACCGAGGCGGCGGTGGTCGGGCCGACGACGGCGTCGTGCGCGCCGCTGCTGTCCTCGATGATCGAGAAGGCGACGCGACCCATGTCGGTAAGCAGCAGCCGGCCCTTGCGCAGGGCCGCACTCCACTGAAGCTTGGCGGTGTCGGCCGTGTTGAGACGCTCGCTCGGCTCGGCCGCACTCCAGGCCACCATCGCGACGGTTGAGGTACCGCTCAGCGTGGCGATTCGGAGCGCCTCGCCGCGCTGGAGCCGCGCCGTCCAGTACCAGCCACCGGGAATGCGCTCAACATGAAGCACGCTGCCTTCGGCCAGCGGCATGCCGCGTGGCGACGGCGGCGGCAAGGCCTTCGCCGTGACGCCCTGCGCAGCCGCACGCAGTGCCTCGTAGGCGGCGCGATGCTCGGCGCGCAGCGCTTCCTCGGCAGGCGACAGGCTGCTCATCGGCGCCCCTTCAGCAAGGCCTTCGGCAGCATGGCGTGGACACCGCGACTCACGTTGACGGTTTGCGTGATGCGAAAGTCGACCGCCAGGCTGCACAGCGTGTAGGCGTCTTCGCGCGACAGGCCCTCGATCTCGCCGAGCAGCGCAATCATGTCGCGCAGGGCCATCGCGAGGCACTGGTCGAGGTCGGGGTCCATGCCCATCGTGATCCAGTGCGTCGGCGTTTCGGCGCGCGGGTAGGCGAGCGCCGCGGCCTGGTGCAGCACCAGCTCGAATGTGCCCTTCAGCGCGGTCTCGATAGCCGTGGTGCAGACCTCGCCGTCGCCCTGCGCGGCATGGCCGTCGCCGCAGGAAAACAGCGCGCCCGGCACCTGCACCGGCAGGAACAGCGAGGCGCCGGGCCGCAGCTCCTTGTTGTCGAGATTGCCGCCGTGGGCCCGCGGAACGATCGTGCTGATACGCCCCCAGTGAGCCGGCGGCGCCACGCCGAGGATGCCGAAGAACGGCCGCAGCGGCAGCTCGAGCCCCCAGGGCAGCCGGCCGACCTGGCGCTCGACGTCGAGCGGGATGGTGAGATGGCGGTAGGCGTCGAACTCCGCGGGCAAGGTGCCGGAGAGCGGCCGGATGACGTTGTAGCCCCAGTCCTGGCGCATCGCGACGTCGACGATGCGCACCTCCAGCATGTCACCCGGCATGGCACCCGCTACCGCGACCGGTCCGGTGAGGATGTGGCCGGGCAGGAAGCGGGCGCTTCGGGCGTGGATGTCGAGCAGCTCCGGCGGAACGTGAAAGCCGGCTGGGGGCAGCACGTCGGCGCCGCCGCTCACCGTATCGATGGTGAAGCGTTCGCCGCTCTCGACCGCGAGCACCGGCGCCAGCTTGGCGTCGAAACTGCCCCAGTGGCAGGTCTCGACGCTCGCCGCGAGATGGCGTGATCCGCTCACGGCCGCACCGCCACAAGATCGATCTCGACGATGCCGCCGCGGGCCAGGCCGGTGACGCCGACGGTGGTGCGCGCTGGCCGGCGGCCGGCGTCGAAGTAGCTTGCGTAAACCGCGTTCATCGCCGCGTAGTCGCGCTCAAAGGCGGTGAGAAAGATGCGCACGCTGACGACATTCGCCAGGCCGAGATGGAGGCCGTCGAGCACGCGCCGCAGGTTGGCCATGACCTTGTGCGTCTGCGCTTCGATGCCCTCGGGCACTGGCAGGCTGTCGTCGTCGGGGTCGGTAGCGAGCTGACCGGTCACGAAGACGAAACCGCCAGCTTCGACGGCATGGCTGTAGGCAGCGACCGGCTGCGGCGCGCCGGAGAGGAGGTGGAAGACTGGGTCCATGGGTTCGTGCAACGGAAGGTGATGAAGGGAGGACGGAGCCGCTCAGGCCGCGGCGGTGCCGGCGTAGCGCAGCAGGAACTGCTGAGCACGCTCGGTGCTCGGCGCCGAGAAGAAGACCTGCGGTGTGCCGGTCTCGACGATGACGCCATGGTCCATGAAGACGACCCTGCTCGCGGCTTCGCGGGCGAAGGCCATCTCGTGCGTGACCACGACCATCGTCATGCCTTCGGCCGCCAGGTCGCGCATCACGGCGAGCACCTCGCCGACAAGCTCAGGGTCGAGCGCACTGGTCGGCTCGTCGAAGAGCAGCAGCGCCGGCTTCATCGCCAGCGCGCGGGCGATGCCGACGCGCTGTTTCTGGCCGCCCGACAGACGCGCAGGAAAGACATCCTGCTTGTCGAGCAGGCCGACGCGCCGCAACAGCGCATCGGCTTCGGCGCGCACCTCGTCGCGGGGCCGCTTCTGTACGTGCAGCGGCGCTTCCATTACGTTCTGCAGCACGCTCAGGTGCGGCCACAGCGCGAAGTGCTGGAACACCATGCCGATGCGCGTGCGCAAGTGCGCGAGTTCGCGGTCGCCCATGACCACGCCGCCGCTGGACAGGCCCACCGCTTTGCCCTCGAGCAGCACGCGCCCGGCATCGGGCCGCTCGAGCCAGTTGATGCAGCGGAGCAGCGTCGACTTGCCCGAGCCCGAGGGCCCGAGCAGGCACACCGTCTCGCCGCGCGCTACCTCGAAGCCGATGCCATCGAGCACACGCAGCGAGCCGAAGCTCTTGGTGATGCCCGACACCTGCAGCGTCGGCACTGTCGAGGCGACGATTGACGAAGGCAAGTCGAGCCGGTTCATCGCCGTGCATCCGCGAGCCGGCCGATGCCGCTCACGCCGGCCTCGATGACCAAGCAGATCGCCCAGTACAGCAGCACCGCCGCGATGAAGGCCGCGAAAGGCACGTAGTGGCGCGACTGGATCGAGCTGGCAGCGTGCGTCAACTCGGGCAGCGCGATGATGGTGAGGAAGGCGCTGTCCTTGACGATCTGGATCACCTGGTTGCCGACAACCGGCCCGGCCGCCAACACGAGCGGCGGCAGGATGATCCGACGAAACAGCCTCAGCCCGCTGTAGCCGAAGGCATGGCCGGCCTCGATGGGCGCCGGCGGCTGCGCCGCCCAGGTGCCACGCAGGATCTCGGCCATGTAGGCGGCGTGGTACGTGATCAGCGCGGCCAGGCCGGCGGCCCAGTTGTCGAAGCGCAGGCCGATCGAGGGCAGGCCGTAGTAGACGATGTAGGCAAAGAGCAGGAACGGCGTGCAGCGCATTGCGTCGACGAAAAACCGCGCCACCCGCGCGGGAGCGCGCGTCGACAGCATCAGCGCGGGCGTCAGTAACGCGCCGAGCAGCAGCGCGCAGAGGCCCGCAAGGACCGACAGCAACACGGTGTTGCCGAGGCCGCTGAGGAGCAGGTTGCGCTCGTCCCAGACAACGCCGAAATCGTGAATCACGCCGCTGCTTCCCGGCCCCGCTGGCGGCGATCGAGCCAGCGCTGCACGCTGACGAGGGCATAGACGATGGGCAGGT
>JAYVNL010000185.1:0-34237 GCA_043758495.1 Rhizobacter sp.
GGGTTCTCGGCGCGACTGTGATACGCCGCGAGCAGCGCATGCTTCAGCTCACGCTGTTTGCCCTCGAGCCCGGCCCAATGAAGCAATCGATGCGCATCGAACGTGTTCCATACGCGTGGCCGATCGCCGAACGTGAAGCCCACGGCAGTGCCGCGTTCGCGGAGGTGCTGGCGGTTCTTTGCCAGCTGCTCGGGCGCCATGCCGTACTTGCGCGACAGGTGCTCGGTGGCGTCTTCGCCTTCGGGCGGCATCTGTGGGTTGAGCTCGAAGGGCTGGAAATGCAGCTCGACCGGCACCGCATCGCCGAGGCGCGCGAGCGCGATCTCGAGCGAGTTGAGGCCGACCGCGCACCACGGGCAGGCGATGTCGGACACGAAATCGATTTTCATGGCGAAGTCTAGAGCCGGGCCGGATCGCGCTGGCCGGCCGAGGCAGGTGCGAAAGGCGGCCGCGCGATGTGAATTCGACCGTGACGTTGGTGGCGCCTCGATCGCCCAGTCGCTGTCGAGCTGGCTGCTGGGTAGCGCCTGCCGCTTCGTGGCGCTGGTCTACGGCCCGGTCGTCGTCGACGACGCGCTGTTCATCGCTGCCATCGGGCTCGACCTCGCCGGCCGGGCCGCGTTGTTGGTGGCGATGCTGCGGGCCCGCCGCGTCGCGGCCCAGGCATCCGGCGAGCAGCGCGGCCCGTGCGCCCGGACCTGGCGCTGCCTGCTTCTGGCCAGCTGCTCCTGCGTCGCCGCCTGCCAGCCGCCTGCGGTCGGGGTGCGGCCGGCGTGAGCTGTTCCCCTGGCTGCCGGCGATGCGCTGCCGGCGCGCGCGTTCCGGCTTGCCGGGTCGGGCACATGCTGCGGCGACTTCGGCGATGACATCGTCGAGCTCTCGGGCAGCGTCAGCCTCAGGATCTTCCATGACGACGACGCCTCGAGCGCGGTGATCGAGCCCGATCGGCTGCGTGTCGTCAGCGGTGGCGCTGCCGGGCTGCTGCCCCGGCGCTTCGGGGCCTGCACGCCGCTGGCACCGCCGCTGCCCGGCGCCCTCGACACCGCCGCGCCACGATCGGGCTGAGCCGCCCGACGCCGCGGCGCAGCGCCCGCCGAAGGGCTTTGCGCGCGCCTGTCTTCGCACCTGTCGGCGCTCTCTAGAATGCCCGCTCCCCCCGCGAAGGACCCCTCCTCATGACCTCCGGCGTCATCCGCATTCGCGGCGCCCGTCAGCACAACCTGAAGAATCTCGACCTCGACATCCGCACCGGCGAGATGACGGTCGTGACCGGGCCAAGCGGCTCCGGCAAATCGAGTCTGGTGTTCGACACGCTGTACGCCGAAGGCCAGCGCCGCTACGTCGAGACATTCAGCGCCTACGCGCGCCAGTTTCTCGAGCGCATGGACCGGCCGGCGGTCGACAAGGTCGAGGGCGTGCCGCCCGCGATCGCCATCGACCAGACGAATCCGGTGCGCAGCTCGCGCTCGACCGTCGGCACGATGACCGAGCTGAACGATCACCTGAAGCTGCTGTTCGCGCGCGCTGCCGAGCTGTTCGACAAGGAGACGGCGAAGCGTGTCCGCCACGATTCGCCGGAGACGATCTACGCCGACCTGATGGAACGAACGGCCGGCACCGACCCGCGCCTCGTCGTCACTTTTCCCGTCGAGCTGCCGGGCAACACCAGCGCCGGAGAGATCGAGCAGTGGCTGGCCGCCAGCGGCTTCACGCGCGTGCACGCCGAGCGCGAGGTCGCGTCGCCGACCGGGCCGAGGAAATTGCTCGATGTCGTCGCCGATCGCTTTCGCGCACAGGGTGTCGAGAAGGTGCGCGCCATCGAGGCGATCGAGACGGCGCTCAAGCGCGGGGGTGGCCGCGTCAACGTCTATGCCGCGCTGGAGGTAGGCGATCCCGACACGCTCTGGCGCTTCTCGACCGGCCTGCACTGTCCTGACAGCGACCTGCGCTACGCCGAGCCACAGCCGGCGCTGTTCTCCTTCAACTCGGCCTACGGCGCCTGCGACACCTGCCGCGGCTTCGGGCGGGTGATCGGCGTCGACCTCGGCCTCGTCATCCCCGATCACAGGAAAACATTGCGCCAGGGCGCCATCAAGACGATCCAGACGCCGGCCTGGAACGAGCAGCAGATCGACCTCATGAAGTACGCCGGCGAGGCCGGCATCCCGCGCGACACGCCGTGGTCGCAGCTCACCGAAGCGCAACGCCACTGGGTCATCGAAGGCTCGCCGAACTGGACCGGCAAGTGGAACCACCAGTGGTACGGCGTCAAGCGCTTCTTCGGCTATCTGGAGTCGAAGGCCTACAAGATGCACATCCGCGTGCTCTTGTCGAAGTACCGCAGCTACACACCGTGCCCGGCCTGCAACGGCGCCCGCCTGAAGGTGGAAGCGCTGCTCTGGCGCCTGGGCACGAAGGCCGATGCCGACGGCGTGCTGGCACCGCCGAAGCGCTCGCTGCCGGTCGGCGCCGCCTGGTCGCGCGAGCAGCTCGAAGCGCTGCCTGGCCTGACCGTGCACGACCTGATGCTGATGTCGATCGACCGCATCCGCCGCTTCTTCGACGGCTTGTCGCTGCCGAGCTCGCGGCTCGACGAGGCGCTGAAACTGCTGCTCGACGAAGTGCGAACCCGCCTGCGCTACCTCTGCGATGTCGGCATCGGCTACCTCACGCTCGATCGCCAGAGCCGCACGCTCTCGGGCGGCGAGGTCCAGCGCATCAACCTCACGACGGCGCTCGGCACCAGCCTCGTCAACACCCTGTTCGTGCTCGACGAGCCTTCGATCGGCCTGCATCCGCGCGACATGAACCGCATCGTCGAGGCCATGCACCGGTTGCGCGACGCCGGCAACACGCTGGTCGTCGTCGAGCACGACCCGGCGGTGATGCTGGCCGCCGACCGCCTCATCGACATGGGCCCCGGCCCCGGCGAGCGTGGCGGCGAGATCGTGTTCGACGGCACGCCAGACGCGATCCGCTCGGCCGACACGCTGACCGGCGCCTATCTCGGCGCCCGGAAGCAGGTCGGCATGGGCATCAAGCGGCAGGTCGGCGCGTCGACACCGAAGCTCATCGTCACCGGCGCCCGCGACCACAACCTGAAGAACGTCACCGTCGAGTTCCCGCTCCATCACCTCGTCACCGTGACGGGCGTGAGCGGCTCCGGCAAGAGCACGCTGATGCAGGACGTGCTCAATCCGGCGCTGCAGCGCCACTTCGGCAAGGCCACCGAGACGCCGGGCGAGCACGACGGTCTGCTCGGCGCCGAGCAGCTCGCCGGGGCGGTGTTCGTCGACCAAAGCCCGATCGGCAAGACGGCGCGCTCGAACCCGGCGAGCTACGTCGGCGCCTTCGACGAGATCAGGAAGCTCTTCGCCGTCGAGCCGCTCGCGGTGCAGCGCGGCTACGGCGCCGGAATGTTCAGCTTCAACGCCGGCAACGGCCGCTGCCCGACCTGCGGCGGCTCGGGCTTCGAGCACGTCGAGATGCAGTTCCTCTCCGACGTGTACCTGCGTTGCCCGGATTGCGACGGCCGCCGCTTTCGTGGCGAAATACTCGACGTGCGCATCGACCGTCGCATGCCCGGCGAGGTGATCCGCGCCCTCAGCATCGCCGATGTCCTCGAGCTCACCGTGGCCCAAGCGGTGGCGCTCTTTCGCAACGACCGCGATGTCGTCCGCCGGCTGCAGCCGATCGTCGAGGTCGGCCTCGAGTACGTGAAGCTCGGCCAGCCGGTGCCCACGCTCTCCGGCGGTGAAGCGCAGCGGCTGAAGCTCGCCGGTTTTCTCGCCGAGGGTGCCCCCACGCTCCCTGCAGTCGCTGCCCCTCGAGGAGGCGCGTTTGAGTACCGGGAGACCCAAGTCCGCAAACCTCGCGGCACATTGTTCATGTTCGACGAGCCGACCACCGGCCTGCACTTCGACGACATCGCCAAGCTGATGCGGTCGTTCAGGAAGCTCCTGGAGGCCGGCCACTCGATCATCGTCATCGAGCACAACCTCGACGTGATTCGCGCCAGCGACTGGTTGATCGACCTCGGTCCCGAAGGGGGCGACGCCGGCGGCGAGGTCATCGTCACCGGCCCGCCGGAGGAGGTCAAGCGCCACCTCGGCTCGCACACCGCCAAGGCACTGCGCGACTACGACCATGCGCTCGGCTTCGACGGCCACGTGGTGGAGGAAGGCGCACCGCTGCAGGCGCTGCTCAAGCCCGTGCGCCAGCGCATGGCGCTCGACGAGAACATCCGCATCGTCAACGCCCGCGAGCACAACCTGAAGTCGCTCGACGTCTCGATCCCGCGCGGCAAGTTCACGGTCGTCACCGGCGTCTCCGGCTCCGGCAAGTCGACGCTCGCCTTCGACATCCTCTTCAACGAAGGCCAGCGCCGCTACCTCGAATCGCTCAACGCCTATGCGCGCTCGATCGTGCAGCCGGCCGGCCGGCCCGAGGTCGACGCCGTCTACGGCATCCCGCCCACGGTGGCCATCGAGCAGCGCCTCTCGCGCGGCGGTCGCAAGAGCACGGTCGCGACGACGACCGAGGTCTGGCACTTTCTGCGCCTGCTTTACGTCAAGCTCGGCCTGCAGCACTGTGTCGTCGACGGCACGGCCGTCATGCCGCAGAGCGCCGACAGCATCGCCGCGCAGATCCTGCGCGACCATGCCGGCGAGCACGTCGGCCTGCTGGCGCCGCTGGTGGTGGCGAGAAAGGGCGTCTACACCGACCTCGCCAAGTGGGCCGCGGCACGCGGCCACACCCACCTGCGCGTCGACGGTGAGTTCATCAAGGTCGACCTGTGGCCGCGCCTCGACCGCTTCAAGGAGCACACCCTCGAGCTGCCGGTCGGCGACCTGGTCGTCAACGCCGGCAACGAAGGCGAGCTGCGCGAGCTGCTCACGAAGTCGCTCGACATCGGCAAGGGCGTGATGCACCTGCTGGCACCGCTCACCGGCTTGCGCGGCGCCATGCTCGCCGGCACGCCGACGCGAAAGGTGGGCACGGTGAAAGTGTTCTCGACCAAGCGCGCCTGCCCGACCTGCGGCACGAGCTACCCCGAGCTCGACCCGCGCATGTTCAGCTACAACAGCAAGCACGGCTGGTGCACGACCTGCGTCGGCACCGGCCTGAAGCTCACGCGCGACCAGCGCAAGGCCTACGACGATTCCATCGTCGACGACGACAACCGCGGCCGCGAGCAGAGCTTCCCGTCGGAAGAAGCCGAGGTCGAGGACGTGGTCGACGAGCCGTGTCCCGACTGCGCCGGCACGCGCCTCAACCCTGTTTCGCGCAAGGTCACATTCCAGGGCGAGTCGATTGCCTGGATCGCGCAGTGGTCGGTGACCGACGCGCGCAAGTGGGTGGAAGCGCTGGCTCTCACCGGCCGCAACGCCGAGATCGCCCGCGACGTCGTCACCGAGATCAAGAGTCGCCTCGAGTTCCTGGAGGAGGTTGGCCTCGGCTACCTGACGCTCGACCGCGCCGCGCCCACGCTCTCGGGCGGCGAGGCGCAGCGCATCCGCCTGGCGGCGCAGCTCGGCAGCAATCTACAGGGGGTGTGCTACGTGCTCGACGAGCCGACCATCGGCCTGCACCCGCGCGACAACGCCATCCTCCTCAACGCGCTGCAGGGCCTGGCCGACAAGGGCAACACGTTGGTCGTCGTCGAGCACGACGAAGAGACGATCCGGCGCGCCGACCACATCATCGACATCGGCCCCGGTGCCGGCAAGCGCGGCGGTCGGCTGGTCGCCGAAGGCAGCGTCGCCGAGATCTCGAGCCGGCCCGATTCGGTGACCGGCCGCTTCCTGGCCCACCCGCTCATCCATCCGCTGCAGCCACGCCGGCCGGTGGCGGTGGTGACGGCGCAAACCGAGCGCAAGGAAGGCGCGAGCAACGCGCTTCTCACCATCCACAACGCCACCTTGCACAACCTGCAGGAGGTCACGGTCGACCTGCCGCTGAAGCGCCTGGTCGCCGTCACCGGCGTCAGCGGCTCGGGCAAGAGCACGCTGGCGCGCGACGTGCTGCTCGCCAACCTGCTCTTCATCAACGTGCGCGGCGCCAAGCCGAACTGGCAGGGCTGCGAGAAGATCGACGGCTGGGGCTGGATCGACCGCGTGCTCGAAGTCGACCAGACACCCATCGGCAAGACGCCGCGCTCCTGCCCTGCCACCTACATCGGCTTCTGGGACACGATCAGGAAGCTCTTCGCCGAGACGCTCGAGGCCAAGGCGCGCGGCTACGCACCGGCCCGCTTCAGTTTCAACACCGGCGAGGGCCGCTGCGCCGAGTGCCAGGGCGCCGGCGTGCGCACCATCGCCATGAGCTTCCTGCCCGACGTGAAGCTGCCGTGCGACGCATGCAAGGGCGAGCGCTTCAACCCCGAGACGCTGGCCGTGACCTGGCGCGGAAAGAGCATCGGCGACGTGCTGAAGATGGAAGTCGACGAGGCAGTCGATTTCTTCGCCACCATGGGCAACATCGCCCACCCGCTGCAGCTGCTCAAGGACGTCGGCCTCGGCTACCTCACCATCGGCCAGCCCTCACCCACGCTTTCGGGCGGCGAGGCGCAGCGCATCAAGCTCGTGACCGAGCTGAGCAAGGTGCGGGACGACATCACCAAGCGCGGCAACAAGGTGCCGCACACGCTGTACGTGCTCGACGAGCCGACGGTGGGGCTGCACATGGCGGATGTGGAGCGGCTGATCCGGGTGCTGCACCGGCTGGTGGATGGCGGGCACTCGGTGGTGGTGATCGAGCACGACCTGGATGTGATTGCCGAGGCGGATTGGGTGATCGACCTCGGGCCGGAGGGTGGGGTCAACGGTGGCCGCGTCGTCGCGGAGGCGGTGCCCGAGCGGCTCGTGGCACTCGCCGAGAGCCACACCGGCGCGGCGCTTGGCCCCGTTCTGGCGCGGGCGCCTGTCGTCGAAGCGCTGGCAGCGGCGTAGGTCATGTCACAAGCTGCCTTGAAAATCCCGCAAGCAGCGCGGGATTTTCTAGGTGACATGTTGGCCCATGCTTGCCCGAATCGATCTCCTGGCCGCTGTGCGCCAGGCTCTTGCCCGCAGCCCTGCGGTGGCGCTGGTGGGCCCGCGCCAGGTCGGCAAGACGACCCTCGCGAGGGCCTTGCTCGCTGCGGATTCGCCGAACTGGTTCGACCTGGAGGATCCCTAGCCTTCCGGCGCGTGCAAACCGTATTCCATGCACGCGCGCAGGCTGCGTCGGAGGAATACCACCGCACGAGCGTCTCGGTGCCTGTGGAGCAAGTCCTCGACAGGTTGCAATCCAAACTCGATGCGAAGCGCAAGAAGCTCGGTCGATGAGCTTCGTCGTCGAGCTGTCGCCGACGGCCTAGGCGGAACTTGAAGGGCTGTTCGACTTCCTGCCCGACCGGGCCGAGACTGCAGAGGATCTCGATCAGGCGCAGGCCGCCGTCGACGTCATCAGGGCGACCGCGCTGCGACAGCTGGCGATCACGCCTTTCAGCTTCCGCAAGGCGGCACAGCACCCGGCGCAGCGCGAACTCATCATCCCCTTCGGCGGCACCGGGTACGTCGCGCTCTACGAGATCGTCAGCATCTCGAAAGTCGTGGTGCTCGCGGTCCGCTATCAACGCGAAGAGGACTATCACTGACCAGGACAGTGCGGAGCGGCCTTGGAAAAGCCGCGTGGCCTTCGCGCTGGGTGGAGTGACAGCAGGACGAGCAGTGGTCCCGGGCCTGCAGCAAGCCAAGTCAGCCATCAAGGTCTGGCGCCAGGACTACAACGAGGTCACGCCGCACAGCAGCTGCAGGCGCGTGCCACCCCCTTCAACCAACCGAGATCAACTAACCTTGCAACCCCGGACTTCCTCCGAATGATTGGCAGGGCGGAAGGGGGGCAGGTCATCTTGCCCATGACCGCCGGTGCGCCCGGCGCCATCGCTACCGCTGGGGTCGCAGCCTGAGCGTTAGCGGTTTGAACCCAGTCGAGGTGCAGGGATGTTGAATCGTCGAATCGCGTTGTTCGCCGTGCTGGCTCTCGTAGGCTGCAAGCGAAAAGGCAGCCTGACGGCCAAGGCCAAGCGCATCGAGCTTTTGATGACCGAAGCTCAGGTAGAGGCCATCCTGGGCGCGCCGTCGGGCAGCATGCTGGGCGGCTCGGACCAGGACATGCACGGCCTGATGTATGAGGACGGCGGCGACGTCGCCCACGTCATGTTCATGAACACCGCAGATTACAAAGGCGTCGCCGCGGTGGACGTCAACGGCACGCAGATTCTGAGCAACCTCGGCAAGTAAGCTTTACGCGAAGCGGCATAGCAGGAAGGATCATGCGGTTACGCCAGGGCGCCCATGACGGTGTCGGGCTTCATGAGCTCCATGATTGCGACAACAAGCTCGGGACCCCGTTCCGGGCTGTGCAGCAAAGCCTCGGCTCATCTTCCAACGCGAGGTCCTGCGGGTAACCCGTGGACCCGCTGCCATAGGGGAGCTTTCCGCGTGAACGCCGGCAACAAACCAATCAGGCTTCACACCTAGACCACGAGCCCTTCATCGATCACCACCCTGGCGATCGCTTGCTCGAACATCGTCCTGGCCGCGCTCGTGACGTCCTGGAGGTGCCGATGCAGCTCGGCATCCTTCTCGTCGCGGGAAACGCACTCGGCACTGTAGTTCTCGAAGCCCACCAGGAGCGTCACGATCTCGGCCAGATGCCGGGGGCATTCGCAGGCGACCCTGGAGGGCGTCTCCGCGAGTGAGACCAGCTCCGAATCGCTGTAGCGCCTGGGACGGGTCCGAACGCCGTCGGGGGCAGCGGACTGCGGCAACGGCTTCGACAGGACGATCAACTTCGCCAGCTCATTGCCCGAGATCGGCTCGCGGCGCACCGTCACGCCGGCCGCGCGAAGTGCGTCTGCCGCGCGTTCCGTGCCGAACGAATAGACCACGACAACCGTTTGCGCCGGCAGGCTGGCCCGCAATGCCAGCACGCGCTCGCTCGTGAGCGGGTGCAGCGAAGCGACATGGATCACCAGCACGTCGGTGGCGCCGCATCGAGCCACCTCCCGTTCCGCCTCGTCGAGGTTCCCGAACACGAGGGCCGCCGACGGGCGCAGCCTGCCCTGGAGCTTTTGGGCCAGCGCGGGGCCGACGACGATCACCCGCTGTTCAGCCGCCGCCACCACCTGATCGCCCGAAGACAAGCGCATGAGCGCGTCGACCGCGAGGTTGGCGACGGTACCGATCGCGTAGCCCTCGAGCGTCAGCCGCCTGATCACCCGCAGGCGCTGGACGTCGTCCATGGAATACGTCCGCTGCCCCGACGAAGACTTGGGAGGCGACACCACACCGTATCGGTGCTCCCAGACGCGAAGCGTCGCCGTGGAGAGACCCGCCAAGCGCGCCGCTGCGCCGCTGCGCAGGAGGGATCGCGGTTTGGACGCGTCGGGGTCAGCCCGTGTGCCCGGGGTCCCGGACGGTGTGTGTGTCGACATGGCAACCTGCTTTTGCTACGATATTGAAACGTTATTATCCCATAAAAACGCGGGAATTGAGATACGAACCCGTTTCGAGAACGCTTCGCAACCTATGATGCCGGATGCTCTCAGAAATCACCTCCCCCGGAATTCGCGAATCCGCTGCAAAGACGATCGGCATAGCGCCGGTCGTTTGCTTCAAGGATGGCGACCGGGATCACCGCTTGCTGGCAGCCTGCCAACACTGGCGCGAGGCCGCATCGGCCGCGCCGCGATTTGTCGAAAGGCATGTTTCATGACGATCAATCCTGCAACGATCCATGTCGCTGTCGTCGGCACCGGGATGGCCGGTGCGGCCTGCGCCGCTGGACTGCGCGTCGCGGGCGTGCGGGTGACTTCGTTCGAGAGGTCGCAAGACGTCGGCGGCCGCATGGCAACGCGGGACGCCTCCTGCACCGACAGAGCAGGCACCGAGCACACGGTCGCTTTCGACCATGGCTCGCAAGGCTTCACGGCTGTGAGGCCCCGGTTTCGGGCGGTCATGGCCCGGGCAGTGGCGCGCGGTTACGCTGCCGAATGGCAACCGATCGTGCATGCGTCGCGATCGCCGCTGACCGAGCGTTGTTTCGTCTCGACGCCGTCGATGACCACGCTGTGTAGTCATTTGCTGGCCGGCGCCGCCGTCCGGCCGAACGCCACGGTACAGCGCCTCCAGCGAACCGCCGATGGCCTCTGGTTCGTAGCGATCGACGGTGCGCCGCTGGCGGGTCCGTTTCACCATGTCGTGGTGGCCATGCCGCCGGCTCAGGCCGCATTGCTGGTGGCCGGCCACCATGATGCCTGGGCTGCAGCGCTCATGGCCCGGCGCATGGAGCCCTGCTGGACACTGATGGCCGTGACCGATGACGTCGACTGGCCTTGGGACGCCGCTGAGCCCGACCGCGGCCCGCTCGCCCTGATTGCGCGCAACGACCGGCTTCCCGGGCGCACCGCTCAACCCGGACTGGCTGTCTGGACGGCGCACGCGACCGCCGATTGGAGCGCAGCCCACCTCGACGCCGAGCCGCTGGCCGTGCGCGACGAGCTGAGCAGAGCGCTGGCCCTGCAGATTCCTGCCACGACCGGCGCCACCGGGGCCGTGCGGTGGCACCACGCTGCTGTCCACCGTTGGCGCTACGCCGGTCCCTCGTTCGACTGCGACGACAGCTTCGACGGCGGCGAGGCCTGGTGGGACACGTCGCTCGGCCTGGGCGTCTGCGGCGACTGGCTGGGTGGCGGCGGCGTGGAAGCGGCCTGGCATTCCGGCGACGAACTTGCCGATCACATGGCAGCCTCGTTCGAACAAATTGATGCCGTAACCGAATTGGCGCTGGCAACGCCGTGAGTATTTCTCTACCCGTTCAGCAAATCCTCGATTCATTCACCCTCAGAAAGAAGACCATGCACGACATCATCGACACCGCAGTTGCAGCCGGAAATTTCAAGACCCTCGCCGCCGCACTCACAGCAGCAAATCTCATCGACACGCTGAAGGGTCCAGGCCCGTTCACGGTCTTCGCTCCGACCGACGAAGCCTTCGCGAAACTGCCCGCCGGCACAGTCGACAGCTTGCTGAAAGACATCCCCAAGCTCAGCGCGATCCTCACCTACCACGTCGTCTCCGGCAAGGTGATGGCGGCCGACGTCATGAAGATGGATGGTCAGTCGGCCAAGACCGTCAACGGTGCGGCTCTCTCGATCAGCACCAAGAACGGCGTCAAGCTCAACGGCGCCTCGACGGTCGTGAAGACGGACATCGCGTGCACCAACGGCGTCATCCACGTGATCGACGCGGTGCTGTTGCCCGCCTGACGTTTGCACCCATCCAGCATCTCATTCCAGAAAGACATCCCATGAAGAAACTTCTCATAGCCGGTGCGATCGCCGTGGCCGCCATGTCGGCCGGGGCCAAGGACATCGTCGATACCGCAGTTGCCGCCGGCAGTTTCAAGACGCTCGCTGCCGCGCTGCAAGCCGCCGGCCTCGTGGACACGTTGAAGGGCAAGGGCCCTTTCACCGTCTTCGCGCCGACCGACGAGGCATTCGCGAAAGTCCCGAAGGCGGATCTGGATGCATTGCTGAAAGACAAGGCCAAGTTGACTTCGGTACTCACGTACCACGTGGTCTCGGGCAAGGTCATGTCGAAGGACATCATGCCGGGCAAGGTCAAGACGGTGCAAGGTAGTGAAGTCACGATCGCAACGGCCGGTGGCGTCACCGTCGACGGTGCCAAGGTCACCACAGCCGATATCGTGGCCGACAACGGCGTCATCCACGTCATCGACACGGTGCTGATGCCGAAGTAACCTGAACGCTGTCCACCCTCAGAGAGAAATTCCATGACCGATCTCAACCGTCCGCGGCGCGTCTTCATGATGAGCATCGTCGCTACCGGCGCTGCCATCGCCACCTCCAGAGCCGTCGCGCAGGCGCTCGTCGCTGACAGCGATCCTCAGGCCAAGGCACTGGGCTACGTGGCCGTTGCCACGCAAGCCGACACGAAGCGTTTTCCGCAATACGCGGCCGGTCAGAACTGCACGAGTTGCGCGCTGTACCAGGGCAAGGCGGGCGAAGCGGCAGGCAATTGCCCGCTCTTCGCCGGCAAGCAGGTGTCGGCGAAAGGCTGGTGCAGTGCCTGGGCCAAGAAGGGCTGATGCCGTGTCGTTGGAGGTCTCGGCGAACCGGCTGGCGAGCGTGACCTTCAAGGGCAACAAGCAATCGTTGCCGAGCAAGCCTTGCGCGGCCTGTGGTCGGGACATGACCTGGCGAAAGCGCTGGGCGAAAAACTGGACCGAAGTGAAGTTCTGCTCCGAGGCCTGCCGCAAGGTACGGATCTCGGCGACTTCGGGCGGCGGATGAGCGCGACAGGCAGCGTCGCCCTCGTGACCGGGGCCCGAGGCGGCATCGGTCGCGAGGTCGTCGTGCGCTTGCGTGCGTCGGGTCATCGTGTGGCAGCGGTCGGTCGCGATGCCGAGGCTCTGGCTCTCGTGGCTGCCGATGCGCACATCGCGGCCGACACTACGACCGTGGAGGGTGCCGCGTCGGCTATAGCGGAGTGCGTCGGCGAGCTGGGCAGCGCGCCGACGCTTCTTTGCCATTGCGTCGGCAGCACGCTCATCGCATCGATTCATCGCACCACGCCGAATCAGTACCGCGAAGTGATGCGAGTCAATCTCGACAGCGCCGTCTACGTGCTCCAGGCCTGGATCGCGGCGATGCGCGAGGCGGGCCTGCGAGGTTCGGCGGTCTTTTGTTCGAGCGTGGTGGCCCGCATCGGCGTCGCCAACCACGAGGCGATCGCGGCGGCCAAGGGCGGCGTCGAGGCGCTGACACGAAGCGCCGCCGCGACCTACGCGCCGATCGGGCTGCGGATCAACGCGGTGGCACCCGGCATGACCGACACGCCATTGACCGCGGGCATGCTTCGCGCCGACGTCATGCGCGAGGGCGCAGGCCGGCAATATCCGCTGGGCGGCATCCAGACGGCATCGCAGGTCGCGGACGCGATGGTCTGGCTGCTTTCCGAACAGGCCGCTCGCATCACCGGGCAAGTCATCGCCATCGACGGCGGTTTCACGACGGTGCGGCCGCTCGTCAAGTGACGGTCGCGCGGCTCGGCTACCTCGCGGCATTGCCGTTCGGCGCCGGCGCGCTGCTGGTTTGGTCGGGCGACGGCGAGATGCGCATACTGGCACTGCGGGTGCTGGTGGCTTATGCGGCCGTCGTCGCGTCGTTCATCGGCGCGATCCATTGGGGGTTTGGCTTCGCGCAGGCCGCCCCTCCGATCAGCCTGTTCCTTTGGGGTGTTACCCCGGCGGTCGTGGCGTGGCTGTCGCTGCTAGTGGCGCCTGCTGTCGGGCTCGCAGTCGATGCGACGCTGCTGGTGGCGTGCTTCCTGGTCGACCGCGCGGTTTACCCGCGGTACGGCGCCGGGCAATGGCTGCCTCTTCGCCTTCGCCTCACGGTGCTCGCCGCGGCGAGCTGCGGGGCCGCGGCCGCGGCCGCGGCCGGCTGACGAGCCGCCCGCGGCCGCGCCGACGCTCGTCAGCGGTCGAAGCGGTCGAGGTCCATGACCTTCGCCCAGGCGGCCACGAAGTCGGTCACGAACTTCGACTGCGCGTCGGCGCTGGCATACACCTCGGCCACGGCGCGGAGCTGCGCGTTCGAGCCGAAGACGAGGTCGACGCGCGTGCCGGTCCATTTCAGCTCTCCGCTCTTGCGGTCGCGACCCTCGAACGTGGCCGCGTCGCCCGAGCTCGCCTTCCACTCCGTCTTCATGTCGAGCAGGTTGACGAAGAAGTCGTTGCTGAGCGTGCCGGCGCGATGGCTGAAGACACCGTGCCGGGCGCCGCCGACGTTGGCGCCGAGCACTCGCATGCCGCCGACGAGCACGGCCATCTCGGGCACGGTGAGCGTCAGCAGCTGTGCCTTGTCGATCAGCAGCGCTTCAGCCGGCACGCTGTAGCGGCCTTGCAGGTAGTTGCGAAAACCGTCGGCCACCGGCTCGAGCGGGGCGAACGAAGGCGTGTCGGTCTGCGCCTGCGACGCGTCCATGCGGCCCGGCGTGAAGGGCACCGTCACCGGATGGCCAGCGTCTTTCGCGGCCTTTTCGACACCGGCAGCGCCACCGAGCACGATGAGGTCGGCAAGCGAAATCTTCTTCACGCCCGCGGGCACCCCATTGAACTCGGCCTGGATTCCTTCGAGTTTCGCGAGCACCCTGGCGAGCTCGGCGGGCTGATTGACGGCCCAGTCCTTCTGCGGCGCGAGGCGGACGCGCGCGCCGTTGGCACCGCCGCGCTTGTCGCTGCCGCGGAAGGTCGAGGCCGAGGCCCAGGCCGCCCCGACCAGCTGGCCGACCGTGAGGCCCGACGTGATCACCTTCTGCTTCAGCGAGGCGATGTCCTGCGCATCGACCAGCGCGTGGTCGACCTTCGGAATCGGGTCCTGCCAGATCAGCTCTTCGGCCGGCACCTCGGCACCGAGATAGCGTGCGCGCGGACCCATGTCGCGATGGGTGAGCTTGAACCAGGCGCGGGCAAAGGCGTCGGCGAACTGGTCGGGGTGGGCGAGGAAGCGGCGCGAGATCTTCTCGTAGGCCGGGTCCATGCGCAGCGACAGGTCGGTCGTGAGCATGGTCGGCGCCAGCTTCTTGCCGGGGTCGTGCGCGTGCGGGATGGTGCCGGCGCCGCCACCGCCCTTGGCCACCCATTGCTGGGCGCCGGCCGGGCTCTTCGTCAGCTCCCATTCGAACCCGAACAGGTTCTCGAAGTACTCGTTCGTCCACTGCGTCGGCTTGCTGGTCCAGGTGACCTCGAGGCCGCTCGTGATCGTGTCGCCGCCATGGCCCTTGCCGAAGCTGTTGCGCCAGCCGAAGCCCTGGTGCTCGAGGTCCATCGCCTCCGGCTCCTTCGAGACGTGCTCCGCGGGCGCAGCGCCGTGGGTCTTGCCGAAGGTGTGGCCGCCGGCGATGAGGGCCACGGTCTCTTCGTCGTCCATCGCCATGCGGCCGAAGGTGTCGCGGATGTCGTACGCGGCGGCGACCGGATCGGGGTTGCCGTCCGGGCCTTCGGGGTTGACGTAGATCAGGCCCATCTGCACGGCGGCGAGCGGATTCTCGAGGTCGCGCGAGTGCGGGATCTTGCTGTCGTCGTCCTTGACGAGGACGCCGTGGCCTTCCTCGACGCCGGGCGAGCCCTGCGCATAGCGCACGTCGCCGCCGAGCCATTTCGTCTCCCGGCCCCAGTACACGTCGAGGTCCGGCTCCCAAACGTCGGCCCGGCCGCCGGCAAAGCCGAAGGTCTTCAAACCCATGCTTTCGAGGGCGACGTTGCCCGCGAGAACCATGAGGTCGGCCCACGAAATCTTGTTGCCGTATTTCTGCTTGACGGGCCAGAGAAGGCGGCGCGCCTTGTCGAGGCTGACGTTGTCGGGCCAGCTGTTGAGCGGCGCGAAACGCTGCTGGCCGCGACCGGCGCCGCCGCGGCCGTCGCCGATCCGGTAGGTGCCGGCGCTGTGCCAGGCCATGCGGATGAAGAGCGGGCCGTAGTGCCCGAAGTCGGCGGGCCACCAGTCCTGCGAATCGGTCATCAGGGCGGTGAGGTCGGCCTTCAAGTCAGCCAGGTCGAGGCTCTGGAATGCCTCGGCGTAGTCGAAATCGGCGCCCATCGGATCTGACTTCGACGAGTGCTGGCTCAGCAAATCGACGCGCAGCGCGGCCGGCCACCAGTCGCGGTTCGTGGTTCCGCCACCGGCGGTCTGGTGGAAGGGGCACTTGGTTTCGATGCTCATCGTGGATCTCCTTGAATGGGAACGCCGCGAAGCAACTGCGCTGCGGGGAGCCATTAGTATCTTCTATCGATAACCAGTTATTGATCTAACCAGTCAATTGGACGCATAGGCAAAAGCACGCCGACCAGGACGAGGAGGTCGCCCAGGAAATGCACATCGCCGACGACCTGATGAGCGAGCTGGCCGAAGCGGCGGTCAACGTCGATGCCGTCGACGAATGACGCCGTTTTTCGCGGAATCGCCCCGGGAGGCCGGCCTTGCCCGCTCCGGTGGCCAGAACGCGTCAACGGCGTCCGCCCGCGAGGCGTTCGACAACTCGCAACGCCCGCACCTCGACATGACCACCTCCATCCTTCGATTCGACGGCCCTTCGTATCAGAGCCGGATCCAGCTCGTTCCCTTGCTCCGGGAATTTCCGCAGGTGTCGTTCCACGAACGGGCGCCGGCCGAATACGAAGTCACGTCGGCCGACGAAGCGTCGCTGCGCGCCCTGGCGGTCAAGCCCGGATGGAGCCTGATCGGCGCCCACTGACCCGGGGTCGCCTACGACTCGTTCAGGGCAATCGCGGCTCGAACGAGCGCCTTCAACGCGGTTCGTCGATCTTGCTTGCCTCGGGGGTGTCGATGGCGCGCCGCGCCGGCATCAGAACCAGACGTCGGTCACGCAACGCCCGTCGCGCGGCAGGTCCTCGAAGGCGCCGTGGCCATCGAAGCGGTCAATGGGAATCTGCGCAACGGCGTCGGGCTCGGCGAGCCGCAGGTTGACGGCGATCCGGCGCCGACCTGCGTCGTTCGCTTGCAGCGCGCGCCAGTACGCCACGCAACCGCACTCGGGGCAGAAGTGAAAGCCGAGCGACCCCTCGCTGCGTGTGAAGGCCCGGGTCGGACCGGTGACGTGAATGCCCTCGCCTTCATGGTCGTAGGCCCACAGCGCGCCATAGCGGCGACACGCGGTGCAATTGCAGGCGGTGGCGCCCTCCGGCAAGCCCTCGAACTGCCAGCGGACGGCACGGCACAGACACGAGCCTTCGATCATCGCTTCTCCACGCAACGCCCGACTGTGCCACCGCTGCCGCCTTCGCCATGCGCACGGGTGCCGACGGCGACAATCGGCGAAGCGGCTGCTTTGCCGCCAGGAGCTCGCTCCTTCACCCGTCGCCTCTCACGTCCTACCGGAATCGCGCAACATGTTTTCTCACATCATGGTCGGCAGCAACGATCTCGATCGCTCCATTGCGTTTTACGACGCCGTTCTCGGCACCCTCGGCGCACCGGCCGGCCGGGTCGACCGCCATCGCGTCTTCTGGCGCCTGCCGACCGGCACCTTCTCGGTGTCGCTGCCGATCGACGGCCAGCCGGCGACGGTGAGTAACGGCAGCACCATCGGCTTTTCCTGCGCGTCGGCCGAGAACGTCGACGCCTGGCACACGGCCGGCCTCGGCCACGGCGGAACGACCTGCGAAGAGCCGCCTGGCGTGCGAGAAGGAAGCGTCGGCCAGATGTACCTCGCCTACCTGCGTGACCCTGACGGCAACAAGATTTGCGGCCTCTATCGACTGCCGAAGCCGGCGGCGTGAAGCCGCGCCCACGCCCGAGCCGCGACTACCGCGGCCTCAACGGTCGAGCCAAGGGTCGAGCGGATAGATGGGCCTTCGCACCTGCCAGAACCGGAACTGCCCGTAGTCGGAGCCGGTGACGCCGCCGCTGTCGCACTCGACGATGCCCGAAGAGAGCGGACCGAACGCCGGCCGGCAGTACATGCGCGACTTCAGCAGCAGATGATCGAAGCGCACTGGATCGACGCCGAGACAGGCGAAAACGCCGATGTCGAGCGGCTCCATCCGCCGCTCGCTCACCACCAGCGTGCCGCCGGCATGGCGCAGGGCGACGCAGCGCCCCATCGCCCAGAGCTCATCGGTGTAGATCGGGCCGGTGATGCGAAAGCGGCCGTCGCCGATCGCCAGCACCTCGACGTCGATCGGCAGCGGCGGCCGCTGCGGCGATGGCAAACCCAGCGCCGTCCTGTTGCCGAGCGCGACCGTCAGGCGGGCGCCAACGCCAGCCTCGATGCAGCGGGCGACGGTTTCAGCGTCGGCATAAGGCCCGGCGCCGATGCGGTCGAGTCCCTGGCGCAGGCACTCCTCGAGCAGCGTCGTGGTGTCGCAGCTGCCGCCCGACATGACGTTGTCGCCGTGGTCGAGCAACAGCACCGGGCCGGCGCCGGCCCCCGCTTTGGCGCGCAGGGCCTTGGCTTCGGCGACGCTGGCGGCCAGCGGTGCGCTGCGGTAGACGAAGCCGTCGCGCTCGGCCCAGAGCCCGCGTGCGAGCTCGTCGGCGGCGGCCTGCGCTTCGGCGTGGGTGGCGCCGACGGTGACGGCGCTCATGCCCGCATCGGCGATGTCGGCGAGCGAGAAGCCGGCGAAGATGCTCGCCGCCGCCAGGCCCCCGGCTTCGAGCTCGCAGGCCCGCTGCACGGCGCGTTGCATGGCGCCCGCCCCGGTGGCGCTGCACAGGGTGTGCGAGAGCAGCGGCGGCCGCGCCCAGGCAAGGGCCGGGCGCGGGCCGCCGTCGAGCCACGCGAACGCGAGGCGCGCGGCATGCGCGCCGGTTTCGGCCATGTCGACGTGCGGATAAGTCTTGAAGCCGACGATCACGTCGGCGTGTTCGACCATCGCGGCGCTGACGTTGCCGTGCAGGTCGAGCGCGACGGCGATCGGGGTGCCGGGCGCGACCGAGCGCAGGCGCCGCAGCAACTCGCCCTCGCCGTCGTCGAGCGCCATCGTCGCCATCGCCCCGTGCAGGTCGAGCAGGATCAGGTCGCATCCGCGTGCGGCGGCGTCGACGATGCTTCCGGCCAGGGTCTCGAAAGCGTCGTCGTCGACGCGGCCGCTCGGGTTGGCGGTGGCGTTGCAGGCCACCTCGACCGCGGCGCCGCGCGCTTCTGCGGCCGCGATGAAGGCGCCGAGGCCGGTGCGGGTGCCGCGGCCCTGGACCAGCGCGGCGGCGCCGAAAGTCGGGCCTTCGGCGCCGAACGAGGCGAGCGGCGTCGCCACAGGCGAGAAGGTGTTGGTCTCGTGGTTCATCCGCGCGGCGACGATCTTCATGGCATGACTGAGCCCGACGTGAACTCGTAACGAATCGTGTGCCGGCACGCCGTGCGGCGTCGCGCAGCCCGCGGCGCGCAACGAAAATCCGGACAGGATTCAGGAGGGTCGATGAGCACGAAGTGCATCTACAAAGGCTACACCGTGGCCGACGTCACGACGGTGACCGACAACGGGCATTTCCGCGCGTGCGCTGCGATCATGTCGCTCGGCGGCGAACGCACGCGGTCGCAGCGGTTTCTCGATCTCGAGATCTTTCGGACCCAAGAAGAGGCGCACGCGCGGACCATGCAGGTGGCGAAGGCCTGGATCGACGCGTTGCCGAGTTCCGATCATCTGGCCCTGCCCAGCAACTTCTCGCCGTTGACCTGAGGAAAGTCGAAGACAGCGCTGTGCTGAACCGAAGAGCCGATCTTCGCAAGGCCGTCCGTGTCCCGGCGACGCTGGTGTGCCGCGACGCGGTGTGGCGGGTGCAGACCCTCGATCTCGGCCGCAACGGCGTCTGCGTTCTGGCGCCTCGGCCCTTCGAGCCCGGCAGCCGCTGCACCGTCACGTTCGACGTGCCGCTGGGCAATGAGCCGGCCACCGTGACCTTGTCGCTGAGGACGATGTACTCATCGTATTCCGCGCCCGATGCCTTCAAGATCGGCGGACGTCTCGTCGACCTCGACGACCAGACTGCCGACATCCTCGGCCGGTTCATGGCCGGCGCCTGAACCTACTGCTGATCCATGCGCCGCTGGCGCTCGGTGTCGGCGCGGACCACCCCGGCGCATTCGGGCAGACCGCGCGCATGGGCCGACTGGCACTGCCGGTTCATGCAGATGGCGCGTGTGAGGAAGTTGCGATCACTGCACACCTCGCGCGGGCCCGGTCCGGAGTGGCTCGCGCGGGCCGCGGCAGGCGCCTCGCGACGCACCGGGACCGGGGGGAGCCGCGCCGGTGCCGGCTTCGGCGTCGCGACCGCCCGCTGACCGTCGTGCAGAGTACCGATGGCGGCGGTCTTCGTCGGGGTGAAGGTCGGTATCGGCATCGGAGTCGGTGTCGGTGTCGGTGTCGGTGTCGGTGTCGGTGCCAGTGCCGGCATCGGCAGCGGCATCTGCACCGGTGCCGCTGCCCGGACGGGTGTCGTCGCCGGCGTGGCTGCGACAGGATTCGTCAATGGAGGCGCCCGGACCAGCGTGCGTGGTGCCGAAGGCAGGGCCGAGTACAACACCCACGCAAACCCTCCCAAGAGACCCGCACAAGCCAGCAAGCAAGCCACGATCAGGCGATGGCGCGGCGCCATGGACCTGACGGAGGCGGTCAGCGCCGCGCCGCTGCCGGGGGGCGTCTCGGCAACGGGGGTCTGCGGGGCATCGATGGCGCGCGGCACCGGCGCTGGCGGCGCGGTCTCGCCGAGGAACGCCCGGCGGAGCGCCTCGACCGACTGAGGCCGGTCGAGGGGCGACACGGCCATCGCCCAGTCGACGCTGGCAAGCACGTGCGTCGGCACGCCCGGGAATTGCTGGCCGCCTTCGGCCGCAAGCAGCGGCAGGGAGTCGCGCACCGCCCGCATGACCGCCGGCACCGGCGGCAGTGCCGTCAGCATGAAATACACGGTCGCGCCCAGCGCGTAGAGGTCGGTCCACGGGCCTTGCCGCATGCCGGCCGCGTCGGCGTACTGTTCGATCGGCGCGAAATGCGGCTTGATCAGGGCAGTGAGCGACTGCGTGCGGTCGCCGATGACGCGACGCGCCGAACCGAAGTCGAGCAGCACCGGCTTGCCGTCCGGCAGCAGCAGCACGTTTTCGGGCGAGATGTCGCGGTGGTAGACGCCCTCGCGATGCAGTACCTCAAGGGCACCGAGCAGCGGCTCGATGAAGGCCCACAGCGAGGCGGCATCGGGCGGGGCGAGCATCGCCAGCCGCGCTTGCTTCATCGTCTGGCCGAGGTGGTACGGCGTCACGATGTATCCGGTGCCGTTGGCTTGCCAGAAGCGGTGCACCTTGACCAGCGACGGGTGGTCGAAGCTGGCCAGCAGCCGGGCCTCGTCGATGAACGAATCGAGACCGGCGGCGAAGGTGCCGGCAGCCTGCGCCGACCGGACCGCCACGGTGCCGCCATCGCGCCGCATGGCCAGCGTGATCGGCATGTACTCCTTGATCGCGACGTGGCGCAGCAGCACGTGGTCGAAGGCGAGATAGACGATCCCGAACCCACCGGCTCCGAGCACCCGCACGATCTCGAATTCGTGCAGCTTGGTGCCGGCCGAGAGCGAGCCCGAGTCCGCCGCGCCAGCCGCATCCGCAGGATCTGCCGGATCCACGAGGTGCGGCCCCATCGGGGCGGTCGGTGACCATGTCAACGCATCGGACACGGATCGTTCCAGTGGGTCGGTGGCAGCCTCGCGCGAAGACATGCTCATGCTGCCGCGGGTGAAGCCTTGCCGATTATCGGCCGGCGATCGCAGTCCTGTAGGCGTCGGGCTGGTGCGTCGAGTGCGAAGGTGGAGCGGGTCCTCGCCTAGGGCGACGGCCGCGACGCTGCCTCGCCGACGCCGAAGCGCGCCCTGTACGCCCCCGGCGACTCCCCGAACCAGCGCTTGCAGGCGCGAAAGAGGTTGCCCTGATCCTCGAAGCCGAGCAGGTCGGCGATGTCGCGCAGCGAGTGTCTCGGCCGCTTCAGATATTGCTGGGCCAGCTCGCGCCGCGTTTCGTCGAGCAACTGCTGGAACGAGGTGCCCTCGGCCTGCAGCCGGCGCTGCAGGGTACGGTCGCTGGTGTTCAACGCCTCGGCGATGTCTTTGCGGCGCGGCTCGGCGTGCGCCAGGCGTTGCGCCAGCAGCCGGTGCACCCGATGGCTCGTGGGCGCACGATCGAGCCGTTCGAGCTCGTCGTCGACCAGCCGCGCATGCAGTGCGGCCATGTCGGGATCGCGCGCCGACAGCGGCAGCGCCAGATCGCACTGGCGCAACAGGGCGCGGTTGGCGGCACAGCCGAAGCGGACCGTGCAGCCGAAGACCTCGAGGTGCGACTTTGCATCGTCCGGCGCCGGGTAAACGAACTCGACTGCGCGAGCCAGCTGCGGGCGGCCGGTGATCCAGCTGCAGAAGCCCAGCATCGTCAGCATGCCGAACTCGACGCGTTGCCTCGGCACCGTGCGCTCGCCGCCGAGGTGACCGAGCTCGAACCAGTGGCCTTCGGCATCGGCCACGAGCGCGAAGGTGGCGGCGCTGCTCACCACGTCCATGCAGCGCGACAGCTGCTGCAGCGCCGCGAACAGGGTCGGGCAAGCCATCATCGCGTGGCCAACGACGCCGAGCTTGCCGTAGGTGAGGGCGAGCTCGCGCGACAGACCCAGCGTGGTCTTGCCGGAGCGGGCCACCGCCATCTCCCACAGGGCGCTGATCTCGTCGATCGAGAACCGCCCGGCGGGATCGACGAGAACCCTGCTGTCGAGCCGGGCGTCGCGGAACAGGGCTTCGACGTCGATGCCCTCGGCGGCGAACATCTCGACGACGCCACGGACCCATGCCGAAGAACTGGTGCGAGTGATCATGGCATTGCAACGCCACAAGAATGGTGCGTTACAGCCATTGCGCCCGTGAATTCCATTTTTTTAGAATAACGCAGAGGTTGCCTGCCAATCCGGCACCACAGCGAGACCGGCATCGAGCCGGCCACTTCCAAGGAGACAACAAGATGGCTTTCATCCAGGGGTTCGGTCCGATCCTGCTCGTCGCGGCGTGTGCTGCGACGACGGCGTGCGGTGGCAACGACGAGACACCGCCGACGCAGGTCAATATCAGCCTCGGCACGATCCAGGGCGCCGACGATTCCTCGGGAACCGGAACCTATTTCTGGAAAGGCATCCCGTTCGCGAAGGCACCGGTCGGGGCGCTGCGCTGGAAGTCGCCGGTCGATGCCGATCCCTGGACGGCGCCGCGCGAGACACGGCAGTTTGCCAATGCCTGCGTGCAGTACGGGCGCATCTACGGCCCCGGCGCGAACAACACCTACGACGCGACCATCGGCACGACGATCAATCAGGCCGTCGGCAATGAAGACTGCCTCTATCTCAACGTCTGGCGACCCGCCAGCTCGGACGCTAATTTGCCGGTGATCGTCTTCGTCCATGGCGGCAGCAACGTCTCGGGCTACACCGCCGATCCGGTCTACGACGGCGCCGCTCTGGCCAAGACCGCCAATGCGGTCGTCGTCACGGCCAACTACCGGCTCGGGATCTTCGGCTGGCTCAACCTGCCGCAACTGAAGCAGGGCAGCAACGCGCAAGACGACTCCGGCAACTTCGCCGTGCTCGACAACATCAAAGCGCTCCAGTTCATCAACCGCAACATCGCCGCGTTCGGCGGCAACGCCGGCAACGTCACGGTCATGGGCCAGTCGGCCGGCGCCATCGACGTCTACGCGCTCCTGACCTCGCCCTTGATGGTGAGCGCGAATCCGAAGCTCATGCACCGGGCGGTGGCAATGAGCGGCGGCATCTCGCTGGCGTCGAACCTGCCCGCCGGCAGCATCCCGACGCTGAATCCGGCGTCGACGTCGCTGGCGCAAGGCAACGCGCTGCTCAACAACCTGCTGATCGCCGACGGCAAGGCGACCGACACGGCGAGTGCCCAGGCCTACGCGGCAACGCAGACGCCGGCGCAGATCGCCGCCTATCTGCGCGGCAAGGATCCGGCGACGCTGCTGACGACGCTGCTCACCAAGCTGGCCGCGCTCGGCCTCGCCGGCTCGGGCCCGATTCCCGAGGGCGTGGTCGTGCCCGTCGATCCGGTGGCTGCTATCGGCGCCGGCAACTATCTCAAGGTGCCGCTGATCGCCAGCAACACGCGTGACGAGGCCAAGCTGTTCCCGACCTTCCTCGCCCTGTCGCCGGCGCTTGGCGGCGTCAGTGGCCGCCTGGTCAACGACGCGACGCTGTTCTCGACCCAGTTCAGCTACAACCCCGATGCCGCGCCGACGGTGGCGATCGGCAACTGGATCCCGGCGCAATACCTGCCCGTGAACACGCCGGTGACGGGCTTCAACGCCAAGACCGATCTGCTGAACTCGATCTTCTTCGGCAACAGCCGCGACAACGTCCTCAATGCGCTGAAGGCGAAGCAGCCGGAGGTCTGGTACTACCGCTTCGACTGGGACGAGGAGCCGGCGCCGTGGAACGACATCTACGGCGCCGCGCACGCCTTCGACCTGGCATTCGTGTTCGGCAACTTCGGCCCTTCGCTGTTCGCCAACATCGCCAACAGCACGGCCAACAAGCCCGGTCGCCTCGCCCTGTCCGACGCGATGATGAAGAGCGTGGCCGCATTCGCGAAGAACGGCGACCCGAACAACGCCGCCCTGGGCGTGACCTGGCCCGCCTGGCCGAGCAAGCTGATCTTCGACGCGACTCCTGCCGTGAAGAGCATTTCGGTCCAGTAGGCCAGTCGGACGGGAAGCGGCCGATTCACCGGCCCGGTTTCTCGTTCCCGACCGTGTGCTGCCGCACCCGGCTTTTGGTGCAAGATGCGGACATGGCCCGATACAACATCGTCTCGATCGACAACGCCAACGTCGGCCAGACGACAGCACGCCTTCATCGCGGCGAATTCGAGAGCGCGGAGGCGGCGATCGGCCATGCCAAGGAGCTCGTCGACAAAGCGCTGCTGCAGCTCGGCGAAGCTTCATCGGCGCACGACCTGATGGCGCAGTACACGCGCCGCGGCAGCGAGGTGCCGATGATCTACGGCGAGCCGCGGGCCGCTTTTCACGCCTATCAATACGCGCGGGAAAAAGCGAACGTGATGTTCCCGGTTTCGCCCGACCGTTGAAGGCCGGCCGGAACGGCCGCAATGAGTCGCGTGCACGGGCCTGGCCTCGGCTGCGAATCCGATGCGTGCAATTCAAGCCGTCTTTCTCGTCGACTTGCTCGGCGCGCCACTGTGCGCTTTCGGGCAGCCCGAGTCGCTGCCCGCCTTCGAGGAGGTCGATTCACTTGGCCGCCGCCGCCGAACCTGACGCCGCTCGAGCCTTCGCCACGCGCCGACAAGATGTGGCTGGAACACGCCGCCCGTTTCGTGCCGCACTGCCGGCTGCCTTGTTCCTGAAGCCGTGAGTCGGCGGGCCACCGCAGCGAGCAACGTTATGGAGTGGCGCCTTCGAAGCGGCCGAGCCGCGCCGCCGTGCCACCCGGCTTGAGGTTGCGCAGACCCGGCATCACCAGCACCGCGTCGTCGTAGGGCGTCAGCCAGACGTGGTCGCCGTCCCGTGCGATCGGCGTGCCGGCCTTCGCCACCACCGAGAGCCCGACGGCGAGCACCAGGAAGTGGAAATCGGCACTGCGCGCGACCACCGGTTCGGTCACGCGCACCAGTCGCTGCGCCGGCGGCAGTGGCGACCGCACATGGGCATGCACCCAAGCCGGATCGGCCGCGCCGGTGAGGCCGAGGAAGCGCACCAGCACGTCGATGGCGACGTCGGCGGCCGCCTGCTCCCAGTGCTGCCCGCATTCGATGAGCAGCGCCCGCTTCGGGCTCTGCGGATCGCCGAAGCCGCCGCGGTCGACCATGCGCACGCCGGCCGGATGGCCGGTGTCGATAAGCAGGTCGGCGGGCACGCCGAGCTCCCGCGCATAGGCGGCGTTCTTGTCGACGGTGCCGCAGACCATCAGCGGCCGGCACGGTTCGCTCATGCTGTGGATGTCGAGCAGCAGGTCGGCAGCGTCGACGAAGGGAAGCAGTTCGCGGGCGCGACGCAGCTCGACGGTGTTGCCCGGTCCGGCCAGTGTCTCGTCGGCCCAGACGCGGTTGTAGTCCTCGTCGACGAGGCGCGACGGGAACGGGTCGGCGGGGTCGAAGCGGGCGTAGGCGGCGACGTTCGCGAAGGCCAATGTGAGCGTGCCTCTTTGCGGCCTGAAGTTCTGTTCAAGCAGCCAGTCGAGGGCGATGGCGCCGCAGATCTCGTTGCCGTGCGTGAGCGCCTGCACCATCACGCTCGGGCCCGGCCGGCCCGAGTCGAAGGCATGGACCCAGTCGACGCCGGTGCCGCCGTCGCGCCAGCGGCCGATGTCGGGTGCCCGCAGTTCGACCGGAATCGTGTCGGCGACGCTCACCCGGCGACCCGCCCCTTGACGGCGTTGGAGCGGGCGCTGCAGGTGATTCGCCCGCTGGCGTCCGTCGGCAGCCGAGCCTGCAGCCGCTCGCGCAGCCGCTGCACGTCGGCGGCCGCCATCGCGCCGATGCGCGGTGCAACGCCGGGGCCGCCCTGCGCGGTCTTCCAGAATGTTTCGAAGTTGGCGAACGTACGTTCGCTGGCGATCACTCGCGTCTCGACGTCGACCAGGCCGGCGCCTTCCCACAAGGCCTGCATCGCCTCGATGCGCGACGCATCGACGCTCGGCGGCCAGCTTGCGGGCGAGCCGAGGGCGACCATTTCTTCCTGCATCGCCGCAAACGGAAAGCCGCCGCCGAGGATGTCCCATGCATAGGCCGAGACGCTACCGCCCGGCCTGACCACGCGCGCCATCTCGGCGACGCCCTTCGCCGGCTCCGGCACGAAGAAGATGACGAGGGCCATCACGCCAGCGTCGAAGGCGGCACTGCCCCACGGCAGCGCCATCGCGTCGCCCTGACTGAATTGCGCAGGGCCGACGGCGAGGCGGCTGCGCGCGAATGCGAGCTGCGCGGGCGACGGGTCGATGCCCTGCACCTCGGCCGGCGCACAGCGATCGACCAGCATCTGCGTGAAGGCGCCGTTGCCGCAGCCGATGTCGACCCAGCGCCCGCCCGCGGCCGGGGCCAGCCAGTCCAGGAAGGTGGCGCCGGCGATGCGGCTCCAGGTGCCCATGAAGTCTTCGTAGGCAGCGCCGTCGTCGAATCGGATCTGCGGTGTGTCCATGATTTCTTTCGTGGGAGCAATGAGCCAGTGTCTAGACTGTCGGCCTTCGCAGCCACCGGAGTTTGCCTTGACCGCCGCCACGCTCGACGCCACCGGCCGCCGCGCCGCTGCCGCGGACCCGCGCGCCCACGCCGACCGTGCCTTCTTCGGCCACCCGGTCGGCCTTGGCTGGCTCTCCTTCTGTGAGCTGTGGGAGCGCTTCTCGTTCTACGGCATGCAGGCGCTGCTGGTGCTCTACCTCACCAATTACCTGTTCCTGCCGGAGAACATCGGCCAGGTCGCGGGGATGGACGCGCTGCGTGCCGCCATCGAGAACGCGACCGGTCCGCGCTCGCCGCAGCAACTCGCCTCGGCGGTGTTCGGCCTCTATGCCGGCTTCGTCTACCTCACGCCGCTGTTCGGCGGTTTGCTCGCCGACCGTGTTCTCGGCCGCACGAAGACGGTCGTGATCGGCGCCAGCCTGATGGCGCTCGGCCATTTCCTGATGGCCTTCGAGGCCAGCTTCCTCGGTGCGCTGGCCTGCCTGCTGATCGGCGTCGGCTGCTTCAAGGGCAACATCGCGGCCCAGGTCGGCGCCCTCTACGCGCCCGGCGACCGCCGCCGCGCCAGCGCCTTCCAGATCTTCCTGCTCGCAGTCCAGATCGCGGTGATCGCGGCGCCCATCGTCTGCGGCACGCTCGGCGAGAAGGTGGCCTGGCACTGGGGCTTCGGGGCCGCCGGCGTCGGCATGGTGATCGGCCTGTGCGTCTATCTCGCCGGCCGGCGCTGGCTGCCGCCCGAGCCGGTGCGCGGCGCCGCTTCATCGGCAGCGGCGCCGCGCGCCGGAATGACCGCGGTCGAGCGGCGGCGGCTGCTGCTCCTCATCGCGCTGATCCCGGTGCTGATGCTGTCGATCGTCGGCAACCAGCAGTTCGCGAACGCTTTCCCGCTCTGGTCGCAGAAGAACATGGACCTCGTGTTGTTCGGCTGGCAGGTGCCGGTGAGCTGGCTGCAGGCCGTCGATGCGCTCGTCAGCACCGCGACCATGATCGCAACGATCGCTTTCTGGCGCTGGTGGGCGAAGCGCCGCCGCGAGCCCGACGAGCTGATGAAGATGGCGCTCGGTACGATGCTCGCGGCCAGCGGGCCGGCGATGATCGCCATCGCTGCGGTGCTCGTCGACCAGACGCACGAGAAGGTGAGCTTCGCGTGGACGCTCGGCTACGCGATCCTCAACGATCTCGGCTTCGCCAACATCCTGCCCGTCGGCCTCGCGCTCTACTCGCGTGCGGCACCGAAGCGGCTCGAGGGCCTGGTGATCGGCATCTACTACCTGCACCTCTTCGTCGGCAACACCTTCGTCGGCTGGCTCGCCGGCTTTCTCGAGACGATGCCGGGGCGCGACTTCTGGGCGTTGCACGCAGCGTTGGTGGCGGCCGCGGGCGTGTTGCTGCTGGTCTGTCGATCGGTGTTCGGCAAGCTGCTCGATGACGATACCGTCGAGCCGACCGACACAGCCGAACCGACTCCGGCGCGCTGATGCTCAGCCGCCGCGCCAGGCGCGCTCGGCGTCGTCCCAGGCGCCGAGCGCCTGCAGGTCGGGGACCCAGGCCAGCCCCGACTTCGCGTCCGACGACACCGCCTCGGGCGTGACGAGCACATCGAGCAGCGCCGGCAGGTTCGCGAGCGCCCGACTGATCGCGGCGGGCAGGTCCTCGGCGCGCTCGACGCGTTCGGCATGGAGACCGAAGGCGCGCGCCATCGCGGCGTGGTCGGCGAACTGCAGCCGGGTGCCGACGACCTTGCCGTGCGTCTCCTGCTGGTCGCGGACCTCGATCGCCCAGGAGCCGTTGTTCGCGACCACGATCAGCACCGGCGCCCGGTGGCGCGCCGCGGTGTCGATCTCCATCGCGTTGAAGCCGAAGGCGCCGTCGCCGGTGGCCACGACCACGGTGCGGCCGGGCAGGGCGAGGCTGGCGGCGATGCCGAATGGCGTGCCGACGCCGATGCAGCCGAGCGGCCCCGGATCGAGGTAGGTCGCCGCCGGCAGGCCGACTCGCGCGAAGCTGAGGAAGTCGCCGCCATCGGCGATGACGACCGCGTCGGTCGGCAGGGCGGTGCGCAGCGCCGCGAGCAGGCGGTTGGGATGCATGAGGCCATCGCTGCCGGGAGCGGCCGTGGCCATCGAGCGCAGCAGCTTGTCGGCGCGTTCCAGATGCTTGCCGCGCACGGCCGCCGTCCAGTCCCGGTCGGTGGCCGGTGCACGGTCGCCGGCTTGCGCGACGATCGCTTCGAGCGCTGCCGACGGCGTCGCCAGCACCTCGGCGGCGCCGCGGCGGTTGTCGCGCAGCTCGCTCGCGCAGTCGGCGATGCGCACGAAGCGCGCCTCGCCGAACACCGCCGGCGAGCCGTAGGCGAGCTGGAAGTCGAGGCGGCGACCGAGCGTGGCGATCACGTCGGCCTCGGCCATCACCGAGCCGCGCATCGCTGCGACCACGGCGGGGTGGTCCTCGGGGACCAGGCCGCGGCTTTCGCCGGTGTCGAGATAGAGCGCGCCGAGCTTGTCGAGCAGTTGCAGCAGCGGTGCCCCGGCGCCGCGCGCGCCGCGACCGGAGATCACCAGCGGCCGGCGCGCCGACCACAGCATCTCGACGGCCTGCGCGACCGAGGCCGGGTCGGGCAGCAGCCGACGCTGCGGCCGCGGCGCGAACAGCTCGGGCAGCTGCACCGCCGCCGACACCTCGGCACGCAGCGTGTCGACCGGGAAGTCCAGGTACGCCGGGCCGGGCTCGCCGGCCTGCCCGAGCGCACGCGCGACCGCTTCGTCGAGTTCCTGCAAGACGAGGTCGGGCTCGCGCACGGTCCGCGCGTAGCGTGTCAGCGGCTTCACGAAATCGACGTGCACCATGTCCTGCAGGGCGCCGCGGTTCTCCTGCAGGCGGGGCGGCGTGCCGGAGAGGATGAGCACCGGCGCCCGCGCCACGTGGGCGTTGGCGATGCCGGTCATGGCGTTGGTCACGCCGGGCCCGGCGGTGACCAGGGCGACGCCGAAGCCGCCGGTCAGCTCGGCGTGGGCGTGCGCCATGTAGACGGCGGCGCGCTCGTCGCGCACGTCGACGATGCGGATGCCTTCGGCGTCGAGCCACATCCAGATCGGCATGATGTGGCCGCCGCAGAGACCGAACACCCGGTCGATGCCCCTTGCCTTCAGGAAGCGCGCGATCAGCGCCGCGGTGCTGTTCCTGGATGCGCTGGCCGTGCTCATGACATTTCCTCGTTGCGGCGGGTCGGACAATAGTAGCATTCTGAATTCAGAGTTCTAACTAGCACCCTCGTTCCGGGGACCGTATGAACCAGCTTCTCACCGTCGCCGAAGCCGTCGCCGGCCATGCCCGTACGCGGCCCGACCGGATCGGCGCCCGCGACTCGAAGCGCGAGCTGAGCTTCGCGCACTGGAACGAGCGCGCCGTCCGGCTCGCCAGCGGCCTGCTCGGCCTCGGCCTGGCCAGGGGCGATCGCGTCGCCCTGCTGGCCTACAACTGCATCGAGTGGCTGGAGATCTACGTGGCACTGGCGCGCGCCGGCCTGGTCGCCGTGCCGATCAACTTTCGCCTCACCGCCGACGAGATCGCCTACATCGCGGCCGACAGTGAGGCGCGCGCCTTCATCGTCCAGCACGACCTGATGAGCCGTGTCGAGCCGATCCGTGCCGGGCTGGCCATCGAGCCGCGCTGCTGGATCGGCTTCGGCGCTGCCGTGCCGGCTGGCTGGACCGGCTACGAGGACCTCGTCGCTGCCGCGTCGAGCAGCGAGCCCGCCGTGGCGGTGCGGCCCACCGACCCGTGCGCGCTGATGTACACCTCGGGCACCACCGGCCGGCCCAAGGGCGTGATCCGCAGCCACGAAGGCAACACCCTGATCGCGCTCGCCACGGCGCTCGAGATGGGCTTCGGCCGCGACGACACCGCGCTGCTCGTGATGCCGATGTGCCACGCCAATTCGCTCTACTTCAGCCACACCTTCGTTCACCTCGGCGCCACCTGCGTCGTCGACGATCGCAAGAGCTTCGATGCAGAAGCGCTGCTGGCGGCACTGGCGCGCGAGAAGATCACCTTCACCTCGCTGGTGCCCACGCACTTCATCATGATGCTCGGCCTGCCCGAGGCGACCAAGGCGCGCCACGACGTGAGCGCCGTGGCCAAGCTGATGATCTCGTCGGCGCCGGTGCGCCGCGAGACCAAGCTGGCCATCCTCGAGCATTTCAGGAACGGCGCCCTCTACGAGCTCTACGGCTCCACCGAGGCCGGCTGGGTGACGCTGCTTCACCCCGACGAGCAGATCGCGCGGCTCGGCAGCGTCGGCCGCGAATGGGTGGGCTCGGGGCCGATCCGAATCCTCGACCCCGACGGCCGCGAGGTCGCCGATGGCGAGGTCGGCGAGCTCTACTCGCGAACGCCCTATGTCTTCGACGGCTACTGGAAGAACGCGGACAAGACGGCCGAGGCCTTCCGCGATGGCTGCTGTTCGGTCGGCGACATGGCGCGGCGCGATGGCGACGGCTACATCCACCTCGTCGATCGCAAGAGCAACATGATCATCAGCGGCGGCGAGAACATCTACCCGTCCGAGGTCGAGGGCGTGCTCGGTGCCCACCCCGACGTGAAGGACGTGGCGGTGATCGGCGTGCCGCACGACAAGTGGGGCGAGGCGGTGCACGCCGTCGTCGTGCTGCACGCGCAGGCGCGCGCCAGCGAAGCCGAGCTGCTCGCCTGGTGCCACCCGCGCATCGCCGGCTACAAGCGGCCGCAGTCGCTGCGCTTCGTCGCCGATGCCGAGATGCCGCGCACGGCGACGGGCAAGATCCTGCACCGCGTCCTGCGCGACCGGCTGCAACACCCGTGAAGATCCTCGCCAGCCAGCCCAACCTCGTCGAGCAGGTCCACGACGCCCTGCTCGAGGAGATCGCGTCGGGCCAGCTCGCGCCGGGCGACCGCGTCATCCAGGAGCAGGTCGCGCAGGCACTCGGTGTCTCGCGTCAGCCGGTGCAGCAGGCGCTGGCGCTGCTGCGCAGCCAGGGCGTGCTCCACGACGCGCCGGGCCGCGGCCTCATCGTCGTGCCGCTCGACCCCGGCCACGTCGGCCACATGTACGACATCCGCGCCGTGATCGAGGGCCTGGCCTGCCGGCGCGCCGCCGAGAACAACGCCGACAAGGCGGCCCGCCTCGGACCGGCCCTGATCGAGGCCGGCCGCAAGGCCGTGGCCGGCGGCTCGGTGGCGAAGATGATCGCCGCTGACATCCGCTTCCACGAATTCGTCTACGGCCTGTCCGGCAACCCGCTGGTGGCACCGGCGCTGGCCACGCACCTGACCTACACGCAGCGCGTGATGGGCCAGGTGCTGATCAGCGACGACAAGCCGCGCGACATCTGGGACCAGCACGCGGCGATCCTGAAGGCCATCGCCAAGGGCGATGGCGAGCGTGCCGAGGCGCTGGTGCGTTCACACCTGACGCAGGCGGCGGACTTCATGGTGGCCCGCCTGCGCGGCAAGCTCATCGCCGAGCGCGCGGCCTGAGACGGGGCTCGCCGCGTCGGCTGCCGCGGCGCCGAACTCCACGCCGATTGCACTGCCCTGTGCGTCCAACGCAGGGGCAGGAGCGAAGTGGTCTGCTTCGCATTCCACGCTCCACGGCGTAGCCGCCACGTCGAGGCCGCGGCCGTGCATCACCGTCGGCCGCGTGCGCAGCTGCAGGTGTGCGATCAGGTCGGCCACCGAGTTGACATTGCAGAACGCGGTTTGTGCCTTGGTCAGGCGGTCGGCCAGCGCGCCGCGCGCGAGTCTTGTGAACGCGCGCGCCACGGCATGGTCAACGAACGCCCGGTTCGCCAAGCGGGCGGCGTTGTTCGCGCCGCGCGGGTCTCGCACCAATTCGTGCTGGCGCCGCATGAGGCTGCAAAAGTCGGCCCACTCGCGTTCGTTCTGTATCGCGATCACGATGTCGCGGCCGTCGGCGCAGGTGAACGCAGGCCAGTCGGCAGGCTGTTGCGATGGACAGTGGAGCGATAGACGAGCTGCCGGCTTCGACGGCGTCGAAATCCACGCCGCCAACGGTTACCTGATCGACCAGTTCCTGCGCGACAGTACCAACCAGCGGGACGACGCCTACGGCGGGTCTGTCGACAACCGTGCGCGTCTGCTGCGCGAAGTGACCGAGGCCGTGTTGACGGTTTGGGAACCAGGTCGTGTCGGCGTTCGCCTGTCGCCCGTGAATGCATTCAACGACATTGCCGACAGCGCACCTCAAGCCACGTTCGAGGCCGTGACGACGTTCGGCAAGTCCTTCATCGCCAACCCGGACCTTCCCGAGCGGCTGCGCCGCGATGGTCCGTACAACGCGGCGCGTCCCGATTCGTACTACGCTGGCGGCGCAGAAGGCTACGACGACTATCCGGCCCTCGACACGGCGGGGGCCGGGGCCTGAGTCGGATCGGGACGGATCTGCCTGGCCGGCCTCCAACGCCATGAAACTCCAACCGACGAGCGACACGCGCCACCACATCCTGGAAACGGCCAGAGGCACCGTCGTGGGCAAAGGGTTCTCGGCGGTCGGGCTGAGCGTGATCCTCGAAGCTGCCGGGGTGCCGAAGGGTTCGTTCTATCACTGGTTCCGTTCCAAGGAGCATTTCGGCGAAGCCTTGATCAGCAATGGCTGGGCGCGACCTTGTTGGCCAGAGTGCGACGTATTGACGAACCGCTCGACCATGCGCTCGAGCACACCACGCGCTGGGTCAGAGAGCAGGCACGGCGCGACGTCGTTCTTCCCGGGGCTTCGGTCGCGCATTGAACTGCGCACGACATTCGCCCTGGGGGCCGAGCACCTGAGCCTGCATCTCATCGTCAATACCTGAGACACTTTCATTCAACACCGAGGAGAAGTATTCATGGGTCAAACAGTCACCTTCCAACGCCCCGACGGGCAGACGGTGTCGGGCTATCTCGCCGAGCCTGCTCACTCTGCGGGCGCGCCCGGCGTGGTCGTGATCCAGGAGTGGTGGGGCCTGAATGACCAGATCCGCGGCGTCGCCGATCGCCTCGCGCTGGCCGGCTACCGCGCGCTGGTGCCCGACCTGTACCGCGGCAAATCCACCGTCGAGGCCGAGGAGGCGCACCACCTGATGACGGGCCTGGACTTCGCCGACGCGGCCTCGCAGGACATCGCCGGCGCAGTGCGTTGGCTGAAGAGTGGCGGCGCCAAGGTCGGCCTCACCGGCTTTTGCATGGGCGGCGCGCTGACGTTGCTGGCGGCGTGCTTCGTTCCAGAGGTCGATGCGGCGGTCACCTGGTACGGCTTCCCGCCGCTGGAATACATCGACGCCACCAAGATCAAGGCGCCGCTGCTCGGCCACTGGGCCACCCAGGATCAGGCCTTCGCGATCGCCAGCGTCGACGAACTGGAATCCAAGCTGCGCGAAGCCGGCGTGA
>JAYVNL010000186.1:0-12899 GCA_043758495.1 Rhizobacter sp.
CGGCTTCACCGCCTTCACCGAGACGGCCGAGCCTGAGGAGGTGATGGGCGTGCTGGCCGAGTACCACGCGTCGATGGGGCGTCTGATCCTGGAACACGAAGGCACGCTGGAGCGATTCTCCGGCGACGGCATCATGATCTTCTTCAACGACCCGGTGCCGATCGCCGACCCAGTGAAGCGCGCCGTGCGCATGGCCCTCGCGATGCAGCGCGAGGTCGCGGCGCTCGCGGTTGGCTGGAAGAAGCGCGGTTACCAGTTGATGATGGGCGTGGGCATCGCGCAAGGCTTCGCGACGATAGGCGCCATTGGATTTCCGGGGCGGATCGACTATGGTGCGATCGGCACCGTGACCAACCTCGCCGCGCGGCTGTGCGGCGAGGCCGGCGGCGGCGAGACCCTGTTGTCGCAGCGGGTGATGGGGGCGCTCGACGGCAGCGTGCCGGTGGAGCCGGCTGGCGAGCTGGTGCTCAAAGGCTTTCATCTACCGGTACCGGCGTTTCGCGTCAGCGTGGGCTGAGTAACGGGGTTCGAGATGAAGCGTCGCCTGATTCTGAGCAGTGCCTTGGCCGGCGCGGGTCTGCCGCACTGCGTGTTGGCGCAGCCCACGGGCCGCGTGGTGCGCATCGGCTGGCTGACCGCACAGCGGGCAGCGAGCCTGGCCCCTGTTCGTGGCCGCGTATCGGAACGAGCTGGCGGTGTTGAGCCACGTCGAAGGCAGCAACATGTCGCTCGAACTCCGCTAGGGCGACGACGTTATCGAAAACGCGTTCCTGCCCTCCTCGAAGAGCTCGTTCGTTTGCCGGTGGACGTGATCGTCGCGCAGGGGGCTGCCATGGCAGTGATCAACCAGCTGAAGCCGCCGGTGCTGGCCGTCTACATCGTCGGCCCTGCAAATATCCGCCAACCCGCATGGATGCTAGGTTCTCGGCCTGAATGTTGCTTGCGTTTTGCCTCGAATTCCAATCGAGTTGGAGTTGATTTCTGGGGGATTGAGACTTGAGCACACCGGACTTCTTCCGCTCCCGCCTGGACGCGATGATCGACATCCGCCACCCGCTGGTGGTGTTGTCGGGGCGACTGCCCTGGGCCCGAATCGAAGCAAGTCCACCAGGACGGCGAGGCGAGCTTCGACCGTCGCGGCGGCTCGTGTAGACATCGGTCTCCCAATCTTTCGGTAATCGTACGATCAGCCGCACAGCCCCGGTGCGGGCATTTGGACGCTTGAACTGCGAAGAGAGTTTGCGATCAACCGGGCGGCGCGCGTTCCAGGCCGGGCGACTCCAAAGTCGCGTGGCGGACTGGCGGTGCTCAGTCTGAAGAAGATGATCCGGACCGGCTCCGGCGTCCGCGTCAGGGGGCTCAACCTGAAGAAGCGCGGCGCTTTCGGGGGACTGCTAATCCGTCGGTCCCTGATTCGAGCCCAGGTCGGGGAACCAAGAAAGAAACGATCGCCTCAGCATCAGCAACCCTGAGCTGGGGCGTTTCACTTCTTGATCTGCGCATCGTTGCAAGGCCCGGGTGGCCACTGTGGCGTGCAACGCTCCTGCGTTTCAGACGTGGCGGCGCAGGCGCTCAGAACGACAAGCAGCGCGGCAGACGAGATGAACTTGAGCATCACCGGACTGTAGTGTTCAAAACCGGGCAGACGATGTCGAATCCGCGCATGGAGACATCTGCATAGGTTCGCATCGATCGCGGCAGCCCGAACGGGCACACGCCGCCGACCGGGTGGCTCGTGCCCACCAGCACCTCGGCGGCGTCGAGCATCTTCGCCTTGGCACCGAAGCGATCCTTGAACCTGCGGTTGTCGAGGCGCGCCGGCTCGACGCCATGGGTCGCGGCAGCGAGGGCGACAGTGCTCGTCGTCGCTTCGAGTATCTCGATGTCCGGTGCGTGTTCGGCGAGGTCGGCGCGAACGGAGGCCCGGCGCATTGTGTTGTCTCTCCCGCACGGGTCAGGGCGTTTGCCAGTGTCGTCGAATAGCGGCGAAGATCGCCTTCATGGCCGACCCGACCCCGCCGCTCGCCCAGCGCCACAACCCTCTCCACGGCCTGACCCTGGAGGCGATCCTGTCGGCGCTCGTGGCGCACTACGACTGGCCCGGGCTGGCCGAGCAAGTCCCGGTGCGCTGCTTCCAGAACGAACCGGGCATGAAGTCGAGCCTGGCCTTCCTGCGGCGCACGCCGTGGGCGCGCGCCAAGGTCGAAAGCCTGTACCTCTTCATGCTGCGCGAGCAGAAGCGAAGCCGCTGATGCTGGGTTACCTGAACGGCTACCCGCCCGAGCTTCTGGCACGCGTGCGCTTGCTCATCGATGAGGGTCGGCTGGCCGAGACGGTGCGCCGCCGCTATCCCGACGGTCACGGCGTTCACAACGACCGCGCCCTTTACGACTACGTCGGTGACATCAAGTCGCGCTTCATGCGCAACGCGCCGCCGCTGGCGAAGGTGCAGTACGACAAGTCTCTGCACATCGTTCGCAACGCGCTCGGCACGCACACGACGATGTCGCGGGTGCAGGGCACGAAGCTGAAGGCCAAGCGCGAGATCCGCGTCGCCAGCCTCTTCAAGCAGGCACCGGCGCCGTTCCTGAAGATGATCGTCGTGCACGAGCTCGCGCACCTGAAGGAGCGCGAGCACGACAAAGCGTTCTACGCGCTCTGCACGCACATGGAGCCCGAATACCACCAGCTCGAGCTCGACGCCAGGCTCTGGCTCACGGCGCTCGAGCTGCCGCCCACAGCGCCCCGAGGCCGGGGCGCCGCCTCGGGTTGACCCGTCAGGTCTTGGCGGACTTCCGGTCGGCCTTCTTGGCGGCCTCGAGGTTCTCGGCCTTCTTGGTCAGCTTGTCGGCACGCGACGGCTTGGCCTTCTGCCCGGCCTTCAGTTCCTTCGGAGCCTTCGCCTCCTTCGGCGGCTTGGCGGCCTTGGGTGCCTTGACGGGCCGCGCCACCAGCACGCGCTTGGCCGCCTTCGGCTTCGGCGCCTTGGCAGCTTCCTGCCGCCTCTTCTGGTCGGCCTTCAACGCGGCGCGCTCGTCGCGAAGTGCAACTTCGGTCGGGCTCGCGGGCTTGTCGGCGCCTTGGGAAAAGGCGCGGCTGGCCATCGCGAGGTGAAGTCGCTGGCCGTTCTTCTGAAGCTGACGGGACAGCGATGCAGTGCGGATGGGCATGGGGTGATCCTGTTTTTTGAACGATGCCGAATGTACTTGGTCGGCGCGTCAGGGCTTGCGGTAGTCGTTCTCGATCCACGCTGACGCCGCCTGCGCGGTCAGCCGAAAGCCGGCACCGACACGCACGGTGGCAAGATCGATGCCGCCCTCGTCGACGGCGCTCAGCATGGCGTGGGCGTCGTCCTCGTCGGCGACGATGTCGAGCCTGACCGTGATCCGCCGCGTGCCCGCTGTCACGGTCACGCGCTTGTGCAGGTCGGCATGCGTCTGCTGTTCGTGCCTGCGCAGGACCTCGGCCGCCGTCTTCACGAGCGTGTTGAAGGCGGCTGTGTCGAGCGGCTTCGGGTTCCTCTTGTCGCGCCCCATGGTCCACGGCCCGACGAGTGCCGGTTCAGGCTCGCTGCCCTTGAACATCGCAACGGCCCAACCTTCGTCGTCCTCGTTCTTGACGACGCGTGCCGTCCAGCCGTTGTCGCGCCAGATGCGGTCGTCGTGGATGGCCTCGTCGAGGGAAGCTTCGTCGTTGGTGTCGGGCATGGCAGCATGTTGGCACGACGCCGCATCGCCATGTCAGCTCGCGAACAGCTGCCGGTCGCACAGCTTCTGCGAATCGGCCACGTAGTAGGTCTCGAACCATGCCGCCTTGCCGGTGATGGCGTGCGGTTTGCGCAGCGTCAGGGCTTCCTTGCGGGCCGCGGGCGGAGCCGTCGACGCATCCTGCATCGTGCTGCGGAAGTGAAGATGGTCGAAGACGCGCAGGGCCTCGATCGCGTACGCGGTGGCGATGCGCTGGTCTTCGATCATGAGCAGATGGTCGCCGTTGCCGTTCTCGCCGCTCGGCGCCAGGTTCGACGAGCCGGTGAACACCTTCGCCGTCGGCAGGTTGAAGTCGGTGACGACGAACTTGTGATGCACGTTGATGCCCCGGCCGCCGCTCCATTCGGCTCTGAAAGGCGGCGGCGCGTTCTTGGAGAGGAAGGCGAAGTCGACGAGGCCGACGCTGCCGTCGGGCTTCTTGATCTCCAGGCCGCACACCGACGAGCTCGCCTGCTCGATCGCGCCCCGCACCGGGTTCAGCGAAAGGTCCGACGACGCGTACGGTGAGAAGCACACGTGCACCGGTGCCGCCGCGGCTGGCGCCAGCAGCCACTTCTTCGAGAGTTCGCTCTTCTTGAACCCGGCGGGGTCGCTGAACGATTGCTCGAACGCCTGCGCATGGAGCGAGGCGACGCCCGCATCGTTGAAGACGAGCGCGTTGTTGGCCTGAATGTAGAGGCCGCGAAAGCTGAAGTTCGTCGAGCCGGCCAGCACCTTGAAGGGCACGCCGGCGCGGCCGCGCTCTCGTTGCTGCCGGCGGCGCCATGACCGCTGATCGCGCCGGTGTCCTTGTTCTTGTCGACCGAGTCGTCGATGACCGCCCGCAGTCGCGGTCCGAGTTGTTCGAGGCGCGCCACGATGTCGGGCTCCTTGAGGCCGAAGGCGAAGACGTCGAGCGAGATCGACGAGTTGGCCACGGCTTCGTCGAGCATCGCGAAGATGAGGTCACCGGCTTCGAAGCCCATCCAGCGGTAGATGTCGCCCTTCATCTTCGTGATGCCGACGTCGACGAAGCCGGCGTAGGT
This sequence comes from Rhizobacter sp., assembly GCA_043758495.1. GTDB lineage: Bacteria > Pseudomonadota > Gammaproteobacteria > Burkholderiales > Burkholderiaceae_C > Schlegelella_A. The sequence continues at coordinate 4,793 of JAYVNL010000186.1, forward strand.
CACCGGGTCGAGCGAGATCGCGAGCGTCAGCGAAGCGCCGGCCTTGACGACGCCGTCGCTCGGCATGTGCATCTTGGTGCCACGGTAGGTGTAGAGACCCGGTATCGGCTCGAAGGGGAAATGGACCCAGCGGAATTTCTGGAACGGCGCCGGCTTCGACGAGAACACCTTGTCGCCGGTCACGGCCGCGGCGACTGGCTTGTCGTAGCTGAACGCGAGCCGATTCATGAGCGGCGTGAAGCGCTTGGCGCCGGGCGGCTTGCACTCGATCGCGAAGCCCACCAGATCGGGCTCCGGGGCGGCGACGTCGAAGGCCACGAGGCACATGCGCTCGCCGCGCCACAGCTTCATCGCGAAGTTGGACTGGGCCTTGGCGCGAATGAAGTCGTCCATGAGCATCCCCTGCCGGGCGAAGGCCTCCAATGTGCGTCAACGCCCCGGTCGGCCGGTCACGGCCCGCTTATTTCGGTAGGGGTTGGCATCCGGCGCCGGTTTTGCCATCGACCGCCGGTCGGGCCTTTGGTACGATTTTTCATGTCCACGCCGTTGTCGCCTTTCGGACTGCTCGCCGGCGCGGCCCTGGCCATCGCGATTTTCATCGCGGTGACGTGGCTGTGCAGCAAGTGGTGGTACAGCCGCCAGATCGGCGCACTGATGGACCGAGCGCGCAAGCATGACCAGGCTCGCTCGGCGCTGATGGTCAAGCAGCAAAACCTCGTCTCGCAGCTGGACTCGCTCCGGACCGAGCTTCGCAGTCAGAAGGCGCTCGCGGTTTCATTGAGCGCACGTAGGAACGAAACCAGCAAGACGCTCGCCGCCGCCAACGAAGTCGTCGCAGCGTTGAACGAGCCGTTCATCACGTCGCGGTCGCCGAAGCGACCGCCCGACTTCGAGGACACCCAGATCCTCTAGCGTCTGGCGGAGGAGGCCGGCCCCCAGCGCAGGCCGGGCCGCCTCGTCAACGCCGGCTCACTGGCGCCGGCTCACGTTCCGGATGACGATGCTCAGGGCGGCAGCGCCGAGCGTCTGCACGAGCGTGGGATGCTCGGCATAGAACTGGCCCATGCGATCGACGATCGACGGGTCGCGCTTCTCGGCTTGTGCTGCGATCGACGCCACATCGTCGGGCGACAGGCGAGAAGCCTGCTCCGGCGTGATCGTCGCAGGTGCCGCACCGTTGCCGAAGATCTTGCCGAGCACGCCGCCCGCCGCCGACGCGAGGCCGCCGGTGCCGAGTCCCTGGATGAGCTGGTTCAGCATGCCGGCCTGCTGCTGCGAGCTCGAGTTCCCGAACAAGCCGCCGACGAGCTGGCCGAACGGCGGCGTCGCGTCGGAGCGGAATGCTGCAGCGATGCCGTTGCCCAGATCGGCCGGCGATGCCGCCTGCGCGACCTCGTTGAAATGGCCGTTCACGTCGGCGTGCGGCGGAGTCGAGTCGCCCGCGTACTGCTTGAGGATATCGAGGAGGCCCATGGTGTTCCCCTCAGCTCTTGGCCGGAATACGCAGGATCTGGCCCGGATAAATCTTGTCCGGGTTCGACAGCATCGGCTTGTTCGCTTCGAAGATCTTCATATAGGCGTTGGCGTCGCCGTAGGCATCCTTCGCGATCTTCGAGAGCGTGTCGCCCGGCTTGACTTCGCGATAAGTGCTTTCCGGTTCCGCGGGCCCGGCGACGGTGAGCATGTCGTTCACCTTCGCGACGGCCGCGACATTGCCGCAGCAGAGCACGATCTTTTCCTTGGACGCCTGGTCCGGTGCGACGCCGCTCACCGTGACCGTCTGGGTGGCGCCGTCGTAGTCGACGTTGAGGCCATCGGCCTTCAGGTTCTGTGATCCGATGTACTTCTCGATCGCCGCACCCGCCGTGGCGTTGAGGGCGGCCATGTCGGGCTGCGCAGCGGTAGCGGAGGGCGCGGCGGCGGGATGGCTGAACAGCTTTTCGCCGGCTTCGCGGATGAAACTGATGAGGCTCATGGAGGTCTCCTGATTTGAGGTGCGACGGACGGTAGGGGCGGCTCGGGATGCGCGGCGTAGGACGTGAGGCCTACAAGCGATCAGGAACCCTGCCGCGCGGCAGAATTCTGCTACATCGGGCGCCAGGTTGCCGGCCTCGCCTCGGCATAGAAAGCCGTCATGTCACCCGACTTCAGGGCGGGCGAACTCGCCATCACGGCGAGCGCACAGAGCAAGCGCTGAATCTCGCCGTCGACGAGGAACGCGGTGACGCGCACCCTCTCGCGAGGACGACGGTGGCCAGCAGCAGCAGGTGAGAGCGGATCCGCATCGCCGCCCTTCCCGCATGGCCGCGCGGCAACGCCGCGCCGGCTCCCCGCGATCGTCAATCGTCGATCGGCAGATCGATAGAGCGCAGGTCCTCGGCCACCAACTCGGGCGTCAGGGAGCGCAGGTTGTCGACGAGGCTGAGCTCGTGGGCGAGGTCGAGCGCCTGCTCGGCATCGAGCCCCGGGTTGAGGGCGACGAGGCGAATCGAGCAGCGCGCGCACCAGTCGATGCTCGAGCGCACGTACTCGGCGCCGTCACGGTCCCAGCGCGAATGCCGGGGCTGGGTCTGATCGAAGGTGGAGTGCATCGGGTGGCTCGAAGCGGGGATGTCGGCAGTGTCACCGCGCCATCGAACGCCGCAACTCGGCACCGCGACCGTTCGTCCGCTGCCGCCTGTAACGCGGCCACCGACCGTGAAGTGCTCAGCACAGCCTGCCAATGCGCGGTCAGCGATTGCGGCGCCAGATCGCCGCGGTGAGCACGGTGGCGAAGGCGACCCACGCGACGAAGGGCACGCCGGCGGCGGCGGCTTCGCCATCGACCTTGCGCGATTCGGCGACGTAGGCGGCGCCGCTGCCGATCATCGTCGCCGCTGCGACGGTGCTGGCCGGCAGGTTGCGCTGCCCGAAGAAGAGCCGGCTCCAGCCGCCGATCGCGACCACGTTGGCACCGAGCCAGCCGAGGGCGCGACTGCGTGCCGGCGAGCCGGGCCTGCGGAGCAGGCGATAGGCGGCGAACGCCAGCGCCGTCTCGATCGCGGCCCACGCAATGGGCACGGCTGCGTCGGGCGGCTTGAACGACGGCATGCGCAAACTCTCGTACCAGAGCATGGCGCGCGGATGGTTCGGGGTCGGGCTGGTCGAGGCGCTGAGTGCCATCGGGACGATCCAGGCTGCCGCGGCGATGAGCCCGGCGGCGAGCGGCGAAACGGGGGCGGAGGCGGTGTCTTCGGTCATGCCGCGATGCTGGCAAGCAGCGCGCCGGCAAAGGGCGGCTGATGGATACTTTGCGACTCGATCCGCAGCAGCGAAGGAACCACCGTGAATGCACCGACCGAACTGTCCCGCATGATCCTGAGCCTCGAGGGCAAGGTGGCCGCGGAAGAATGGCAGGCCCGCGTCGACCTCGCCGCTGCCTACCGGCTGGTCGCCCACTTTCATTGGGACGATCTCGTCTTCACCCACGTCACCGCGAAGATTCCGGGCACCGAGCATTTCCTCATCAATCCCTACGGACTGATGTTCGACGAGATCACGGCGTCGAGCCTGGTCAGGATCGACATCCAGGGCAAGATCCTCCAGGACACGCCCTTCCCCATCAACCCGGCCGGCTTCACCATCCACAGCGCCGTGCACGCGGCGCGCCATGATGCGCACTGCGTCATGCACACGCACACGCTCAATGGCGTCGCCGTGTCGGCGCAAAAGCGCGGCGTGTTGCCGATCTCGCAGCAGTCAATTTTCGTGCTCTCGAGCCTTGGTTACCACGACTACGAAGGCGTGGCGCTGCGCGACGAGGAAAAGCCCCGCCTCGTCGCCAGCCTCGGCAGCAACAACTTCCTGATGCTGCGCAATCACGGCCTGCTCACCGTCGGCGGCTCGGTGGCGGCGGCGTTCCAGGCGATGTACCTGTTCGAGGCAGCGTGCGCGATCCAGATCCGCGCCCAGGCCGGCGGCACGCTCGCCAGCGGCGAGCTCACCGAGGTCGACAGCAGCATCATCCAGACGGCGGGCGAGCAGGCCCGCGCAGTGACGCGCGGCGGCGGCGCCGGCCTGATCTGGCCCGGCCTGCTGCGCCGGCTCGACCGCACCGACTCGAGCTACCGCCATTGAAGGCAGCAGCGAAGAAATCGCGCCGTCGCACTGCCGGCGCCGAGGACTGCATCCTTGTTCTGCAGGGCGGCGGCGCCCTCGGCGCTTACCAGGCCGGCGTCTTCGAAGGCCTCGCCGCCATGCAGCACACGCCCGACTGGGTCGCCGGCATCTCGATCGGCGCGATCAACGCGGCGCTCATCGCCGGCAATCCGCCGGCGCGACGGCTGGCGCGGCTGCGCGAGTTCTGGGAAGGCGTGTCGTCGTTTCCGTTCGCACCCGAGCTGCCGTCGCTCTCGCAGCTGGCGCAGGGCGCGCGCGACGCCGTCAACGAGACCAACGCGACGATCGCCATGCTGTTCGGCGTGGCCGGCTTCTTCTCGCCGCGAGTTCCGGCAGCGCCGTTCCAGCCGCCCGGGACGCCTGCCGCGATCAGCTACTACGACACCGCACCGCTGCGCCAGTCGCTCGATCGGCTGGTCGACTTCGACCTCCTCAACTCGGGAGCGGTCCGCTTCTCGGTCGGAGCGGTCAACGTGACGAGCGGCAATTTCTGCTTCTTCGACAGCACCGAGCAGCGCATCGACGCGCGCCACGTCATGGCCAGCGGTGCGCTGCCGCCGGGATTCCCGCCGATCGAGATCGATGGCGAGTTCTACTGGGACGGCGGCATCGTCTCGAACACGCCGCTGCAATACGTGCTCGACGAGCCGGGCCAGCGGCCGCGGCTGGTCTTCCAGGTCGACCTGTTCGCGGCGCGAGGCGACATGCCGACCAACCTGGCCGAGGTCAGCGAGCGCGAGAAGGACATCCGCTTCTCGAGCCGGACCCGGCTGAACACCACCTACGAGCTGCGCCGCCAGGCGACCCTGCAGGCAGCGCGGCGCCTGATTGCCCGCCTGCCCGCGAACCTTCGCGACGATGCCGACGCGAGGATGCTCGCTGGCCTGCCGTCGGAGGGCTCGGTCGACGTCGTCCACCTGATCTACCGCAGCAAGCACTACGAGAGCCAGTCGAAGGACTACGAGTTCTCGCGCGCCTCGATGGTCGAGCACTGGGCCGCCGGTCTGGCCGACACGCAGACCACGCTCGAGGATCCGCGCTGGCTCGGCCGCGAGCGCAAGGCAGAAGGCGTGCACGTGTTCGACTTCGCTGCCGACTCGCCGAAAGCATCCACCACCGTCACCCCATCCACCGGATTCAAGGGCACAACACCATGAGCAAGCAGCTTGAGGGCAAGATCGCCATCGTCACCGGCGCCGCCAGCGGCATCGGCAAGGAAATCGCCGCCACCTATGCCCGCGAAGGCGCCAAGGTCGCCATCGCTGACATGAACCGCGACGCCGCCGAGGCCGCCGCCGCCGAGCTGCGCGGCACCGGCGCCGAGGCGATGGCCGTCGCCGCCGACGTGACCGACGAAGCGCAGGTGAACGACGCCGTCGCCGCGGTTGTGAAGGCATGGGGCGGCGTCGACGTGCTGGTGAGCAACGCCGGCATCCAGATCGTCCACCCGCTCGAAGACTTTCCATTCGCCGAGTGGAAGAAGATGCTCGCCATCCACCTCGACGGCGCCTTCCTCACCACCAAGGCCTGCCTGCCGCACATGTACGCGTCGGGGCGCGGCGGCAGCGTCATCTACATGGGCTCGGTGCATTCGAAGGAAGCGTCGATGCTGAAGGCGCCCTACGTCGCCGCCAAGCACGGCCTGATCGGCCTGGCCAAGGTGATCGCCAAGGAAGGCGCTGCGCACAACGTGCGCGCCAACGTGATCTGCCCCGGCTTCGTTCGCACACCGCTGGTCGACAAGCAGATTCCCGAGCAGGCCAAGGCGCTCGGCCTCAGCGAAGACGAAGTCATCAAGAAGGTGATGTTGAAAGAGACCGTCGACGGCGAGTTCACCACCGTCGCCGACGTTGCCGAAGTCGCGCTCTTCTTCGCGGCCTTCCCCTCGAAGGCACTGACCGGCCAGTCGCTCGTCGTCAGCCACGGCTGGTTCATGCAGTAGCAACGCCTACCGTGGCGCGGATGTAGGAATCGACGCGGCGAGTGGCCCGCCCGCGCCCGACAGCAAGTCGGCACCACCGCCCGGCGCGGCCGTGGTTGCGACGCCGTAACCTATCGCGATGCATTCCGCCTTCGCGGAAGCCCGACACGAGGAAAACACCATGACGCTTGGAACCATCCTGTTGATCGTCCTGATCTTGCTGCTCGTCGGTGCGCTGCCGAACTGGGGCCACAGCCGTTCGTGGGGATACGGCCCAAGCGGCGGCCTCGGTCTGGTGCTTCTGATCGTGGTCCTTCTGCTGGTCATGGGCAAGATCTGACGGCGACTCCTTCCCGATGCTGACCAGGCCCGCCTCGGCGGGCCTTCGTTCGTGGCACAGTGGCGCATGGACAGTCTGGATCTGCAGGTCTTGCAGCAAGCGCGCGAGTGGCGCGTTTCGGGCCACGGCGTGTGGCTCGTGACGGTCATCGAGACCTGGGGCTCGGCGCCGCGACCGCCCGGGGCCTTGCTGGCAATGCGCGACGACGGCCTCGTCGTTGGATCGGTCTCCGGAGGCTGCGTTGAAGACGACCTCATCGACCGCATCCGCAAAGGCGAGCGCGTCGCCCAGCCGTCGCTCATCCACTACGGCGTCAGCAAGGAAGAGGCGGCGCGCTTCGGCCTGCCGTGCGGCGGCAACCTGCGGCTGGTCCAGGAGCCGCTGCAGGACACGGCGTGGATCGACGAAGTGCTCGCGCGCACGGCGCGTCACGAGCTGGTGGCGCGCGTCGTCGATCTCGGCAGCGGCAGCGTGCGCGTCGAGCCGGCGCGACGCGGCGAAGTTTTCGCCTTCGACGGCACGACCCTGCGCGCCCTTTTCGGCCCACGCTGGCGGATGCTCGTGATCGGCGCCGGCCAGTTGTCGCGCTCGCTCGCGCAAATGGCACTCGGCCTCGACTTCGAAGTCACCGTCTGCGACCCGCGCGAGGAATACCACCTGACCTGGGATGTGCCCGGCACCACCTTCAGCGCGGCCATGCCCGACGACGTCGCCACCGAGATGCAGCTCGATCCGCACACGGCCGTCGTTGCCGTCACGCACGACCCCAAGCTCGACGATCTCGTGCTGCTCGAGGCCCTGAAGTCACCGGCCTTCTACATCGGCGCACTCGGCTCGCGCGGTAACACCGCCAAGCGGAAGGAACGGCTCGCCCTGTTCGATCTCAGCGGCGCCGAGATCGAGCGCTTGCATGGCCCGATCGGCCTCGACATCGGCAGTCGCACCCCCGCCGAGATCGCGGTCTCGATCCTGGCCGAGATCATCGCGGTGAGGAACGGCGTCGCCCTGACGCAGAAGAAGCCGCTCGCCACGGTCGACGCCGGCAACTGATCCGGTCGTGGTCTGCTGGCTCGAACGCGCCGCCGATCCGCTTCCCGCGGCCAGCCAGGCGCTCGGCGCCGACAGCGAGGCGCCGGGCCTCGTCGCTGCTGGCGGCGAGCTCACGAACCGGCGGCTCGGCGAGGCTTACGCGAAGGGCATCTTCCCCTGGTACAGCCAGGGCCAGCCGATCCTGTGGTGGTCGCCCGACCCGCGCATGGTGCTGCTGCCGGCCGAGTTCAAGCTCGCCCGGTCGCTGAAGAAGACGATCCGCCGCTTCATCGCCACGCCAGGCTGCGAGTTGCGCATCGACAGTGCCTTCGACCGCGTCATCGCCGCCTGCGCGACGACGCCGCGCGGCGGCGGTGGCGGCACCTGGATCGTGCCGGAGATGATCGCCGCCTATCGACGCTGGCACGCTGGCGGCAGCGTCCACAGCGTCGAGACCTGGATCGACGGCGAGCTGGCAGGCGGCCTCTACGGCGTCTGCATCGGCCGCATGTTTTTCGGCGAGTCGATGTTCGCCCACCGTACCGACGCGTCGAAGATCGCGCTGGCCGGACTGGTCGCGTTCTGCCGCGGCCACGGCATCGGGACCATCGACTGCCAGCAGCGCACCGAGCACCTCGCGTCGTTCGGCGGCCGCGAAA
>JAYVNL010000187.1:0-4258 GCA_043758495.1 Rhizobacter sp.
AGCCGCTCGCTGTAGAAGCCGGCGAGCACGACCTCGCCACCGGGTGCGAGGCGGGCGATCAGGCTGTCGAGGATGGAAGCGTCGCCGCTGACGTCGTAGATGGCGTTGTAGTCGCGGCGAGCGTCGTCGTCGGGATGGACGACGGCGTAGCCCGCCCCGCCCTGCTGACGGACCTTGTCCAATTCCCAGACCGTGGGCGGCGCGAAGCCGGCGGCGATCGTCATGCGCGCCAACAGCCGGCCGAGGACGCCGTGGCCGACGATAAGATCGGGCGCCACGATCGGCGTGCCGTGGCGGCGCTCGCCGGCGACAGCGTGATACGCGGTCGCGGCAAGCGCGAGCAGCGCGCCCTGCTCGCCCATGCTCGCAGCGATCGGAACGACTCGGTTGGCGTCGACCACCAGCGTCGAGGCGGCGCCGCCGAACAGGCCGCGCACTTCGCCGAAACAGCGCGCGCCCGGAACAAAGACCTGCTCGCCGACGGTCCGGCCCGAAGCCGACCCGGCCTCGACGATGCGACCCACCGATTCGTAGCCCGGCACCAGCGGGTAACCCATGCCCGGGAACTGCGGCATGCGCCCGGTCCAGAGCAGCTTCTCGGTGCCGGTGCTGATGCCGCTCCACAGGGTGTCGACGACGATGTCGCCATCGGTCGGCGGTGTCAGCTCGAGGCGCCTCAGATCGAGGTGCTCGGGGCGCTCGAGAACGACCGCCAGGGTGTTCATTCGGGCGACCCGTCGAAGCGACCGGGAAGCGGGCTCATGGCAGCCGCAACGGGCGGCAACAAGGGCGACATACGGAACCAGGGCACGGTGTCATCTTAGGCTTACTGCCTATAGTGTCAATCTTGGTTTACGAATTTCAGGCCTAGGGTTTTCGCGAAGGCTTGGTCCCGACCAGGAGTCGCGTCTGCAGCGGCAGGTGGGTGGTGCGAAGGCGCATTCCGGTGAAGCCGGCCGCCGCCATCAACTCGATCAGGCGAGCGCTCGAGCGCGGCTGGCCGCGGCCCATGGCGAGCAGGTAGAAACCGAAGTAGGCGTCGCCCATCGGCTCGGCGCCAGGCGTCTCGGCCATCGGCTCGGCGACGAGCAACGTGCCGCCGACCGGCAAGGCCGCGTTGACCGCTGCGAGCAGCACGGCGACGCTGGCGTCGTCATGATCGTGAAGGATGCGGACGAGCGTGACGATGTCGGCGCCTTTCGGCAGCGGGTCATGAAGAAAGCTGCCGCCGATCGCATCGGCGCGCTTGCTCATGCCGGCGGCAGCGAAGCGCTGCTCCGCGCGCGCGGCGACGGCCGGCAGGTCGAACAGCATCAGGCCGAGCCGCGGCAGCTTCGTGCCGGCGGCGATGAGGAACGTGCCCTCGCCACCGCCGACGTCGAGCACGGCGCGGTGGCGACCGAACGGATAGCCGGCGAGGATCTCGCCCGCGACCAGCGGCTGCGAAGCCGACATCAACTGCGAATAGGCCGACACCTCGGTGGCCTGAGCTGCAGCCGGCTCGGCGGCGCCCGCGTACGGCCAGTACGCCGCCAGCCGCGAAGGTGAGCTCCGGTCGCCACGCAGCAGCGCGACCGGATCGCCGAGGTCGGCATAGAGCAACTCGTGGTGCTCGATCATGGCCGCGAGGCCGGCGTTGCCGACCAGCGGCGCGCCGAGCACGCCGAGGCCGAAGCGATCGTCGCCGCGGCGCTCGACGAGTCGCAGCGCCACCGCGGCCGACAGCAGGCGGTCGGCGGCAGCAGCGTCGAGGCCGACGCGCCGGGCGATGTCGTCGAGGCGCCGCGGTCCTTCGGCGAGCAGTTCGAAGACGCGCAGCTTCACGCAGGCCAGCAGCACCTGCGAATACACGAAGCCGGCGACGAGGTCGAAGACGGCCCGGGCGCGGCGGCGGGCGATCCATCGCGTGAGCGGAAAACGCGCTGCCCGGGCCTGGAACGACGGCGATGCGAGCAGCCGGTCGCGCCAGCCGAGCCAGCGGTCGCGAAGGCCGCCCTCGGCCCGCTGTGGCGGCGCAGGCGCGGTGCCGCGGTGGAGCGGGCTCATCACGCTGCGATGCGTTCGGCGTGCTCCGACCAGGCATGCGGCACGAGCCGCTCCGATTCGTGGCGCACCAGGGCGCGCAGCTGCGCGGCGCCGCGGCAGGCCGGAATCGCCTCGGCGGCGCTGGCGACGAGCCGGTCGAAGCGGCGGATCGCTTCGCGCAGGCCGAGTTCACGCGCCACACTCGGTCGGCCGAGGGCGGCGTCGCGGCCGACCGGCTTGCCGATGACGTCGGGATCGGCGACGACATCGCGGATGTCATCGGCGACCTGATAGGCCTCACCGAGCCATTCGCCGAACGCCTGCCACGGCTTCGGATCGCAACCGGCGGCCTCGGCGCCGGCCATCGTCGCCGCCGCGAACAGCGCTCCGGTCTTGGCGCGGTGGTAGTCGCCGAGGACGATCTGCGACTCGCACTCCCAGGCCTGCCCGGCGACGATGCCGAACGGCATGCCGACACCGCGCGACAGCGTCGACAACAGCGCGCCGAGCCGGGCCGGCGACTGCAGCGAACCGGCCGCCACGGTCTGGAACGAGAGGACGATGAGCGCATCGCCGGCGAGCACGGCCAGCCGTTCGCCATAGGCACGGTGCACGCTTGCCACGCCGCGGCGGTGGGCGGCGTCGTCGAAGCACGGCAGGTCGTCGTGGACGAGCGAGGCGCAGTGCAGCAGCTCGACGGCAGCCGCGGCGGCATCGGCCAGCACCGGGTCGTCGTCGCCGCAGGCGCTCGCGACGGCCAGGCAGAGTTGCGGCCGGATGCGGGCGCCGCCCGGGAAGACAGCGTGGCGGATCGCCGCTGCGAGCTTCGGCGGCGCCCCTTGCGCCTCGCCATGGGACACCGCTTTCTCGAGCGCCTGCCGTATTCGCTGGATGGCTTGCAAGTCGTCCTCCTCGACACGTCTTTCTTCGTCGTGCACCACTGTCAACTTGCAGAGGCAGCACAGGTGTCAAGTAGCATAGACAGATAGAAATGCAGCGTCAATCGCGGCCGACCATGAGATCGCCGGCACGCTGCGGCGAGGCGAGCGGCGGGTGATGAAGGATCGCGTACTCGTCGTCGGCGTCGGCGTCGGCGTCGGCTGGCTCGCCTGTGCTGCGGAACTTGCCGCGCGCGGCCACGACGCGATCGCGTCGTCGGCAACGCGGCAGAACGCGTACAGCGCGCACACCGGATCGCGCACCGCCCTCGGCAGCAGGTACGAGGCGGCCAGGAAAGTCCGCGAGTCGTTGGCGAGCGTCGCCTTGCAGGCGGCGAGGTCGGTCGGCGCTCAGGCGCTCAGGCGCTCAGGTGCGCGGGCGTGCGAAGGCATCGGCATGAGGGACCACCGTATCGAGGATTCGGGCCGACGACAGCACGCCGGGCAGGCCGGCGCCCGGATGCGTGCCGGCGCCGACGAGGTAGAGACCGTCGACCTCTTCGCTGCGGTTGTGCGGCCGGAACCAGGCGCTTTGCGTGGGCACCGGCTCGAGACCAAAGGCGGCGCCGCGGTAGGACGACAAGCGGTCCTGGAAGTCCTGCGGCGTCAGCAGGCGCGAGGTGACGATCTCGTCGGCGAGGCCCGGCAGCAACCGCTCCTGCAGACGTGCCTCGACCGCCTTCCGGTACGGCTCGGCCACGGCCCGCCAGTCGGTCCCGCTCTCGAGGTGCGGTACCGGCGAAAGCACGTAGAACGCGTCGCAGCCTTCGGGCGCGAGCGCCGGATCGGTCGCGGTCGGCCGATGCAGGTAGAGGCTGAAGTCCTCGGCCAGCACCTTGCGGTCGAAGATGTCGCCGAGCAGCTCGCGATAGCGCGGGCCGAGCAGGATCGTGTGGTGGGCGACATCCTCGTAGCGGCGGCGGGTGCCGAAGTACCAGACGAAAAGGCTCATCGAGTAGCGCGCCTTGTCGATGCGCTTGTCGGTCCAGCGCTTGCGATGCCCGGGCGCAAGCAGGTGCTTGTAGGTCCAGGCCGAGTCGGCGTTGGAGACGACCACGTCGGCGGCCATGTGTTCGCCGCTCTCGAGGCGCACGCCGCTGGCACGGCCGCCATCGACCGTGATCTGCGCGACGCCGCGGCCGCATTGCACCGAGCCGCCCTGCCCTTCGATCAAATCGACCAGGCCGCGCACCAACGCCCCGGTTCCGCCGATCGGAAAGTGCACGCCCCAGCGCCGCTCGAGGAAGGCGATGAGGCAATAGATCGAAGTCGTGGCGAACGGGTTGCCGCCGACC
>JAYVNL010000188.1:0-4252 GCA_043758495.1 Rhizobacter sp.
CTCGGATGCCGAATGGAAGCAGCGCCTGACGCCCGCCGCCTACGACGTGCTGCGTCACGAAGGCACCGAGTACCCGGGCACCAGCCCGCTCAACAACGAGCACCGCAAGGGCAAGTTCTTCTGCGCCGGCTGCGACCTCGCGCTCTTCACGTCGGAGACCAAGTTCGACAGCGGCACGGGTTGGCCGAGCTTCTACGCGGCGTTGCCCGGCGCGGTCACGACCAAGACCGACGTAAAGATGATAGTCCCGCGAACCGAGTATCACTGCGTGCGTTGCGGCGGCCACCAGGGCCACATTTTCGACGACGGCCCGGCGCCGACGGGCAAGCGCTACTGCAACAACGGCGTCGCGCTGAAGTTCGTCGCCTCGTAGCCCGAGGCTCGCGGGCCTCGGGTCCTGACCGAGGAAAGGGCGGCGCATAGCCCGCCTCGGCAGCGAGAAGCGCTTCGCGATGTCGCCGACCGCAGAGACAATCGGGCGTGTCGACGCCGGCCCCCACGAAACCGAGCGTCCGGAGCGAGAACGGGACGAGCTTCACCAGCCGGCTCGGCCCCGGCCTCATCACCGGCGCCGCCGACGACGACCCGAGCGGCATCGCCACCTATTCGCAGGCGGGCGCCCAGTTCCGCTTCGCGCTTGTCTGGACGCTCTTCCTGACGACGCCGCTGATGATCGGCATCCAGATGCTCTCGGCGCGGATCGGCTTCGTCACCCACGATGGCCTGGCGACCAACATCGGCAAAATGTGCCCGCGCTGGCTGACGGTCTCGCTGATCGGCCTTCTGGTTGTCGCCAACACGATCAACATCGCGGCCGATATCGGCGCGATGGCCGAGGCCGTCAGGCTGCTCGCCGGCGGACCGCAGCCGGTCTACGTCCTCTTCTTCGGCGCGCTCTGCATCGCGACGCAGATCTACTTCTCGTACGAACGCTCGGTGCGAGTGCTCAAGTACCTGACGCTGGCCCTCTTCGCCTACGTCGCGGTGATCCTGAGCGTTTCGGTGCCGTGGAAGCAGGTGATCCGCGAGTCGTGGCAGCCCTGGAACTTCTTCCCGCCCGGTGTTTCGCCCAAGGACTACGCCGCGATGGTCGTCGCCGTGCTCGGCACGACGATCAGCCCGTACCTCTTCTTCTGGCAGGCCTCGCAGGAAGTCGAGGACAACCACCGCCGGCCGAACGCGGTGGCGCTGCGCGAGCATCCGGAATACGTGACCGAGCACTTGTCGCGAATCAAGCAGGACACGATCGTCGGCATGGGCTTTTCGAATGTGATCGCCCTGTGCATCGTCGTCGCCACGGCGGTGACGCTGAACGAGCACGGCATCACCAACATCCAGACCTCGGCGCAGGCGGCCGAGGCCTTGCGCCCGGTCGCCGGCGACTTTGCCTTCGCCGTGTTCGCGATGGGCATCATCGGCACCGGGCTACTCGCCGTGCCGGTGCTGGCCGGCTCGGCCGCCTACGCCGTCAGCGAACTGTTCGGCTGGCGCGCCGGCCTCTCGCATGGTTTTCGCGAGGCACGCGGCTTCTATCTCATCATCGTCGCCGCCACCGGCATCGGCACCGCGATGAGCCTCTTCGAGCTCGATCCGATCAAGGCGCTGGTCTGGAGCGCGGTAGTCAACGGCGTGATCTCGGTGCCGATCATGGTCGTGCTCATGTTGATCGGCCAGTCGAAGCGGCTGATGGGTCGCTACACGATCACGGCACGGCACCGCGTGTTCGGCTGGGCGGCCACGCTCGTCATGGCGAGCGCGGTCGTCTTCATGCTGGCGACGACCTTCTGAGCGAGCGCCCGGACGGGTTCGCTTCGGGAGACCCGGGCCGCGTCAGATGCAGCGGCCGCCGTCGTCCTCCATCGCCGCGCCGCTGATCATCGAGGCCTCGTCGCTGCACAGGAAACAGGCAGCGTTGCCCAGGTCCTCGGGCGTCGACAGGAACTTGGCGCGCATCTCGGGCGTGTCTTCACCCATGAAGGTCTTCAGCATCGGCGTCTCGCCGGCGACCGAGTCGAAGGCGACGACGCGGATGCCGAAGGGGCAGGCTTGAGCACGCAGGCGTTGCCCATCGCGAGCGCCGCGCCGACGCTGCGGCCGACGATCTGCATCGGATAGTTCCAGGGCACGATGTGGCCGGTCACGCCGTGCGGCTCGCGCAGCGTCAGCGCCATGTAGCCGGCGGTGAAGGACAGGGTCTCGCCGTGCACCTTGTCGCTGGCGCCGCCATAGAACTCGAGGTAGCGGGCCAGCGCGCGAGCGGCTTTGCGCCATCATAAGAACCTCCCCTGAACGACCGGGCCCCGGCCATCAGCTTCTTTCTCGCCAAGCGCTTCGCGAGCTTCGTCCTGACGCTGCTCGCAGCCTCCGTCGTCATCTTCACGGTGCTCGACGTGCTGCCCGGCAACGCCGCCCAGGTCATGCTCGGCGAGAGCGCGACACCCGAGTCGGTGGCTGCGCTCTCGGCCAGGCTCGGCCTCGACCGCCCGCCGGTCGTTCGCTACGCCGACTGGATGAAGGGCCTCGCCACCGGCGATCTCGGCATCAGCATCGCCTACGACACGCCGATCGCGCAGCTCGTCGGCGAGCGGCTGGCCGTCACCGTGCCGCTCGCCTTGATGGCGATGACGCTCTCGGCGGCGCTCGCTTTCACGCTCGGCCTGTTCGCGGCGGCGCGGCATGGCAAGGCCGGCGACGTCGGCGTCATGGCGGTGAGCCAGATCGGCATCGCCATTCCGAATTTCTGGTTCGCGATCCTGCTCATCCTCGTCTTCTCGGTGAAGCTGCGCTGGTTCTCGGCGGGCGGCTTTCCCGGCTGGCACGCTGAAGACGGCGGCATCGGCCCGGCACTCGCTGCGCTCGTGCTGCCCGCCGTCGCGCTCGCCGTCGTGCAGGCGGCGATCCTGGCGCGCATCGTTCGCTCTGCGGTGCTCGACGTGCTGCGCGAGGACTTCGTGCGCACGGCGCGCGCCAAGGGGCAGACGCCGCGCGGCGTGCTCTGGGGCCATGTGCTGAGGAACGCGATGGTGCCGGTGCTCACGGTGATGGGCCTGCAGTTCGCCAACCTGCTCGCCGGCACCGTCGTCATCGAGAACGTGTTCTCGCTACCCGGCCTCGGCCGCCTCGTCTTCCAGGCGATCGCCAACCGCGACCTGCTCGTCGTGCGCAACGTCGTCATGCTGCTCGCGGCGACCGTCGTCGTCATCAACTTCGCGGTCGACGTGCTCTATGTCGTCATCGACCCGCGCCTGCGCGTGAAACGTGCATGAGCGAAGACGCGAACCGGACCAACCGCTGGCGGCGCGCCAATTTCGCGATCGGTGCCGTGCTCGTCGCCGGCGTCATCGGCCTGGCCCTGCTGTCCTTCGTGTGGACGCCGTACGCCGCGATCGAGCTCGACATCCCGCACAAGCTGCAGCCGCCTTCGTGGTCGCACTGGATGGGCACCGACAGCCTGGGCCGCGACATCGTCTCGCTGCTCATCGTCGGCAGCCGCGTCTCGATCGCCGTCGGCCTGATAGCGGTCGGCATCGGCATCGGCTTCGGCGTCGCGCTCGGCCTGCTCGCCGCCGTCAAGGGCGGCTGGGTCGAGGAAGGCGTGATGCGCCTCGCAGACTTCACCTTCGCCTTTCCGGCGCTGCTCTCGGCGATCATGTTGACGGCGATCTACGGGCCGGGCCTCGTCACCTCGATCGTCGCGATCGGCATCTTCAACGTGCCGGTGTTCGCACGCATCACGCGGGCCAGCGCGCTGGTCGTGCGCTCGCGCGAGTTCGTGATCGCGGCGCGCGCGCTGGGCAAGAGCGAGTGGCGCATCACCTTCGAGCACGTGCTGCCCAACATCGCCGCCATCCTCATCGTGCAGGCGACGATCCAGTTCGCGCTCGCCATCCTCGCCGAGGCCGCGCTCAGCTACCTCGGCCTCGGCACGCAGCCGCCGACGCCGTCGTGGGGCCGCATGCTCAACGAGGCGCAGCAGCAGCTCTTCCAGGCTCCGCAGCTCGCGGTCTATCCTGGCGTCGCGATCGCCCTCACCGTGCTCGGCCTGAACCTCATGGGCGACGGCTTGCGCGACATCTTCGATCCGCGCCTCTCGCGTCGGCGTTGATGCCGCATCTGCAAGGATCACCATGACCGCGACGCCCGTCATCGACCTTCGCTCCGACACCGTGACGCAACCCACCGCAGCGATGCGCGCCGCGATGGCCGCGGCGCCGGTCGGCGACGACCAGTACGGCGAGGACCCGACCTGCAA